>VBKL01000266.1 GCA_005879805.1 Deltaproteobacteria bacterium | reverse complement strand
GCCGATCTGCTTGTGCACGTAGTCCACGCCGAGGGTGATGTCGCGGTACACCTGGTACTGGACGCCGCCCAGATATTCGTCGGTGTACTGACCCTGCAGGTGCGGGTCGACCGACGTGCCGGCTGCTCCACCCGTGAAGGCGAAGGTGCGGCCCGCGCCGAACGCATTCGGGATGATCGCGCAGGTGCGCAGGTCAGCCGGGTTCGAGCAGTTGTTGGGATCCTTGCGCAGGTCGAGCGACTGCTCGGCGCTGAGCGCCCGGTCAGCGAGGTCGAGCGGAATGTACTCGTAGAACCGCCCATACGACCCGTACACCTTGGAGAGCCCGCGGCCGGTGAAGTCGTAGACGAGGCCGACGCGCGGCATGACGTTCGTCAGGTTGATTCCGGCGCCGTTGACGGGATTGCCGTTGGCGTCGAGGGTCTTCGAGTCCGCGTACATGAGCTGCTTCTCGCCGCGAACGCCGATGTCGAGGACGACGCGATCGAGGACGTTCCAGGTGTCCTGCACGAAGAAGGCGACCGAGGTGTTGTGCGTTACGGCCGAGACGGTATCGTCCTGGAAGCGATTCGGATCCGCCGGATTGACCGCCGCCTGCCCGGGGCGGCTCGGATCGGCGTGACCGAAGGCGCGGAAGTACTGGATGGTGCCGCTCGTCAAGAGGCGCAGCGCCGCTCCGCCTGCGTACGTCTTGGTCTGGTTGAACGAGTCGCGCGACCCGTCGATTCCGTACTTGAATTGGTGGTGTCCGGCCAGCTCGACGAAGTTGGAGAGCTTGAGGACGCCGCCGATGCGGTCGAGCGTGCGCGTGCCGAGGAGGATGGCGGCGCCGCCGGTCCCGTAGTTCGTCACCGGGCAGGGATCGAATCCGTTCGGCTGGATGGCGCAGGCAGCCTGCACCGCCGCGCTCTTCTGGTAGTCGGGGACAAGGGGATCGCTCTGGATGAGCGGGTCGAGGAGGTTGCGGGTTCCTCGGAGGTTGACGTTCGGCGTGTTGGCGACCGCCGCGGCGCTCACGCCGTCGACTCCGACGGGGACCTCGTTGTCGCGCTGCCGGTGATAGGCAGCTGTCGCCTCCACCAGCATCGTCTTGTTGAACAGCTTGCCCGAGTACCGCAGGGAGGTGTCGACCGCGCCGAGCTCGTGATTCTGGAGGAAGGTACCCTCGTTGCCCGTGGCCGGCGAGCTCACGAACCCGTAGTTGTCGACGTAGACGCCGTTGTTGTTGGTCGGGTTGCCGTACGCGGCGAGCGCGACGCTGTGGTTCTCGTTGAGCAGATAGGTCAGCTTGCCGCTCAGGTTGTAGGAGGTCTGCGTCGAAGTGTACGTCTTGCGCGCGATCTCCTTGGTGAGCGGATTCCCGTTCGAGTCGAGGACCGCCTGCCCCGTGGGGTTCGACTCCTCCACGTTGATGGTGCGGGCGATGTTGCGCGAGACGAACTGCGGCGCGACGCCGGCGAAGAACCACAGCTTGTCCTTGATGATGGGTCCACCGAGCTCGGCGCCGAAATCCAGGTTGTAGCGCTGGGAGACCTGGGTCCCGATGGAGGCGCCGAGCGTGTTGATCTGCTTGCGCGTGGCCTCGAAGGGCGACCAGTTCACGAACACCGATCCGTGGAACTCGTTGCTGCCCGACTTGGTGACGACGTTGATGATGCCGCCCGTGGCGCGGCCGTATTCGGCCTGGTAGCCGCCGGTCTTGATCTCGACTTCCTGGACGAAGTCCTGGATGAGCGTGGTGCCGAGCGTGCCGAAACCCGGGTCGGAGACGTTGACGCCGTCGATGATGTAGTTCTGCTCGGGAGAGCCGGAGCCGTTCATCGCGAAGCCGCCGTTCGCGTCGGGCTGCACGCCGGGAATCGCGGTCGCCACCTGATCGAAGGTGCGGGCGTTGCGGCCGTAGGGAACGAGCGACATCTGTTCCTTGGAGATCGAGCCGCCCTGCTGCGTGGAGGTGACGGCGATGCTCGGCCGCTGCGCCACGATCTCGATCGCCTGCTCCTTCAAGGCATCGGGAACCAGCGATAGCTTGACCCGGATGGTGCGGTCGAGACGGACGGTCAATCCCTGCTGCGTGAAGGGCTGGAAGCCTTCGCGCTGGACCGTGAGGGTATAGGTGCCCGCCGGAAGGAGGGTGATCTCGAACGCGCCGGTCGTATCCGTGACGACGGTCTGCTCACCTTGCAGTGCAGGGCTCTGGGCGATGACGACCGCGTCGCCCACGGGCTGCTGCGAGTTTGCGTCGACCACCTGACCCGACAACGAACCCGTCGTCTGCGCCAGGGCCGGCAGCGCGAGCAGGAAGCTCGCTGCCCCGGCTGTCACCAAACCGATGATGTTCCCAAACCGCATGCTTCCTCCGAGAATTGGTTCCCCCCGAAGCCCTGCCGCATCCGGCGCGAGCTCCGCCTGCAAAGACATGTCGCGTGTGCAGCAACGCCGCTCAGCTCAACGAAAGCGCGTGGCGCGCGGCAGTGCGCACGAACGCATAGACAGGATCGAGCTGGTTGAAGTCGGCGGCCGCCTTCAGTGCTTCCCTGGCTCTGGCCGGGTCGCCCTTCCCCTGCCAGGCGAGCCCCGTGAGATAGAGCACGCGCGGGTTGCGCTGGTTCGCGAGAGCCAGCTCGTTGACCGCGGTGGCCCATTCCTCGGCCTGCACCGCGATCATCCCGGCCAGCTCGTGACTCTGCCGCACCTCGAGCGGGACGTTCCTCGCAAAGACGGCGGCCGCGTAGTCGCGCGATCGGGCCCGCGCAGTTGCCAGATCCTTCTTCTGTAGCGCGACCCGCGCCAGATCGAAGAGGTGATTTCGCCGCGCCGTCTCCTTGACCTCGGCGGAGGTCCCGGCCTTGGCGACCAGCGCCACGCCCGCTTCGAATTGCCGCGCCGCCTCGTCCGGCTTGTCGGCGCCGAGGAGCAGGTTGCCGATGAGATTGAGATCCCGAGAAGCCGACACCAGATCGCCCGCCGCATCCGCGATCTTCTTCTCTTCCTCTATGGACTCGATCGCTTGCGTCCAGCGACCTTCGTGGGCCCAGGTCTGCCCGATCCAGTACCAGGCCTGCCGTTTCTCGCCGTCATTGCGCGCGATGCGCAGCGCCTCCTTCAGCGTCGCGCGCGCCTCCTCTCCCTTTCCCTGCAGCACCTGGTCGTTGGCGATCCCCACCAGGGCGGAAGGGAAGAGCGGGTCTATCTCGAGCGCTTTGCGATACTCGGCGATCGACTCGTCGAAGCGGCCGAGCTGCATGAGCAGCTCCGCATAGGAATCGTGCGGATTCGGATCCGACGGCAACAGCTCGCTGTATCGGCGGAAGGTCTTCTCCGCATCGACCATCTTGCCTTGGAAACGATAGGCGTAGCCGAGCTGGTTGTAGGGGATGGTGTATCGAGGGTCGAGATCGATCGAGCGCGAGAGCTCGCGCACGGTAGCGACCCAATCCTGGCGGTTGAAGTAGTGCAATCCCAGTTGTGTGTGGGCTCGCGCGTCGTCTGGATACTTGCGCACGAGGGTGGTCAAGAGCCTCTCCTGCTCGGCGATCAGCGAGCGGGTGCCTGCGTCGACCGCGAGGATGAGCATTCGCTCGCCTTCGCTGACCTTCCCCACCAGGGCGGTCGCGTGCTTCAGGGCCTCGAACGATTCCTTGGAGGTCCCCGAGGTGTTGGACAGCTGCAGCCAGGCCAGGGCGAAATCCGGGTCCTTCTCCACTGCCGCTCGCATCCTGGCGTTGGCATCGGTAGCCTTGAGCCGATCGATGAGGGCCCGGCCTTCCAGGTAGAGCGCCCGCGCCTCATTCGAACGGGTGGTGATGGGAATGAGCTTCCGAGGGGCGGCGCCGGCGAAGGTGAGCGCGGGGAAGAGCAGCATGGTGAATACCGCGCGAACCAGATTGGTCACTTTCGGCATGCGTGCCTCCCGAGGGCCAAACCTGCGCCGCGTGCCCACCTGCTCCAAACCGCCAATCGCTTCCATCGGAGTTACCGATGGATGGTGCCTCCGCCCGTGAGCGCCGATCTCGAGCTCAGGCAGCTACGGATGTTCGTCGCCGTGGTCGAGGCGGAGACCCTCACCCGGGCCGCGCAGACCCTCGGGGTCGCGCAGTCCACCGTTTCCGAGAACATCGCCTCTCTCGAGCGCGCTCTCGGGACCCGGGTGTTCAAGAAGAACGGCCGCAGTCTAGGTCGCTGACATCCGCCGCTGGGTGAAAAGCGGTCAGATCGACGTCGGGCTGCTGCTCGAGCGCGGGAGCCGGCGGACCGAGGAGCGGGTCCTGCTGCGGACGCCGCTGGTGTGTTTCAAGGCTCCCCGTGCGAACGAGGGCAGCGCCGAGACGATGACCGCGGAGACTTTGCGAAAGGGCGTTTTCTTCTTCAGCGACCGCGCCGGCACCTATCACCAGATCGTGCGCGAGCAGTTCCGGGCGACCGGCTTTCCGGCGCCCACCATGAATGGACTGGGAACCATCGAGGCGGTCAAGCGCACCGTCTTGCGCACGGCCGGCGCATACGGCGTGCTCCCCGGCTTCGCGGTCTCGGAAGATCTGCAATCGAACCAGTTCGAGACGGTCGCATTGCGTCCGCCCCTCGATCAGCTCGAGCTCAAGGGAATCCAGGCCGGCCGGCAAGAGCCGCTCTCACCGGTGGTTCGCCAATTGTTCGAGCGCCTCGAGAGCTCCGCGGTGCCGCGCGCGAAAGACCGCTGAGCGAGGTCACGCTTTCGGCACGCGAACGACGAACGTGGTGCCATCCTCGGCAGTCGAGGTTACCGCCACCGTGCCGTGGTGCGCGGCGATGATCTGCTGCACGATGAAAAGGCCCAGTCCCAGCCCGCCCCGATTGCTCTGGCTCGTCCCTCTCCGGAACGGCTCGAAGATGGTCGAGAGCCTGTCGGGCGGGATCGGCTCACCGAGGTTGTGCACCCGCAAGACGACGTCCGCTCCGTCTTCCTCGAGCGAGATGTCGACCGGCATGTCCTTGGGACCGTAGGCGACGGCGTTCTCGACCAGGTTGACGAATACCTGCAGCATCCGGTCGGCGTCGAAAAGGCCGGCCACATCCCCCTTGCGATCGAAGGCGAGCTTCCGGCCTGGATGGATCGACTCGATCGATTCCAGGGCCTGCCGGAAGACCGTGCCGAGATCGACCCGCTTCCGCGCGATGGGAATCCCGATTCCGCGCCGCGCCCGCGCGTAGTCGAGCAGATCGCGGATCATCCGATCCATCCGCTCGACGTTCCGGATCTGCCGCCGCAGCACGGGAGCGTCGTCCTTCAGGGTTTCCTTGCGCAGCAGCAGCTCGGCGGAAGTTCCCACCACCGTCAGCGGCTGGCGGAGGTCGTGAGCGAGGATGTTCAAGATCTGGTCGCGGAATGCGAGCGCCGCGCGAAGCTCCTCTTCGTCCCGCTTGCGATCGGTAACGTCCACGATGGTGACGACTCCGGCCACGACCGCGCCGGCGGCGTCGCGCACCGGCGCCGCCTTCATTTCCGTGATCCGTCGCGTACCGTCTGCGGAGACGATGTGGATTTCCTCGGCGGGCGTGATTTCGCCATCTCGAACCGCCCGCGCGAGCGGCCATTCCGAGCTGGCAACGGGCCGCCCGTCCGGCCAGTATCCCTGGTAGATGCGGTATTCCGCGATGGATCGGGCATCCATACCGCGGCCCCACAGCCGTTCGGCCTCGGCGTTTCGCAGGACGAGAGCTCCGCTCGGGGCGGCGCCGATGACGACGCCCACCGGAAGGATTTGCAGCACCGTCTCGAGGCGGGCCTGGTGCTCGGCCCGCTCGCGCTCCAGCGTCTTGCGCTCCGTGACGTCGCGGACGACGAGCACCACGCGACCGGTCACCTTCCGCTTGACGCCCAACTCGACGTCGATGCCATGCCCGTCCTTGTGCAACAACTTCGCCTCGAGACGTCCGCCCGCTGCGCCCTCGCGGCCGAAGCGCTCCTCGAGAATTTGTCGCTGCGCATCGCGCTCGTCGGGGACCACGAGATCGAGCAAGGAGGGCAGCGCGTAGATCTCCTCGGGCGATCGCCCGACGATGCGGCAGAGGGCCGGGTTCACGAAGGCGACGCGTCCGTTCTCGACGATGGCGAATCCCTCGCCCAGGTCGCCGAGCGCCGAGAGGATGCTCTCGTGCATCTCGCTCTGGCGACCGACCGCTTCGTCCAGCCGCGCGTGTGCCACCAGCGCGGCGACACGGTTCGCGGCGGTCCGGAAGAGCAGCAGATCGTCGTGCGAGAACTCGTAGGTGCTGGAGGAACCCATCAAGGCGACGCCGATCGGCTCGGTCCCGAAGTGCAAGGGAACACCGTACATGGCGCGGGTCCCGCGCCTCTGGATGATGTCGGTGGTGACGGTCGGGTCGCTTTCCAGGTCGCGGATGGCGAGGGGCTTCTGCGTCTCCCCCACCTTCCCCGCGAAACATTCGCCGGGACGAAGCGACGGCGCGGTTCCCGGAGGGAGCGCGAGACCCGCGGCTGCCTTGACGTGGAGGCGGCCATCGTCGATGAGCAGGATGCTGGCGGAATCGATCGCGGGTGTCGTCTCCAGCAAGGCAGCGAGGGTCTTGGGCAGGAAGGCGCGGACTTCGTGGACCCCGAGTGCCGCGGTGGAGATCCGATCGAGCGCCTTCAAGGTGCGCTCGCGGGTCTGGCTGTACCGTTCGACCGACGCGGCGATGGCGAGATCGAGAGCATGGTGGAGCAGCGGCAACTCGGCCGAAAACAACGAAGGCGACGACTGGGTATGGGCAAGCGTCGAGATGCACTCGCGCAGGATGGCGTATTCCGACACCACTTCGGCGAGGTCGTATCCGAGGTCGAGGCGCTCGATGGCGTGCACGATGGGAAACTGCTGCGGAGGCGCGACCTGCTGGTGCTCGCGCGCGGCGCTCACGAATTCGGTCAACTGCCGGAGGAAGTCGGGGATGTGATCGAGCAGCGCCGGACGGGTGAGGAATTTCGCGGGACGCAGGCGGGTGACTTCGCGCTCCCAGCGCGCGATGATCTCGTCGTGCCGTTCCCGGAGGAAATCGGCGAGACGCCGGGGGACGGTGATTGTCGCCGTTTCTCCCATCGTCGGCCGTGATCTACACGTGGAGTGCGCTCACCGGAACGCACGGGCGGTGTTCCAGTAAGATGGTCATTCACTAGACGCTTGCACAGTCGGACGGGGACCTCCCATGCCGCGGTGCGACGATCCGTCCCAGTACGGGGACGAAGGTCGCAATAGTTGGATAGTCAGCTTTCGGCACGACCCCAACCCTCGGTTTCCAGGAGCCGCCCTACCCTCGCCCTGATCTCGTCGCGGACGGCGCGGACGCGCTCGATCGGTTGGCCCTTGGGGTCCTGCAGCGGCCAGTCTTCGCGCCTCAAACCGGGTACGAAGGGGCAGTCGTCTCCGCAGCCCATCGTCACGAGCAAGCTGCCGGTCTCCGCCAACTCCTTCGTGAGACGTCGCGGGCGGACGGCGGATAAATCCAGGCCCGCTTCCGACATGACCGCGACGACTTCGGGGTGGACGCGATCGCCCGGCTGCGTCCCGGCGGACACCGCGACCGCCTTGGCGCCATCGGCCATGGCGTTGAAGAAGGCGCTTGCCATCTGCGAACGGCCGGCGTTGTGAACGCAGGCGAAGATGACCATTTTCATGCTTCCTCCGTCAGGCGCTCTCTCGCGCCACGACCCGCGACCCGACGTCCACGATGCGCGAGCGCCTTGCAGCCTCCGGTGCAGCGAGCCGCTCGAGGAGGAGCCGTGCCGCTTCCCGGCCGATACGGGCGCCGTCGACGGCGACGGTCGTCAGCGAAGGATGGGTGTGCGCCGAGCCGCTCAGGTCGCCGAATCCCATCACCGCCAATCGCTCGGGCACGCGGATCCCTCTCGCGGCGGCTTCGAAGAGCACGCCGGTGGCAAGCTGATCGGAGCTGCAGAATACGGCATCGATGCGCGGGTCGGCGGTGAGCAGCCGAGCCAACCCGTCGCGCCCCATTCCCAGCGTCGTCGGCGCGCGCACGGCGACCCGGCCCGCGATGGCGATCCCGCGCTCCGCCGCCGCGGCCGCGAACCCCGCTCCTCTCGCCTGGGCTCGATGGTCGTCCGCGACGATCAGCGCTGGCTTGCGCGAACCGCGCCGCAGGAGGTGCTCTGCGGCCGACGCGCCGACCTTCTCGTTGGAGAAGCCGACCAACATGTCGATCGGCGTCGGGGTCAGGTCCCAGGTCTCGACCACCGGGATGCGCGCGCCGGCCAGACGGAAGCGGAGCTGCGGCGAATGCACGACGCCCGTGAGGACGATGCCGTCGGGACGGTGGCCGATGGTCGTCTCCACCAGCTCGTCCTCCGCGGGCATGTCGTAGTCGGACAATCCGAGAAAGAGTTGGTAGCCGGATCGCAACAGCTCCTCGCGGAGCGCATGGATCAGGTCGGCGAACACCGGGTTCAACGTGCCCGGCACGACGGCGATGACGAGCCGGCTTCTTTGCGAGGCGAGGCCGCCTGCAATCCGGTTCGGAACGTAAGCGAGCCGGGCGGCCGCCGCGCGCACCCGCTCGGCCTTGTCGGTGGCGACGAGATGGGCCTGGTTGAGCGCCCGCGACGCGGTCATCGGTGAGACGCCGGCGATCTTCGCCACGTCGGCAAGCGTGGCGGCGCGGAGCGGTGCGCGTTTGCGAATGATGAGAGACCGCCGTGGCCCCATTGCCCCTCCTTCAGCGCACGAGCGCCGGACGACGGGGATCGAACTTCCAGTCGGAAATGAGGAATCGCATCGCTTGCGCGTCGTCGCGCGCGCCGGGCCCGAGCTTGTCGTGCAAGCGGCGAGCATCCTCGAGCTTCTCCTCGTCCAGCTCGATTCCGAGACCCGGCTTGTCGGGTACCGCGATCGATCCGCCGGCGATGGAAAAGGGCTCTTTGGTCAGGCGCTGCCCGTCCTGCCAGATCCAGTGCGTATCGATGGCGGTGATTTCTCCGGGCGCCGCCGCCGCGACGTGGGTGAACATCGCCAGCGAGATGTCGAAATGGGTATTCGAGTGCGAGCCCCAGGTGCGTCCCCAGTCCTGGCACATCTGCGCGACGCGGACCGAACCGTTCATGGTCCAGAAATGAGGGTCGGCGAGAGGGATGTCGACGGCATCGAGCTGGATGGCATGGGCCATCTCCCGCCAGTTGGTGGCGATCATGTTGGTCGCCGTCGGCACACCGGTCGCCCTGCGGAACTCGGCCATCACCTCGCGGCCCGAATACCCGCCCTCGGCGCCGCACGGATCCTCCGCGTAAGCGAGGACGCCGCGGTGGCTCTTGCACAGCGCGACCGCTTCGTCGAGCGACCAGGCACCGTTCGGATCGACGGTGACGCGAGCTCCCGGAAAGCGCGCCTTCACGGCCGATATCGCGGCCATCTCTTCGCTTCCGGGAAGGACCCCTCCCTTCAACTTGAAATCGCAGAAACCGTAGCGGGCCTGGGCGGCCTCGGCGAGGCGGACGATCGCAGCGGGCGTGACTGCTTCTTCGTGCCGCAACCGCAACCACTCGTCGCCAGTGCGAGGACCTTCCAGGTAAGGCAGCGAGGTCTTCTTCCGGTCGCCGACGTAGAAGAGATAACCGAGCACCGGTATCGAGGCGCGCCGCTGACCGTCCCCGAGGAGCGCGGCGACCGGCACGCCGAGGGACTGGCCGAGCAGATCGAAGAGCGCGCATTCCAGCGCCGCGGCAGCGTGGATGGTCGTTCGCTGATCGAAGGTCTGCGCGCCGCGACCTGCGCTGTCCCGATCGGCGAAGCGCTCGCAAACGTGAGAGACGATGTTCCGGCAGGCGCCGACGGATTGGCCGACGACCAGGGAACGCGCGTCCTCGAGGGTCTGCCGGATCCGCTCGCCCCCGGGGACCTCTCCCAGGCCGGTGTGTCCGGCGTCGTCCCTCAGGATGACGACGTTGCGCGTGAAGACCGGCGCGTGCGCTCCGCTCAGATTGAGGAGCATGCTGTCATACCCGGCGACCGGGACGACGAGCATCTCGCGGACGACGGGAGCGCCCGCGTCCGTGCTGCGCGAGTCCTTGCTGATCTCCTTGTAGATCTCGACGGAGCGACGCGTGTCCTTGCGGATGATCTCCAGCGCTTCGATCGTCGCCGCCTTGATGGCCTGGAGGAACCGCGGATTCGCCTCGGCGAATCGGGTGGTGGTGAAGAACTGCGCCTGGGTGAGCGGTCCGCCGATGATCTCCTCGGACTGGAGCACGACCCGAGCGCCCGGAACGGTCTTGCGCTCGAAGTAGGAGAACGGCGGCGCTGAGAAGTGGCTCCTCACCTCATGGTGCGGATTCGACAGCGCGATGGCCGCGTCCGGATGCCCGAGCTGGACCGTGTTCGCATCGAGCTTCGCCCACTGATCGGATCCGAAGGCCTTCGCGCAGGCCATCTCCAGCAGGATCGCTTGCGTCGAGACTCGCACCGTGGGAACGGCGATCTTGTCGGTCGGGCCGTAATCGGCGAGCGTCTTGATGTGGGGATCGCGAGTGATCAGCGTGACCGGCAGAGCTTGCGTCGCGACGATGCCCTTGACCCCTCCGCGCGTCCGGTCCCAGAGGAGCAGGAGGTTCCCCACCCCGGTGTTGACGACGTCCACGCCGCCCGAGAGAAGCGCGTCGGTCTGGGCGCCGCCGCCCGAGAAGGTGATCCAGCTCACCTTCGGGTTCGCGATTCCCAGTCGCGCGGCGTGCTTCTCGATGAGCCGATCCTTCTCGATGACGTGCGTCGGCATGTAGCCGATGCCCGGCTGGCGGGTGATGGAGATCTCGCTCTTCTCTTCTGCGCCGGCGGCGAAAGCGCCGAACGCGATCGCGAGGGCGGCGCCCCCGCTCAGACCGACCTTTTTCATGGTCTTTTGGTAGCGCTACCATCGACCGGCGGTCAAGCCACCGCGCGAGGTTCGACGAGGTGCGAGCGTCATGACCCGTCCTTCGTCTCCCCCGACAACAACGCGCGAGCCGCTTCGATGCTCTCCTGCGTCCCCGCCAGCGCAAGAACGTCGTCGGCCTGCAACGCTTTGTGCCCCGTGGGAACGAGGACGGTCTGACCCGCCCTGGCGATGGCGAGCACGGTGGCGCCGGTCGCGCCGCGCAAATTGATGTCGGCGAGCGTGCGGCCGACGGCCGGACTGCCAGCGGGCAATCGAAAACGCTCGGGTTCACCGAGGCCCCCCAGCACTTGCCCGAGCGACGGATTGTTCGCCGGCGTGGGGCGCGCTGCGGAGAACGCTTCGGCGAGCACTTCCGCGCCCGCGCGCACGTGTCCTTGCAGATTGCTCACCGACCGCCACAACCGCACGGCGAGGACAACCAGAGCAAGCGCGAACACGGCCGCCGACGCACCCGCGGGCAGGAAGGCCTGGGTAGCGAGGAACAACGGGAACCCGAGCGCCATGGCAGCCATCAATTGCAACGCCACGACGAAGGCCCGTCGCGGTGCGGCGGCGAGGTCCACCTCGCCCGACGCACGGGCGGGAAGCGCTACCCGGGCAAACTCCACGGCGAGCCCGCCGACGAGCCGCACGATGCCGACGAGGAACGGCAATGTCAGCGCCAGGGCGGCAATCAGCGCCACCGCCTGCGCTCCACGGCTGCCGATGCCCGTCCGTGCCTGCAAGAAGCTCACTCCCGCGGGGAAGAAGCGCGAGCACGCGATCACCACCGCAGCCAGCAGCACCGCGTCGAGGATCAGCATCTTCACCAGGCGCTGCGCGCGCGTGCCGCTCGGTCCCGGCGCCTTCAATCCCGCAATCCAGGTGCCGTAGAGCGCCACGAACGTCTGCAGCGAGTGCGGCAGCTTTCGATCGACCCACGCGGCCACCGGCCCGGAGGCGCGAATCATCCAAGGCGTCGTGAGCGTCGTGAGCGCGGAAACGCACACGGCTACCGCGTAGAAGTAGTCGGGAACGGCCCCCTGGGCCATGCCGAGCCCCGCGATGATGAACGAGAACTCTCCGATCTGCGCCATGCTCATCCCGACCTGAAGGGCCCCGCGCACGCCGGCGCCGGTAAGGAAGGCAGGGATGGAAACCGCCACCGTCTTGCCGACGACCACGACGGCGGAGAGCACGAGGATGGCTCCCCAGTGCTCGGCTGCTTGCGAGGGATCGATCAACATACCGACTGAGACGAAGAAGATGGCCCCGAACAGATCTCGCAAGGGCTGGAGGAGATGCTCGAGCCTCGGTCCGTCGCCGGACTCGGCGACCAGCATGCCGGCGAGAAAGGCGCCGAGCGCGACGGAGTAACCGTAGTGCTGCGCGAGGAGGGCGAACGCAAAACAGATGCCGACGCAGAAGATCACCGTCGTCTCGGGTCGATCGAGCTTCAGCACGGCACGGACCAGCCGCGGGACGACGAGCAGGCCGATGCCGACGACGAGCCCGAGGAAGAGCGCCAGGCGGCCCGCGGTACCGGCGAGTTGAGCTGCGGAGAGCTTGCCGCTGGACAGCGCGGTCAACCCGGCGAGGAGGAGGATCGCGACCAGGTCCTCGACGATGAGGATGGACAGCACCAGATCGCGCAGCCGCCCGACGATGCGCAATTCTCCGAAAGCCTTGACGATGATGGTGGTGCTGGAGATGGCGACGACCGCGCCGGCATAGAGGCTCTGCTGCGTGCTCCAGCCGAATGCGCGGCCCGCGAGATTGCCTGCCCCGCTCTGGGCGCTCACTTCGACGACGGCCACCAGAGCTGCCGCCGCTCCGACGCGGAGGAGCTTTCCGATGGTGAATTCGAGGCCGATGCCGAAGAGCAGCAGGATGACGCCCAACTCCGACAACCCCTGGATGGTTTCGTTGTCCGCGGTGATGGGAGCGAGAATGTGCGGGCCGACGATGATGCCGGCGAGCAGGTAGCCGAGCACGACGGGTTGCCGGAGGCGCTCGAAGACGACTGTGGTAACCGCGGCGACGCAGAGCACGAGGGCGAGGTTGGTGAGGAAGATGTTCGCGTGCACCGTTCGATCCTCGCGTTGAACGTGTCGCTGGAAATCGATGTAGCGTCCCGAAGGGAGAGCATTTCCAGGGACGGTCGGAGTCTCGATTGTCAGACTTCTCGCTGAGAGCCGCAGCAGGCGCAGCCGCATTGGTGCTTCTCGCCGGTTGTACCTTTCCCGACGCACTCGTCCGCAAACATGCCGCGACCGATTTCGGCTGCTCGGAGGACGAAGTGGTGGTCCACGGCTTGCCGTCCGGCTATCTCGCCCGAGGTTGCAGGAAGGAGGCTGAGTACGGCGTCCAGGACGGACGGGTGACCCGGAATTCCCCGATCCGGAAAGCGACGGTCGACGAACGACCTCCGCTCCCGATCGATCGGATTCCCGGTACCAACTCCATCGGACTCGATTGACGCATTGGCCCACGACCCGCGCCTCGCGATCCTCAGAACCTGCCGCCGTAGACGAGGGATCGACCGTCCGCGCCGAGCGAAAGGGATGCAGAGTGAGTCTCCGCATCGGGCATATGCGCGAGGGACACGCTTGCGCCGACGACCGTTCCAAAAATCGCGCCGGCGATGACGTCGGACGCCCAGTGCCGATCGGCCACGATGCGCAGGAGGCCGGTCGCGGAGGCCACCGTGAGCGCGGCCGGGCAAACAACCGTGTCCGCGGCGCTTTCATAGATCGCAAGGCGCGAGTGCTGCACGCAGAGCGCGGAAGCGCTGGTGAACGCGGTAGAGGTATGACCGCTGAAGAATGCGGTGTTGTCGCTGTTGCCTGGTTGCGCGTCCGGTCGGGACCGGCCCACGGTCGTTTGCGTCACCCGCGAGAGCAGCGCGTTGATGGCGATGGCCTCCACGTTGATCAGACCGAGCTGCAGCGCGACGTCGGCCTTGTCCTTGCCCAGCCAGGTGACGAGGCCCGCCTCGACCCCGACCGCGTAGATGGGAAGGCCGAGATAGCCGAAGTCGCTGGCGGTGGCGGCGCGCGAGCGGCCGGTGGCTGACCCTGCGCGCAGCGCGTTCCTCGCGCTGTCGTCGAAGAGGATCGGAGAATCCCACCGCGCGTTGGAAGGTGCCTTCACCACCACCTCGAGGAGCAGCGCGCCCAGGCCAAGGCCACCGATCGCGGCCGTCTCGACAGGTCCTACCCTCTTCCAGCTGGCGGGCCAGGCGTCGTCAGGGGATCGCGGGTCGGCGCCATACAGGGCTACCGGGACCAGCCACAGAACCATGGCCGCGCGCACGCTAATTGCTTGCTTTCAGCTCGTGTTGTGACATCGCACGCCGCGCGGTAGCGAACGCGATCCCGAGGCAAACGGAGATCGCGGCCGCGAAAATCAAGGGAATCGGAAAGAAATAGCGCGTCGCAAGGATCGCATTGATCAGCATCGCCACCGCGAAGACCGCGACGAGCGGGCGCACCCGTGCGGGATCTGTTTTCGCGACGGTGCCGAGGTGCCAGAGCACCAGCGTCTGGACGAGAAGTTGGACGCTGATGGTCACACCGAAACCCTGGTAGAAGTCCCAGTACGTCCTCGAACGCCCAACCACCTCGAATTCGAATCTCTTCATCGCCTCGACCACGGCGGTAGCTTGCGGGCCGTCCGCCGGAGTCCAGGGAAAT
>VBKL01000106.1 GCA_005879805.1 Deltaproteobacteria bacterium | reverse complement strand
CCTGCGGCTTCTGCAGACGCAGGACCTGACCGACGGCGAATTGTTCTACATCATCGAAAACGGAATCCGGCTAACGGGGATGCCGGGCTTTGGCGACGGCAGCGAAGAGAGCAAGATGGAGAGCTGGCGCCTCGTCGCCTTCGTCCGCCATCTGCCCCGGCTCGCACCCGGGGAGAAGCTGGAGATGGAGCGCCTGAATCCGAAGAGTCCCGAGGAGTGGCGCGAGATGCAAGAGAACGAAGAGTTCCTGCAAGGCAAAGCGCCCGCGGAGGGGAGGACCCCGAGATGAGAAGCGCATCCATGCTGCTCGCCCTCTGCGCTGCGGCGGCGACCCCGCTCTCCGCGCACGAAGGCGGGCACGACGTCCGCGGGACGGTGACCTCGGTGGGAACGGAAGAGCTGACCGTCAAGACGACCCACGGCGAGGAGAAGTTCGCCCTCACCCCGGAGACGGAATTCGTGAAGGACGGCGCTCCCGCCTCGGCGAAGGACCTGAAGCCCGCGGACCGCGCCGTGGTCCATTCGAAGAAGAAGGCTGGCCGCCTGGAAGCCGTGAAAGTGGAATTCCGCCGAAGCGCGACCGCCAGGCCGTGATGAGACGTCAACTTCCACACGACAGGGCCCTGGGGTCGCTCCGACCGGGGCCACACCTGCCAGTCTTGGGCCCCGAAATGGCGATCCTTCGCTCCCCGAGCCGGGTCCCGGCCCGCACGGGCCCGGTACCCGAGGGCCTCGTGCAATTGCGAATGCCCGAGGTGCGCTTCCGCTTCCTCGACGCGCTCTGGATCCAGGTCACCGGGACCCGCTGCAACATCGCCTGCCGGCATTGCTTCAGCTCGTGCGGTCCGAAGGCCGATCAGATCCCGATGATGTCTGCCGGCCAGGTCGACGAGGCGCTCGAGGAGGGGCGCTCCCTCGGCATGCGGCAGGTCTATTTCACCGGCGGTGAACCCTTCCTCCATCCCGACCTTCCCCGCATGGTCCGTGCGGCGCTGCGCCTCGCTCCGCTCACCATCGTCACCAACGGCCTCCTCATCGACGACCGAGCGGTGGAGATGATCCTCGAGGAGTCGCGGCGCACCCGCTATTCCCTCGACCTCCGCGTTTCGCTCGACGGGACCACGGCGGAGGAGAACGACCGCGTGCGCGGGCGCGGCACGTTCGAGAAAGTGAGCGAAACGTTACGCAGGCTCGGGCGCGCCGGACTGTCCCCGCTCGTCGCAGTCGTGGAGCACGAGGGAATCGTCCGGGCGGAGGCGCGCGAACGGTTCCTGCAGTTCCTCCGCGATCTGGGCATCGCCCGCCCACGCGTGCAGTTCCAGTCCCTCTTCCGCATGGGACGCGAGATGCGCCGCACGCACGGCTACCATGACCTGGGAGTGCTCGCTTCCGCCCCGCTCCTCTCCGAGGTGGAGTCGCGGCTCCCCTGCGCCACCGGGCGCGCGGTCACGAGCCAAGGCGTCTACACCTGCCCGATGCTCGTCGAGCACCAGAGCGCCCGGCTCGGGGATGCACTTGCCAAAAGCCTGCATCCCATCCGGATGAACTGGGACACCTGCCAGACCTGCATGCTCGACGGATTGCACGGCAGCAACTGACGAGGGGGGGTTGCAACCGTGCGCGCGGCGTTCTTCGGCGAGGTCCACGGCAACTCGATCGCGCTCGAGTCGGCGATGCGCGATGCGCAGAGGCGCGGTGCGGAGGCGATCTACTGTCTGGGCGACGTGGTCGGCTTTGGTCCGCACCCCGATCGCAGCGTGGAATTGCTCCGCGAGAGTGGTGTCGCGACCGTCCAGGGCGAGCACGACTACGCCGTCGGCAACGAGAAGCCCGTCGCCGGTACCTGCTACACGAATCCCGGCGAGGAACGCCTCGCGCGCCTCGATCACGACTACACGCTGGAGAAGATCTCCCCCGGTCACCGCGCCTGGCTCGCCGCACTCCCGCGCCGGATCTCCTTCGAGCACCAAGGAGTCCGCTACCTCCTCGTCCACGGCTCGCCGCGCCGGCAGGACGAGCAACTGTGGGAATCCTCCACTCCCGAAGACTTGCTCGAGCTGCTCGCGCGCGACGCGGACGCCGACGTACTCGTCTGCGCGCATACCGGCCTGCACTGGCAGACGGCTCTTCCGAGCGGCCGGGTGGTCGTCAACGCGGGCGCGCTGGGCCGTCCCGCCAACGACGGCACTCGCCGCGTCTGGTACGCCTTCCTCGATACCGAAGCGGAGGAACCGTTCTCCTTCGTGCCGTTGGAGTACGATTGCGAGAGGCTCGCAGCACAGATGCGCGCCGAGAAGCTGCCGTCCGAGTTCGCCGAGGCGATCCTGACGGGCTTCTGGACCACGGGTCTCGACGTGCTGCCGGTCAAGGAACGGCTGCGAGGGAGGCACTGAGTGATCGGCATCATCGGAGGGAGCGGGCTGGGCGAGGCCCTCGGAGCGCTTTCCGGCGGCGAGGAGCATCGCATCGACACGCCCTTCGGCGCGACCAGCGGCCCCATCGTCACCACCGAGATCGGCGGAGTCCCGGTGGCGCTCCTCGCCAGGCACGGCGAGGGACACATGCTCAATCCTTCGCGGGTCCCCTACCGGGCGAACATCTTCGCCTTGAAGACGCTCGGCGTGACGCGGATCCTCGCCGGCGGAGCGGTGGGATCGCTGCAAGAGGACATCGTCCCGCGCTCGCTGGTCATTCCCGACCAGATCATCGACCGCACCTTCCGGCGCGCGGGAACGTTCTACGAGGAGCTTGCGGTGCACGTGGAACTGGCCTCGCCTTTCTGCCCGAGCTTGCGCCGCGCGCTACTCTCGGCGGGCACGGCGACGGACGGCGGTACCTACGTCTGCATGGAAGGTCCGCAGTTCTCGACCCGCGCCGAGAGCGAATTGCACCGCGTCTGGAACGCCCAGCTCATCGGCATGACCGTGATGCCGGAGGCCAAGCTCGCTCGCGAAGCGGAGATCTGCTACGCGCTCGTCGCCCTCGTCACCGACCACGATTGCTGGAAGCCGCACAAGGGCGATCTCGACGCCGTCCACCTGCTCGAGGAGATCATCGGGCACCTCCGCGCCGCCACCGAGAACGCGCTCGCTCTCATCCGCCGCGCGCTCCCCGCCGCTGCCGCCGGCGGCGACTGCTCCTGTCAGTCGGCGCTGGCCCTCGCCGTCTGGTCGGATCGCGCCCGGATTCCCGCCGAGGTACGCCGCAAGCTGAAGCCGCTCCTCGGGAAGTACCTCGATTGAATTGGCACCTCGCCTGAGGGTCGGTTATCGTCCGCCCGTGCTGCGCCGGTCTGCCAGCTTGTGTGCCCTGCTCGCCGTCCTGGCCGCCCCTTCGGTGACCAGCACGAGGCTCTTCTGCCGCCATACCGGACAGGAGATCTTCGGGTGCGTCGAAGGAGCGGCGGGTGGCGCCCAGGTCCGCGGCGAAGAGTGCTGCGATCAGCGTACCTTCCGCGTGGTCGAGGGAGTCGCGCGCTCCGCGCAAGACCCGGTGCCGATGCCCACGCGGGTTGCAGTCGCCCTCGAGACGCCGCAGCCAGCACTTGCTCTGGTCCTCGAATCGCCGCCCGCGCGCCGCGCCGCCGTCCGGTCTTCCGGTCCTCCCGCATTTCTTGCGCATCTGGCCCTGCTGATCTGAGCGCCCGGTGAGGTGAGCTTCTCGCGCCCCGGCATCTCCGCCGGGGTGCTCCGCCCTGGGGTCGTGCTCGCGCAGGAGTGAGTCGATGCTGGTAGTGCCGTTTCGCTGGCGATGGCCGTGCTTCATCGCCGCGCTTGCCTTGGTCGCCGGAGGATGCACCCGATCCAAGCCGCCGGAGGGGCTCCACGCCGGCGATTTCGTGGTGCGGATCGCGATCGATCCCGATCCGCCCCGGGCGGGCGAGAACGTCCTCCACGTCGACGTGCGGGACTCCCAGGACAAGCCGGTCGACGGCGCCCGCGTCGCGCTCGTGTACGACATGCCCGCGATGGGCGCGATGCCGGAGATGAAGGGCAACGGCGACTCGAAGCCGCTCGGCGGCGGCAAGTACGACGTGAGCTATGGCCTCGCCATGCTCGGCGACTGGTACGTCACCGTCGGCATCGAGGCGCCCGGACACGCGCCCGCCGAGGTGAAGCTCAAGGTCTCTCCTCCGCGCAACGGATACACGGTGCAGTCGCACGGAGGCGGGTCCGTTCGCGAAAGCGGCCCCCACATGCTGGAGATGACGCCGGAGCGGCAGCAGCTCATCGGCGTCGTCTACGCGAAGGTCGCGCGGCGGCCCTTGTCTTTGTCGCTGCGCGCGCCCGGCCGCGTGGAGGTCGACGAGACGCAGGTCGGCGACGTGGTGCTCAAGTACGACGCGTTCGTCGAGAAGCTGCTCGTCGATCACACCGGCCAGCCCGTCAAGGAGGGACAGCCGCTGCTCGTGCTCTACAGCCCCGACCTCCTCTCCGCCCAGCAGGATTACCTGGTGGCCCTGCGCAGCCAGGGCGCCGGCGGAAGCGAGCAGCTCGTGCGCGCCGCTGAAGAGCGGCTCCGGGTCTGGGGCCTCTCCAGCGCGCAAATCGCCGCGCTGCGCTCCGGCGGAAGGGCCGAGCCGCGCGTCACCATCCACAGCCCCCGGGCCGGCGTGGTGCTGGAGAAGAACGTGGTGGCGGGGACGCGGGCAATGCCGGGAATGGTCCTCTACCGAATCGGTAACCTGGGCCGCATCTGGGTGATCGCCGAGCTTTTCGAGTCCGACGCTCCCTACGTGCAAAGCGGCCAGCCAGCGACGATGAAGTTGCCCTGGGCGGGCGACGCCACCTGGAAGGGCACCGTGCAGTTCGTCTATCCGACGGTGGAAGAGAGGACGCGGTCGGTACGCGCGAGGCTCTCGTTTCCCAATGCCCGCTTCGCCTTCAAGCCGGGGATGTTCGTCGACGTGCACGTGGAAGTTCCGTTGGGAAATCGCCTCGCCGTGCCGGACAACGCGCTCCTCGCCTCGGGCGAGCACCGCTACGCCTTCGTCAAGCGCGGCGAGGGGCAGTTGCAGGCGATGGAGGTCAGGGTCGGCGCGCTCGCAGGGGATTACGACGAAGTGCTCGCCGGGGTGGATGAGGGCGACGAAGTCGCGACCCAGGCCACGTTCCTGCTCTCTAGCGAAGCGCAGCTTCGCGGTGTGTTGCCGAGGTGGGGACAGCCGTGATCGCCGCGATCATCGCCTGGTGCGCCCGGAACCGGCTCGCGACGCTGCTCCTCGTGGGTCTCGCCACCGCGTGGGGCGCCTTGGCGCTTCGCACGACCGCGCTAGACGCAGTGCCGGATCTCTCCGACGTGCAAGTAACCATCTTCTCCGAGTGGATGGGGCGCGCGCCGGATCTGGTCGAGGACAACATCACCTACCCGGTGGTCAGCTCGATGCTCGGATCGCCCCGCGTCACCGCGGTCCGCGGATTCACGATGTTCGGGATGTCGTTCGTGAACGTGATTTTCGAGGAGGGCACGGATCTCTACTGGGCGCGCAGCCGGGTGCTCGAGAAGCTCTCGACGATCTCGACGCGGCTGCCCCAGGGAGTTCTGCCCATCCTCGGCCCCGACGCTACCGGCGTCGGCTGGGTTTTCGAATATGCCCTGGTCGACAAGACCGGCCAGCAAACGCTGCAACAGCTCCAGTCGCTGCAGGACTGGAACGTCCGCTACGCGCTGCAGGCGGTGCCGGGGGTCTCCGAAGTCGCGACCGTCGGCGGCTTCGTCAAGGAGTACCAGGTCGACCTGGACCCCGATCGACTGGCGGCGCTCGGGATCCCGCTTTCCCGGGTGGTGGACGCGGTGCGGATGTCGAACGCCCAGGTCGGGGGACGGATCCTCGAGGTGAGCGGCACCGAGCATTACGTGCGCGGGCGAGGCTACGTGAAAGACCCGCGCGATCTGGAAAAGGTGGTCCTCGGAGCGCACCAGGGGACGCCCATCGCTCTGCGCGACGTCGCCGCCGTCCGCATCGGTCCTGCGCAGCGGCGCGGCCTCGCCGATCTCGACGGCGAGGGCGAGGTGGTCGGCGGCGTGGTCGTCGCGCGCTCCGGCACCAATGCGCTGCAAGTCATCGACGCGGTGAAGGCCCGCATCGAGGAGCTGCGGCCCGCGCTTCCGCCTGGGGTCACCATCGTCCCGACCTATGACCGATCGACCCTCATCCGGCGCAGCATCGACACGCTGCGCCTCACGCTGATCGAGGAGCTGATCGTCGTCACCCTCGTGATCCTCCTCTTCCTGCTCCACTTCCGCTCGACCCTGGTCCCCGCGCTGCTCCTTCCCGTCGCCGTCGTCCTCGCCTTCATCCCCATGAAGCAGATGGGGCTCACCGCGAACATCATGTCGCTCGGAGGGATCGCCATCGCCATCGGGGCGATGGTCGACGCGGCGATCATCGTGGTGGAGAACGTCCATAAGAAGTTGGAAACAGCGGCTGCCGGCGTCGTGCGTAGCGAGATCGTCATCTCCGCGCTCCAGGAGGTGGGCCGGCCGATCTTCTTCTCGCTCCTCGTCATCACCGTGGGCTTCCTCCCGGTCTTCACGCTGGAGGGAGCGGAGGGTCGCCTCTTCTCGCCTCTCGCGTGGACCAAGACGTTTTCCATGGCCTTCGCCGCGCTGCTCTCGGTGACCCTGGTGCCGGCGATCGCCACCACCTTCATCCGCGGGCACATCCGTCCGGAGGAGCGCAACCCGATCTCGCGAGCGCTCGTTCGCATCTACGATCCCGTCTGTCGATTCGCGCTCCGGTACCGCTGGCCGGTCATCGTCGCGGCGATCGTGCTCATGGCGATCACCGTTCCGATCGTGCGCGCCCTGGGCAGCGAGTTCATGCCGCCTTTGAACGAAGGCACCCTCCTCTACATGCCCTCGAGCGTCCCGGGCATGAGCGATGCCTCGGCAAGCGACGTACTGCAGCGGCAGGATCAAGTGCTGCGCCGCTTCCCCGAGGTGGAGCGGGTGTTCGGCAAGGCGGGCCGGTTCGATTCGCCCACCGATCCCGCTCCGCTCTCGATGTTCGAAACGATGGTGACGCTCAAGGATCCAAAGGACTGGCCCAAGGGCGAAGACTGGGACGGCCTCGTGCGCAAGCTGGACTCCGCCATGCAGTTCGCCGGCATGCCCAACGTCTGGTGGATGCCCATCCAGACTCGCACCGAGATGCTCGCGACGGGAGTGCGCAGTCCTCTCGGCGTGCTCGTGCTCGGACCCGACACCAAGGAGATCGATCGGATCGGCGCCGAGGTCGAAGCAGCGCTGCTCGAGGTTCCCGGAACGCGCAGCGCGTTTTCCGAGCGCATCGGCGGCGGGTACTTCCTCGATTTCGACGTCGACCGCGATCGCGCCGCGCGCTACGGCCTCAACGTCGGCGAGGTCGAGGACGTGGTCGAAACGGCGGTCGGCGGCCTGACCGTCTCCACCACCGTGGAGGGCCGCGAGCGGTATCCGGTCACCGTCCGGTATGCGCGCGATTTCCGCTCCGACCTCAATGCGCTCGGCCGCGTACGCGTGGCGACCATGACCGGAGCGCAGATCTCGCTCGGCCAGGTGGCGAATCTCAAGCTGCGCTCCGGACCCTCCATGTTGCGCGACGAGAACGGACGGCTTGCGGGATACGTCTTCGCGGACACCAGCCGGCCCATCGACGATTACGTGCGCGACGCGAAGAAGGCCGTCGCTGACAAGGTCCACTTGCCGCCCGGCTACCGGCTCGACTGGGCCGGGCAGTACCGCTATCTCGAGCGTGCCAAAGCGCGGCTCGCCATCGTGGTTCCGCTCACGCTGGCGATCATCTTCCTGCTCCTCTACGTCAACTCGAGGAGCGCGGTGGAAGCGCTCCTCGTCATGCTCGCCGTGCCCTTCTCGCTGGTCGGCGCCTTCTGGCTCCTCTGGTTGCTCGGCTACAACATGTCGGTCGCGGTCTGGGTGGGGCTCATCGCTCTCGCCGGCCTGGACGCCGAGACGGGAATCATCATGCTGCTGTACCTCGACCTCGCCTGGAAGGAGCACCGGCCACGGACCAGCGCGGAGGCCCGGGAGGCCGTGGTGGCGGGAGCGGTGAAGCGTATCCGCCCGAAGATCATGACGGTGGCGACGATCCTCGCGGGACTTCTGCCGGTGCTCTGGTCGACCGGGACGGGAGCCGATGTGATGAAACGCATCGCCGCGCCGATGGTCGGCGGCGTCGTAACCTCCGCTCTGCTAGAGCTGGTCGTGTATCCGGCGCTGTACCTCGTCTGGAAGGGACGGCATCTCGCGGCGGCTGCCCCGGAGGGCGCGGTTTGATTCCCTACTTCGTGGTTCCGCCTCTCCACCTCGGGCCGGTGACCATCCAGCCCTTCGGCGTTCTCTCGGCGACGGGGGTGTGGCTGGCGTCGTGGCTCCTCGTCCGAACGGCGCGCCGCAGCGGTCTCGATCCCGAGCCGGTGGAGAAGCTCGCCGGCTGGGCGCTCCTCGGTGGATTGGTCGGCGCGCACCTCGTCCACGTCCTCGCGTACCACCCCGAGGAGTTGCGCGAGAACGGTCCGCTGCAGCTGCTCAAGTTCTGGGACGGCCTTTCTTCCACGGGCGGCGTCCTCGGCGGCCTGATCGCGTGCATCTTGTACTTGCGCCACCGCGGGCTCCGCTTCGCGCCTTACGCCGACTCGTTCGCGATCGCGCTGCCGCCGGGGTGGGCGATCGCGCGGCTCGGTTGCTTCGCCGTCCACGATCACCCCGGCATTCCGACGCACTTCTTCCTCGCCGTGGACTTCCCCGGCGGTCCCCGCTACGACCTGGGCTTGTATGACGCCTTGGTCCTCGCCGCGATCACCTTGGTCGTCCACGTGTTGCGCAACCGCGCCGAGCTTCAGGGGAGGCTCCTCGGCGTCGTCGCGCTGCTGTACGGAACGTGCCGCTTCCTGCTCGACTTCCTTCGTGCCCGCGATCTCGGCTACGTGGACGCGCGCTATCTCGGACTGACGCCGGCGCAGTATGCGTGCATCGCACTCGTGGTCTGGGGCCTCTGGGTCGTCGCTCCCGCGCTGCGACGCGCGCGCCCACGCGTCGCCGGGCCGCCGGCGTGACCGGGGCGCTCTCCAGAGCTCCGGTCCCCGGGATCGATCCCGTGTGCGGCATGACGGTCGATCTCGGCAATCCTCGCGGCGGCAAGGCGATCTACCGGGGCCAGGAGATCGGTTTCTGCAGTCCCTCGTGCAAGGCGAAGTTCGAGGCCGATCCGGAGCGATTTCTCGGAGAGCCGACAGCACCCGCGGCCGCGCCTACCGGGACGAAATGGATCTGCCCGATGGACCCCGAGGTCGAGGCGGACGGCCCGGGTCCGTGCCCGAAGTGCGGCATGGCGCTCGAACCGAAGACGGTGAGCGTCGGATCGGCCGGCGAGCACAACCCCGAGCTTCTCGACATGGGCCGGCGGTTCCGCGGGAGCCTCCTCTTCACCGTGCCGATCTTCCTGCTCGGTATGTCCGATCTGTTGCCGGGCATGCCGCTGCAGGACGCTCTGGGACAGTGGCTCCCCTGGATGGAGCTCGTGCTCGCGACGCCGGCGGTAGTCTGGGCCGGCTGGCCCCTCCTCGAGCGCGGCGCGGCCTCGGTGAGGAACCGCAGCCCGAACATGTTCACCCTCATCGCCCTTGGGACCGGGGTCGCATACCTCTACAGCGTCGTCGGCACGGTCGCGCCCGGGGTCTTCCCGGCTTCGATGCGGCAACACGGCACGGTACCCGTCTATTTCGAGCCTGCCGCCGTCATCGTCTCGCTCGTGCTGCTCGGTCAGGTGCTGGAGTTGCGCGCCCGTGCGCGGACTCGCGAAGCGCTGCGGGCGCTGCTCGGGCTCGCCCCGAAGACGGCCCGGCGCCTTTCCGCCGGCGGAACCGAGGCCGACGTGCCGCTCGAAAAGGTGCAAGCGGGCGATCTGTTGCGCGTCCGGCCGGGCGAGAAGGTCCCGGTGGACGGCATCGTGATCGAGGGCCAGAGCAGCATCGACGAGTCGATGCTCACCGGCGAACCGATTCCTCTCGAAAAGGGGCCCGGGACCCGGGTGATCGGCGGAACGGTGAACGGGAACGGCAGCTTCGTGCTCCGCGCGGAGCGCGTCGGCGAGGCCACGCTGCTCGCCCAGATCGTCCGCATGGTGGCGGAGGCACAGCGGACCCGCGCGCCCATCCAGCGGATCGCGGATCGCGTGGCGGCGTGGTTCGTGCCGATGGTGATCGCGGCGGCGGCCGTCACCTCGGTCGTGTGGTTCCTCCTCGGACCCGAGCCGCGGGTCGCGTACGCGATCGTGAATGCGGTCGCGGTGCTGATCATCGCCTGTCCTTGCGCGCTCGGACTCGCCACACCGATGAGCATCCTGGTCGCGACCGGCCGGGGCGCAGCGGCGGGCGTGCTCGTCCGCAACGCCGAAGCGCTGGAGCGATTCGAGAAGGTCGATACGCTGGTGGTGGACAAGACGGGCACGCTCACGGAGGGAAAGCCGCGGCTCGTCGCGGTCGAGCCGTCAGAAGGCATGGACGAGCGCGACGTGCTCCGCATCGCCGCGGGCCTGGCGCGGTCCAGCGAGCACCCGCTGTCGAATGCGGTGGTCGAGGGAGCGCGCGAGCGCGGCACTGTCCCGGGGCACGGCGGAGAATTTCGCGCTCTTCCAGGAAAAGGGATCGCGGGCACGGCCCAAGGGCACCGGGTCGCCCTGGGCAATGCTGCGCTCTTCGCAGAGCTGGGCATCGACGCTTCCGCCCTCGCTGGCCGCGCCGAGCAACTGCGGGCGGGCGGCGATACGGTTTTTCTCGTCGCGCTCGATGGCAGACCCGCGGGCCTGCTCGCGGTCGCGGATCCCATCAAGCCCACCGCGGCCGAAGCGGTGCGGGCACTCCGAGAGGACGGCGTCCACGTCGTCATGCTGACGGGTGATGGACGGACGACGGCCGAGGTCGTCGCGCGCAAGCTCGGCATCGAGTCCTTCGAGGCCGAGGTGCTCCCGGCGCGCAAGCGCGAGATCGTGACGCGCCTGCGGGGTGAGGGACACGTGGTGGCGATGGCAGGCGACGGGATCAACGACGCCCCCGCCCTCGCCGTTGCCGACGTGGGCATCGCCATGGGAACGGGTACCGATGTGGCGATGGAGAGCGCCGGGATCGTCCTCGTCAAGGGTGACCTGCGCGGTCTCCTCCGGGCGCGGCGACTTTCCCAGGGAACGTTGCGGAACATCCGCCAGAACCTGTTCTGGGCCTTCGCCTACAACGTGGTCGGCGTACCGCTCGCCGCCGGCGTCCTCTATCCCTTCGCGGGGCTCCTGCTCTCGCCGATGATCGCCAGCGCCGCGATGAGCTTCAGCTCCGTCTCGGTCATCTTCAACTCGCTGCGGTTGCGGCACCTCGAGCTGTGAAGCGGGTCACACCTCCGCGGAATCGCCATTGAGGCGGCGAACGATGCGCCGCCGCACGACGTCGACGTGCTCGCGGAAGAAATAGAGGTTGTCCGCGTAGGCGAGCGGGGTCGGGATCTTGTTCACGGCCAGATCGGTGTCGTCGAGCCGTTTCAGCATCGCGTGGCGGCGGGACTGATGGGAAATCCCGAATCGCGGGGTGAAGGGAACTCGCGCGCCTGATCGAGCAGGCCGGGCGTCCCGTGCACCTCGCTCGCGGCGCGCAGCAACAGGTAGGCGAGAGCGGGATGCAGGTTGTCCCGCACGAGGAGATTCGCGGTCGGGGACAGGAGCACCTCGTCGCGCTCGGGCACGTCGTTCGCGAGATCGAAGACGCCGCGCGGCAGGACGAGCTTGGAAAGGAAGGGATAGAGACGCACGTACGCGTCGGCGCGGGTGAAGCTGAGGAGCCGGATTCCCGCCGTCGCCGCCAGCTTCTTGATCGAGGGCGCCTCCGCCGGAGCGACGAGGAAGGCGGCGTCGATCTCGCCCTTCTTGAGCTGCTCGATGGCCGGGTCGCGCTCGGACGCCAGAAGCTCGGTAGGCGGCTTGTCGGACCCGCTGGCGGCGAGCAGCTTGATGGCCAACGCGCGGGTCCCGCTCTCGGCGGAGCCGACCGCGATCCGATGGCCTTTGAGCTCGGAGATGTCGCCGATGGCAGAGAGCCGGTGGAAGACCCAGAGCGGAACGTATGCGACGCTCCCCAGCGACACTACGTGCGGGGCCTCGGCCGAACCCGCGGTTCCGCTCTGCACGAAGGCCACGTCCACGCCGGAATGCGGGTCGGCGAGCAACTTGACGTTGGCGAGCGACCCGCCCGTCTGGCGCACGTCGAGGGTGATCCCGTAGCGCTTGAGGATCTCCTGGTAGCGCCGTGCGTAGTAGCGGGAGCCGCCTTCGTCCGGCGCGACGGCAATCACGATCTTCGTCGGCGGAGCGGGCTTGACGAAGAGGAGCGTGAAGGCGAACGCGCCCGCGACGAGGATCACGGCAGGCAGGACCGTCAGCCACAGGTCGCTGTGGAGGACGCGGCGGAATCGTCCTTCGGAATCGCGAGGAGGCACGAGACGGCGCAGTATATCCGCCGCTCGTCAATGCTTCCTGCGCTTCCGCTTCGGTCTGTGCCGCGGCAAGAGCCCCGTGTGCAGCCGCGCCACCACGGACTCGATGAGAGGCGCCGGCCGCCGGCCCATCCCCCGGCCATCGACGAGCAGCACGGCGAGCCCGTGCACCAGCGACCAGGCCGCGAAGGCAAGCTCGAGCGGATCGCCTTCGACGAAGAATCCCTCCCGCTGCCCGTCCTCGATGCATTGCACGAGGAAGTCGTGCATGGCGCGCGAGGCGGCCTGTAGCGAAGGATGGCGCGATTTGTCGGCCAGCTCCGCGGTGAACATGACGCGGAAGTGGGCCGGATTCCGCACCGCGAACTGCACGTAGGCGACTCCGAGTGCATGGAGGCGCGCGGCCGGATCGCGCGCCTTGGCGAGGCCCGCCACGCTCTCGACGTGAGCGCGGAGACCGTGGAACCCCTCCTCCGCCACGGCGGCAACGAGGGCGGCGCGGTCCTCGAAGTGCCGCTGCGGCGCTGCATGGGTCACGCCGACGCGCCGGGCTACCTCGCGCAAGGTGAACTCTGGGCTGCCGCGCTCCTCGACCAGGGCGAGGGCGGCTTCTACCAGGGCCTCGCGCAGGTTTCCGTGGTGATACCGCTGCCGGCGAATCACTTCTCGCATCCTAGCATCGGATGTTGACAGCGGGTACATGCGGCCCTTGGTCGATGTGTCCGCCGTCTACATTGCGGCCCGAGCCGCGTATGCAAGGAGGGCACCATGAAGCGCTGGCTACTCATCGTCCCGCTGTCCCTGGCCGCCGGCTGCGCGGGCCTCGCAACCCGCCCGGATGGGCTCGCTGCCCGCTCGCAGAGCGAAATCGATCCCGGAGGCCGCTGGCAGGGCTACCTGCTCCACGACGGCCTCCGCGAGGCGATCCTCGTCAATCTCGACGCGGTAGGTAGCGGCTGGAGGGGCACCTTCAGCGAGGGCGACAATGCACTTCCGCTCCAGGAGGTGAAGGTCGACGAAAGCGGCGGCGTGCACTTCGAGCTCCAGGGGAAGGGCTCCTTCGACGGATCCGTTGCAGGCGACGCGATGGCGGGCAGCGTGTCGGGTCCCTCCACCGGTTCGTTCGCCCTGAGCCGCGACCCGGGCATCATCTGGAATCCGGGCTTCTTCGGCAGCCCTTGAGGGCGGGAACGGCGGCCCCGTGGAACATTCGCAGCCGTTGGGCGAATGTGCGGGGCCGTGATCCCCGAGCGCGTCGAGGAACAGCTGGGCATCGCCCGCGCCGCTTCTGCGCGCTACTTCGGTCACCTGCGGCTCGCCTCGAATGGGAAGCAGACCGACGTGCTCCTCGGATCGGAATCGAGGAGCAAGGCCGGGCTGAGCATGGTCGACTGGCGCACCGCGCCGCTCGCGGAGGTCTTCTTCGGCTACGGCGAGGGAGAAGAGTACGGAGTTACCATCGAGGGGCGGCACCTGGAAGGAACCGTGGTGCAGCGCAACCTCGTCGCTTTCAACGGCGCCGACCTCGTCGAGTTGCAGACGCCTCGCGCACGCTTCCTCCGCGAAGGCGATGGCTGGCGCGAGCTGCCTCTTCCCGAACGGCCCTCGTTGCGGCCCGCCTCTCCGCATCCCGCCCCGATCCTCGACCCTGCCCAGCAGCGCGCGGTCGATCTGCCACCCGGCGGCGCGCTCCTCTTGCTCGGCGAGGCGGGCGCGGGAAAGACCACCGTGGCGCTACACCGCGTGGTCGCCCTGCAGCACCGCGCCAAGAAACGCTTCCGCGCGGCCGTCGTCGTTCCGACCGAGGGGCTTCGGCGGCTGTCGCGGTCGCTGCTCGATCGCCTCGGCACGCCCGCCGTGGAGGTCTACCTGTACGACAAGTTCGCGGCCAAGCAGGCGCGCCGCGTCTTCCGCGGGCTGCCGCGACGGGAAAGCCAGTCGGCTCGCGCAAGCGTCATCCGCTTCAAGCGTCACGACGCCCTCCGCTCACTCCTCCGCGAGCTGCCGCCGCGCGCCGTCACCTCGCGCACCGATCTGCACGAGCTATTCGGCGACCGCGCCCTGGTGGAGAAGATGGTCCGCGAGGCGGGGCTCCCGCTGCCGACCATCTCCGACCTCCTCGAGCACACCCGCATCCAGTTCAGCAACACCACCGAGGAGGAATTCAGCGGCACGCAGGCGTCCGCGCTGCAGACACTGGACGGACGCGCCATCGACGAGGGCACGGTGCGCGAGGACGCTCGCACCATCGACGTGGAGGACTACGCAGTTCTCTTCGAGCTCGACGCCTTGCGCGGCGCCACCGCGCGTCCGCCGCGGTACGACTGCATCGTGGTGGACGAGGCGCAGGAGCTGGCGCCGCTCGAGCTGGGTCTCATCGGCCGCAGCCTCAAGCCGAAGGGAACGCTGATCGTGGCGGGTGATCGAGAGCAGCAGGTCGACGATACGGCATGCTTTCGCGGCTGGGACGAAACCATGCGCGAGCTGGGCGCCGCGAAGCACGATCGCGTCGAGCTCGCCATCGGATATCGCTGCCCGCCTGAAGTGGAAGCGTTCGCGCGCGCGCGGCTCGCCCTCGACGGCGACTTCTCCTTCCGCCCCGGCGTGGAGGTGACCTGCGTCGAGGAGGTCAAGGGATTGGAGTTCGATCAGGTCATCCTTCCCGACCTCGAGGCGTACGGAGGGACCGATCAGTCGCGACATGCGCTCTACGTCGCGTCGACGCGTGCGAGCGATCAGCTGGTGCTCGCCGCGGCCGGGCGGCCGTCGCCGCTGCTGGACTTTTCAGCCCCGGGTACGGGTCGGTGACACCGGTCACTTGCGCGGTTGGGCGCTTCGATCGTCGAACGCGGGGCCAGGGACGGGAATGGCCTCACCGTCGTGCCTCGGGTCGCTCGCACCGAACTTCACCCCGCTCTTGCGGTCGAAAAGGACGGCCTGGCCGTACCCGAAGTTGGGCGTCCGTGGCGGACGCACCTCGAGCTGATGCCCGAGGGCCGAAAGCTCGTTGCGGACGCTTTCCGGCACGCTCGATTCGATCTCCACGTCGCATCCCTCGAAGGTACCCTTGGTGAAGCGGCCGGCTTCGAGCGCCTGCTGGATGGTCATCCCATGATCGGCGATGTCGGAAACGAACTGCGCGTGCGCCTGCGCCTGGTTCCAGCCGCCCATGATCCCGAATCCGATGCGGACGTCGCCCTTGCGCAAGAAGCCGGGGATGATGGTGTGGATCGGTCGCTTGCGCGGGGCGAGCGTGTTGGGTTGGCCGGGCGCGAGCGTGAAGAGCGCCCCGCGGTTGTGGAGCATGAAGCCGGCGCCCTTCGGCACCAGTCCAGAACCGAAGCCTGCATAGTTGCTCTGGATGAGGGAGACGATGTTGCCGTCGCGATCGGTAACCGTCAGATAGATCGTGTCGCTGCCCTTCGCATCGGTGACGGCGGCAAGCTGCGTCGGCTCGACCTTGCACGATGCCTTGTGCGGGTCGATCTTCTCGGCCCGCGCCGCGGCCCCTTCCTTGCCGAGCAGATCCGCGACCGGCATGCGGCCGAAACGCGGATCGCCCACGTAGCGGATGAGATCGGCGTAGGCGAGCTTCTTCGCCTCGATCATCGCGTGCAGCGCGCGGGTGGAGTGGAAGCCCCACTCTCCGAGAGGGAAGCGCTCGAGGACGTTGAGCATCTCCAGCGCCGCGATGCCTTGCGAATTGGGTGGGATCTCGGTCACCGTCCAGCCGCGGTAGGTAGTTTCGATCGGCTGCACCCACTCGGGCTGGAAGGCGGAAAGATCATCGAGCTCCATCGCGCCGCCCTGTTCGCGGACGATGCCCACGATCGCCTGTGCTGTGGGACCCTGGTAGTAACCGTCGCGACCGTGCTCGGCGATTCGGCGCAACGACCTGGCCAGATCGGGATTGCGGAAGATCTGTCCGGCGCGAGGCGGGCTGCCGTCGACCAGGAAGGTGGAGCGGGAATTGGGATGCTCCGAGAGGAGCTTCTCGGAGCGCGCCCACAGGCCGGCGGTGATCTCCATTACCGGAAAACCTTGCTCCGCGTAGAAGATGGCCGGCGCGAGCAATACCGAAAGCGGCCGCGTGCCGAACTTCTTCTGTAGCGCGTCCCAACCTGCGACGACGCCGGGAACCGTGACCGTAAACGGGCCGCGCTGCGGAATCTTGTCCGCAATTCCCTTGCCGCGCAGGAATTCGACGGTCATCGCCTTCGGCGACCATCCGCTCGAATTCAGGCCGTGGATCTTGTCGTCCTTCGCGGTGTACACGAGGACGAAGAGGTCTCCGCCGATCCCGCTGCCGGTCGGTTCCATCACCCCGATGGTTGCGTTGGCTGCGATGGCCGCGTCGACCGCGTTCCCACCGCGCTCGAGGATCTGTGCTGCGGCTTGCGCCGCGAGAGGCTGGCTGGAGGCGACCACGCCGTAGCGGGACGCGACGATCGATCTTCCCGGGACAAGCTTCGATCCGGCGGAGCTCACAGGCGATTGCGCGGCTGCGGCGACGACGAGAAGCGCGACGAGTGGCATGGAAGCCTCCTCGGCGGCTTACCTATCACGCGTGAGCGGCCACGGGCACAGGTCGTCACGCGACCACGAGCGGTCCGCCGCGAGCTCGGGATGGATGGCGGAGAGGGCGATCTCGGCGCTCTCCACCAGGCGCGGACCCGGCCGGTTGAAGTAGGCGTTTCCGTCGGCGACGAAGACGCGACCGTCGCGCACCGCCGGCGTCGCCGCGAGTCGATAGATCAGCGAGGGCATCTCGGGCAGGCTCTGCGTGACCTTGAATCCGCAGGGAATCACGAGGAGCACTTCCGGAGCGGCGTCGACGATCTGCTCCCAGGTGGTGCGAGATGTCGGCTCCCCTTCCCTGCCCAGCACGGGCTCGGCTCCGGCAATCCGCAGGAGCTCCGGCGTCCAGTGGCCGGCGGGCATGGGCGGATCCATCCATTCGAGCGCCAGCACACGGGGCCGCGGCACCCGCGCCGTGCGCGCGCGCAACTCGTCGAGCCTCTCGCGAAGGCCGGCCACCGCCTCGACGCCGCGCTCCGCTACGCCGGCCGCCCGCGCGACGCGGAGGATGTCCTGCAGGACGTCCTCGAGATGGAGGGGAGACAGCGAGACGATGTCCGCGGCGGCTCCCAGCAGCTTGCGCGCGGCCGCCTGCACCTCCCCGAAGGAAACGGCGCAGACCGCGCAAGCGTCCTGGGTGAGGATCAGGTCGGGGTGCAACTCTCGCAGCTTTTCCTCGTCGATCCGATACACGGAAAGCCCGTTCGCCACCACTTCGCGCACCTGGCGATCGATCTCCGCCGACCGCGCTTTCGCATCCACCTTGGCCGCGGTCAGGACCGGCAACCCGCGCACCGATTCGGGAAAATCGCATTCGTGCGAGATGCCGACCAGCCGTTCGCGAAGCCCGAGCAGGCAGGCCATCTCGGTGGTGCTCGGGAGGAGCGAAGCGATCCGTTGCGCCATGTCAGCACTCCATCATTTCGCGACCTTCTTCACCGTCTCCCAGGTCCGCGTCGTGACCTCCTTGCCGAACGTCTTCTCGATGAGCGTCATGAACACCGGCCCGTGAGGACCGGGCGTGTAGGCGCTGAAGACCTCCCTGCCTTGCACGCCGAGGATCCGCGCCTCGTGAAGCTCCAAGGGCAGCTCGATCTTCTTTCCGGGTTCCTCGCGCAGGAAGGTGACGACGCGCTTCGCGTGTGCCGGCAGCCGGAACCCCGCGAAGGGATCGGCCTCGAGGATCTCACGCAACGCCTCCACCGGCCGCACGATGGTGAAGAAGGGATTGCCGAGGTGCTTCTTCATCGCCGCTTCGGCTTTGCGCTCGATCGATTCCTCGCTCGCGGCCCGCGCGCTGAAGACGACGTTGCCGCTCGACAAGAGCGTCTTCACGTCCTCGAAGCCGGCCGCTTCGAAGGCCTTCTTCAATTCGGGCATCTTCGCGTTCATGGGGCTCACGCCCCGGAGGAATGCCGCGTACCGTTCCATGGCTCGTGCCACGCCTAGCGCTGCACCTGCACGGGCGCTCCCGGCTTGTCGGGCGTGCCGCTCGCGATCACCAGATACCTGCGCGGTGTGGCTCCCCCGCCTTGGACGATCTGACGGATCGGCCCGAGCGCATTCACGACGGAGGCGCCCGCGGGATTGGTCATGAACCCCGCCAGGGGCTCCAGCGTTCCGCCGCCGCCAGGGTCGGTGGAGAGCGCAAGCACGTACGGCTTCTTCGGCTCGAGCCCCGTAACCGCGGCCTGCAGGACCTGCGTCAATCCCTGGTCGAACAGGGAGACGCGCGTCGCCACCGCTCCGCCGGCGGGTCCAAGCTCGAGCTGCGTCAGCTTGGCGGCGTTTCCCAGCGGCGTCAGGTTTTCCGTGCCGGCCGCTCCTTCGGGTACGGCGTTCGGGACGTAGACGACCGCTTGCGGCCCCTGCCCGATGGGAACGGTGCCGATGACCTTGTTCTCGAGCGTGTCGATCGCGGTCATCGCGTCGCCGTTCTCGATTCCCACGTACATGCGGGTTCCGTCGCCGGAAGGCCACAGACCGTGCGGCAGCTCGCCGACCGGAATCTCCGCCACGCGCTCGAACGAATCGGTCCGGAACGCAAGCACCTTGTTCAGCCCGCCTACCGTCACGTAGGCAAACTGTCCGTTCTTGTTGCGCACCATGTTGACGTGGTTGGTGATGGGACCGGTATCGAGGACCTTGAGCACGTTGAATGGCGGCTTCGCCGCGAACACCATCACCTTGCCGACATCCTTCAGCGTGAGCCAGACCTGATCGCCGGCCGGAGTCGCCGCGATGTTCGGGCAGAACGGCGACTCCTGCTTCACCCTGCCGACCACTTTGTGATCGGCTACCGAAACGACGTCGGTCTCGGGAGTGAAGCTCGAGCAGATGAAACCGTACTTGCCGTCGGGAGAGAAGATGGTCATGCCCGGGCCGTTCGCGACCTTGATGCGGGTCTTCTCGGCGAACTTCGTCCCGTCGAGCACGGCAATGTAGTCCTCCCCGCGGATCGCCACCCACACTTCCTTTCCGTTGGGCGTGAAGAACGCCTCGTGCGGCGATCGGCCGACGTAGGTGACGCGCTTGACCGCGTTCGTGGCCGTGTCGAGGAAGGTGACCGAGTTGGAGCCGATGGAGACCACCGCCACCGTGCGGCCGTCCGGCGAGAAGCCGAGCCCGTGCACGAGCAGTTGTCCGCGGTAGAGCGGCGACAGATTCCCCGGTTGCGGATCTCCCAGCTTGATGACGCCGAGGAGCTTGTTCGCCGACGGGTCGATGACGGAGACGGTATTCGAGAACTGCTCGGCAGCGTAAACGCGGTCGCGGGCGCTCACCGGGACGTCGGGCGCGGAGGCGGAACGCGGCGGCTGGCCCGCGCGAGCAGGCGAGGCGATCGCGGCGGCGAGCAGGGCTGCTGCTGTCCGGGTCATGTCAGCGAACCTCCCCGAGGGCCAGACGCATGACGTCGATCTCCTGCTTCTGGGCGACGACGATCTCCTGCGCGAGTCGCTTCAGACGCTCGTCCTTGCCGTACCGCAACTCGGCGAGGGCCATGTCGATCGCTCCCTGGTGGTGCGGAATCATCATGCGCGCGAAGTCCCGATCGGCGTCGCCGCTATAGGGCACGTGCATCGCCGAATGCATCCGCGCGGCGGCGTCGTCCATCATCTTGCGGAACCCCTCTGGCGCCTCGGCCTTCCCTGCCGTGGCGAGTACACATACGAGAGCCGCTACCGGCCCGACCCGTTTCATTTCCTTCCTCCTGGCGCCGAACGATCAGGTCCGATACCGCTTTCCGGCCGGGCTGGAAAGACCGTCGCCGGCCCCGCGCCGCGGCCCGCCCGAATCCCGGCGGCCGCGCTTTCATCTCATCGCTAATGGTCTGCAAGCATTTCGCCGAGGTCGACGATCCAGAGCCGCTCACTCCGGAAGGCTGCCAGGAGTGCCTCCTCGCCGGAGGCGAGTGGGTACACCTTCGCCGCTGCTTGACCTGCGGGCACATCGGCTGCTGCGACGACTCGCCCAACAAGCACGCGACGAAGCACTTCCACAAGGTGAAGCACCCGGTCATCCAGTCCTTCGAGCCCGGCGAGACCTGGCGCTATTGCTACCTCGACGAGCTCACGGTCGACTGAGGACGTCGCGGATCTCCGGATCGCGATCGAAGACCGCCTTGGCGAAACCTTGTGGACGAGTTGAACGCAAATCGAGCCTTCACCGACCGCCGAGGCGACGCGCTTCACGCTTCCGGCCCGCACGTCGCCGACCGCGAATACCGCGGGCATGCTGGTCTCGAGCAGGAGCGGGGGGCGCGACAGCGGCCATCCCTCGAGATCGGTGCGAGCCAGATCCGGACCGGTCTTGACGAAACCCTTTTCGTCCATCGCCACGCAGCCGCGGAGCCAGTCCGTCTTGGGATCCGCGCCGGTCATGAGGAAGGCGTGGCGGATCTTCCTCGTCTCGCTCTCGCCCGATCGCGAGTCGCGGATGCGCACCTGCTCGAGGTGGTCTCCGCCTTCCAGTGCCTCGACTTGCGTGAACGGACGCAAGGTGATCCGGGGGTGCTCCTCGATCCGCTGGATGAGGTAGCGCGACATCGTGGCGGCGAGCCCCGGCCCCCGCACGACGACGTGCACGTGGCGAGCGGTTTCCGCCAGATAGACCGCTGCCTGTCCCGCCGAGTTTCCACCGCCGACGACGACGATCTCCTCGTCTCCACAGAACTGCCTTTCGACCGACGTGGCGCCGTAGTAGACGCCGACGCCCTCGAACCGCGCCAGCTCCGGTAAAGGCAACTTCCGGTATTGCGCACCGGTGGCGAGGATCACTGCCCTCGCGCGCACCGAGCCCCCGCTGGCGATCTCGAGCCTGTAGGGATGCTGTTTGCAAATGAGGGTCGCGGCGGTCCGCGCGATGCTCACTTCCGCGCCGAACTTCTGCGCCTGGGTCAAGGCGCGCGAGGCCAGCGCGAGACCGGAGATGCCAGTCGGGAAACCGAGGTAGTTCTCGATCTTCGAGCTCGACCCGGCCTGCCCGCCGGGGGCCTTGGTCTCGAGGACGAGGACGTCGAGACCTTCCGAGGCACCATACACCGCGGCGGCGAGGCCCGCCGGCCCGCCCCCGACGACCACCAGGTCGCGAATGGCGCAAGAGTCGAGAACCGCGTTCAAGCCAAGGCAATCGGCAACTTCCTCGTTGCTGGGATTTTTCAGCACCCGATCGTAGCGGCAGATGACGACCGGAACGTCGTCGATCTTGAGCCCGAAGCGGTCGAACAGCGCCTGGACGCTGGGATCCTTCTCGACGTCCAGATAGGCGTGCGGCTGCCCGTTGCGGGTGAGGAACTCGCGGATACGCAGCGTGGCCGCGGAATGGCTCGAGCCGATGAGGACCGCGTCGCCCGGCGTCTTGGCGATGAGCGCGACGCGGCGGAGGATGAACGCGCGCAGGAAGATCTCGCTCAGCTCGGTATCCGCTTGGACCAGCTTGCGCAAAACGTCGGGCGAAAGGACGAGGACCTCGCCCGGTTCTTTCATCCGCGCACGCACCAGGCTGCGGCGGCCGAGCAGCATGTTCATCTCGCCGGTGAACTCACCCGGGCCGGCGACGGTGATGGGTAGCTCCTTGCCATCGAGCGGCTCGACGATCTCCAGCGTCCCGGAGAGGATCACGTAGAACTGCGGGATCGCGGCGTCTTGATCGTAGAGGACCTCGCCGCGCCGGGAGCCTCGAAGGACCGCCCGAGGAAACCAGTCAAGGTCATCGTGGCCCGGTGGACGCGTTGACGCACGTGTCCGGGTGCGATCCCGAGCACCGCCGCAACTTCCTCGGTCGGCAATTGCTCGACCTCGCGCAGCACGAAGGCGGCTCGATCGATGGCGTCGAGGCGCAGCAGGACCTGGCGGATTGCTCCACCCGCGCCCTCGCTGTCGAACGGAGTCTTCCGGACGGCGGGGAGCCGGTGAAGCGATCTGCTCACCGCCTCCCGGTAGAGCGCCCTCTCCGGCGGCACGCCGCGAGGAAGGATTCCGGGGTCGTGCAACGCCGAGAGGAACGTCGCCTCGGCGACCTCGGCCGCCGCCTTCCGATCGGACAAGAGATTCCAGCAAACGCGATGGATCGATTTCCAGTACCGCGTCGCCAGCTCGGGGAATGAGGTCATGGCGCTCCTGCTGGTTGCACGGCTACCGCGGCACCCAGCGCGGGCCGCCGCGAACGGAAGAAGGCGACGCGGTCGAGGACCTTCTCCTGGAAGTCCTCGAGGTAGAGATAGATGACGGGCGTGATGTAGAGGGTGATGAACTGCGAGACCACGAGCCCTCCGACGATGGCGAGCCCGAGCGGACGCCGCGAGGCCCCGTCGGCTCCGTATCCGAGCGCAATGGGCAAAGCGCCGATGACCGCGGCGACGGTGGTCATGATGATCGGCCGGAAGCGGTCCAGGCTGGCATGGTGGATGGCCTCCTCGGCGGTGGCCCCTTCGCCGATCCGCTGCAGAGCGAAGTCGACGATCATGATCCCGTTTTTCTTCACGATGCCCATGAGCATGAACATCCCGACGTAGGCGTAGAGAGAGGCCTGCTCGCGGAAGATCCAGAGCGTGAGGAGTCCGCCCACCAATGCCACAGGCAGGCTGCTCAGCACCGTGATGGGATGCACATAGCTTTCGTACAGAACCGCCAGCACCACGTACATGACGAAGACGGCGAGCAGCATGAGGAGGGTGAGGTTCCGCACCGTGTCGCGGAAGGTGAGCGCTTCGCCCTGCAGGCTGGCGCGCACCGCGGGCGGCACCACTTCGCGGGAGGCCCGTTCGATGAACGCGGTCGCGTCGCCCACCGCGACGCCCGGCTTCAGGTTGAAGAAGAGCGTGACGCTGGTGAACTGGTTGAGGTGGTTCACGGCTTGCGGTCCGAGCAGGGTGCGCGACTTCACCAGCTGGCTGAGCGGCACCATGTTCTTGCCGTCGTCGGACTTGATGTAGAGGAGCGAGAGGTCGTCGGCGCTCGAGCGCTCGCTGTCCTTGACCTCCAGGATCACCTGGTACTGATCGTCTGCCTTCTTGATCAGGTATTGGTAATTTTGCGAGTACGCGTTCCGCAAGAGCGCGAGGATGCGCGTCTCGGAGACGCCGAGGATCTTTGCCTGCTCGCGCAGGATGTCGATCTCGAGATTCGGCGTGTGGTTGAACCAATCCGACGAGAGCGTCGCGAAGCCCGGATAGGGCCGCAATTTCTCCATCAGCTTCCCGGCGGCCTCGTAGACCTGGTCGGGATTCACGCCGGAGAGGGAGAACGCGTACTGGCCCTGGTTCTGGCTGGTCGCGCCCGTGCTGATCTGCAGCACCGGATAAGGGCGCAAGAAGGGAAACACGCCCGGAATGGCCGCGATGCGTCCCATCAGGCGTCCAGCCACCGCGGCGACTGGAGGCCGCTTCTCGCCTCCTCCCAGGAAGATGTAGGTGAGCCCCTGATTCGAGGAGAGGAAGGCGTTGAGACCGGTGACGGAGATGGCGCGGTCGATGCTGGGATCCTCGCGGACCGCCTGGCTGACGCGCTCCTGCAGCGCCTGCATCTGCTGCGGCGAGGAGCCTTCCTGGGCGATGAAGACGCCGTTGACGACGCCGCTGTCCCCTTCCGGAAGGAAGGTCTTGGGAACCACGATGAAGAGTGCCACGGTGCCGGCGAGGCAGACCACCCAGATGGCGGCGGAGATCCAGCGCCGGTGCAGGAACCAGGTGAGCGACTTCCCGTAGAAGTCGAGCACCCGCTTCTCGATGCGGCCGATGACCCGCTCCATCCAGGTCTGCTTCGCGCCGTGCCCCCGGTCGGTGAGCATCCGTGAGGTCATGAGCGGCGTGAGCGTGAGCGAGACGACTCCGGAAGCGAAGATGGAGATGACGATGGTGACGGCGAACTCGCGGAAGATGCGGCCCACCAGACCCGGCATGAAGACGAGCGGGATGAACACCGCCGCGAGCGAGATGGTCATCGAGAGGATGGTGAAGCTGATCTCCTTCGCGCTGTTCAGGCTCGCCTCGAGCGCCTTCTCTCCCCGCTCCATCCGGCGGACGGTGTTCTCGAGGAAGACGATGGCGTCGTCGACGAGGAAGCCTATGGCGAGCGTCAGCGCCATGAGCGAGAGGTTGTCGAGGCTGTAGCCGAGAAGCTTCATCGCTATGAATGTGAGGAGCAGCGAGAGCGGCAGCGCAACGGCCGGAATGAGCGTGTCGGTCGCGCGGCCGAGGAAGAAGAAGATGACCACCACCACCAGGGCGAAGGCGATGAGGAGCGTCTCGCGGACGTCCTTCACGCTGTTCACGATGGTCTGCGAGCGGTCGTAGATGAGGGTGGCGCGGATCGAGCCGGGCAACTCGGCGTTGATGATCGGCAACAGGTCGCGAACGCTCTTCGAGACTTCCACCGCGTTGGCGCCCGCCTGCCGGGTGACCGCCACAACCGCCGTCGCCGAGGGAATCTCGTACCCGCGCGCCCAGAAGAGCAGCTTGACTCGCTCGTCCTGCACGGTCTCGGTCGCGCTGGCGACGTCGCGCAGGTAGACGGGCGCGCCGCTCTTGGTACCGACGATGAGCGATTCGTAGCTCTCGGCGCCTTCCAGCTGTCCGCGCGGCGAGAGCAGCGTGGTGCCGCTCGGGCCGTCGAGCTGGCCGGCTCCGGTGTAGCTCGTACCCGCCTTGATCGCAGAAGCGAGGTCGTCGACCGAGATGCCGCGCGATGCCATGGCCGACGGATCGGCCTTGATGCGCACCGCCGACTTGGAACCGAAGACGTTCACGCGGCTCACGCCGGGCAGGATGCTGATGCGCTGCCCGACCTGGGTGCTCGCGTAGTCGTAGAGCCGCCCGGCGGTGACCGAGTCGCTGGTGAGGGCGATGTACATGATCGGCTGATCGTTCGGGTTCGTCTTCGAGAACGTCGGCGGCGAAGGCAGATCGACGGGAAGGCCGCCCGATGCCTGCGTGATGGCCGTCTGCACGTCGGTGGCCGCGGCGTCGAGACTCTTGTTCAGATCGAATTGCAGAGTGAGCGTCGCGTGCCCTTGCGTGCTCTTGCTGGTCACCAGCTCGAGCCCGTTGATCTGCATGAACTGCCGCTCGAGCGGCGTGGCGACGTTGGCCGCCATCGTCTCCGGGCTCGCGCCGGGATAATCGACGTTGACCTGGATGACCGGATAATCGACCGTCGGCAGGTCGTTGACCGGCAGCTGGAAGTAGCAAAGGACGCCGAAGAGGACCGCGGAGAGGGTGAGGACCGCGGTCATCACCGGACGGCGGATGAACGGCTCGGAAAGGTTCACGGCTGGCTCCTCACTTTGCCACCGGGAGTCACGGCGAGCTGGCCGGCGGTAACGACGCGCTCGCCTCCCTTCAGTCCTTGCGCGACCGCGACCAGGTCACCTTGACGCTGCCCGACCGCGACGGGGCGCAATTCCGTCGTCGAGTCGTCCTTCACGACGTAGACGAAGGGACCCTTGGCCGAGATCTGCGTGGCGGTGGCAGGCACCAGGACGGCGCCCTTCTGCGTGCCGAGCACGAGGCGCACCTTGACGAATCTTCCTGGCCAGAACCGCCAATCGCGATTCTCGATCGACGCCCGCAGCTTCACGGTGCCCGTTCCATCCTGCACGGCGTTGTCGAGGAAGGTGAGGGTTCCCGTGCGAGGCTTGTCGGGCTCGTCGGGCAGCCGCACTTCCACCTTCGCTTGTCCGGCCGCGAGGGCGCGCTGCACGGAACCAAGGTCGTTTTCCGCGATGGTGAAGTCCGCGTAGATCGGGTCGAGACGCTGGATGACGAGCAGGCCACCCGAGGCGCTCGGATTGACGACGTTGCCCAGATCCACGAGGCGCTGCCCGGCGCGGCCGTCGATGGGGGAGCGGATGAAGCAGTATTCGAGGTTGAGCTGCGCGGTCGCAACTGCCGCCTGGCTGAGGCGTACCTGGGCCTGCGAGACGGCAACTGCGCTCCTGCGCGAATCGTGGTCCTGCTGCGAGATCGCGTCGGTCTCGAGGAGCTTCTGCACGCGTCCGAACTCGAGCTTCGCAAGCTCCAGCTCGGCCTGGTTGCGGGCCAGGCTCGCCTCTGCCGAATCGAGCTGCGCGCGGTAGGGACGCGGGTCGATGGTGAAGAGGAGGTCGCCGCGCTTCACGGTGGCGCCGTCCTTCACGTGGATTCCGGTGATGCGGCCCGGGACCTGGGCCTGGATGGTCACCACTTCCGGAGCAATGTTCTTGCCGATCTCGTCGAGGTACACGGGCACGTCGCGCTCGACGGCGGTGGCCACCGAGACCGGGGCGGGGGGACGCTGCGGCGCCGATTGAGCGCCTTCGACCTTCTTGCAAGCGGAGGCGAGCGCGAGCGCGCCGAGGAGCAGCAATTTCATCGAACGGGTCATGGCATTCCCTTCCCTGCGTTTTCCGAGAGCAGACTGTGTCCGGTGGAGAGGCGGAGCTGGGCGCGCGCGTTGACGAGGTCCGCGTCCGACTGGATGCGGCTGACCTCGGCGTTGAAGGCATCGCGCTGTGCCTGGAGGAGATCGAGCTGGGTGATGGTTCCAGCGCGGTACCGTTCGCGGGCTTGCGCCGCCGCGTGGCGCGCCGCCTCGAGGCCCGCTCGCGCGGAGCGGCTGCGGGCGATGCCGGCGACGATGGTGTTCCACTCGCGGTGGATCGAGTCGCGCGACGAGAGCACGGTCCGTAGTTCGCGGGCACGGGCGGCATCGACCGCCGCTTCTTGCGAGCGGATGTCGGCGATGTTCGTCAGATCGAACGACCAGGTGGCCGTGACCGCCGCCTGGTACGACCATTCGTGTCCGGTGAATCCGGGCGCGTTCGTCCCCCGCTCGGTGAACGAGCCGGCGACGCTGGGAGCGAGCGCAAGCCGCTGCGCGTCTGCCTGCTTCTCCGCCGCGTTCGTGCTCGCCGTGGCCGCTGCCACCGCGGGAAGGCGCGAGAGTCCGCCCTCGAAGGCATCGAGGTTCCCCTCTGGATGCAGGTCGTCGGAGAGCCGGACGACGCTGGAAAGATCCGGCTCGACGCCGGAGGCCGATTCGAGAGCGCGCGCTGTCAGGGCGACCTGGAGCTCGGCGGCGGCAAGCTGCTGGACCTGCTGCTCGACGTCCGCGCGGGCGCGATCGACTTCGAGGGCCGCGGCGCTTCCCGCCTGATAGCGCGCCTGCGCAAGGCGGAAGCTCTCGCGCGACACGTCGAGGGCGGCGCTCGACGCGGCCACCAGGGCAAGGTTCGCGACCACCTGGTAGTAGTCCTGGACGGCCTGCCCTTCGACCTGGAGCCTGGTCGCTTCGAGCTGGTGCGCGGATGCCTGCGCGCTGGTCTTCGCGGCGGAAACGCGCTGGAAGCCCGCCAGATCGATGAGCGGCACGCGCAAGGTCGCGCTGCCGTCCCACTGATCGCTCGGAACCACGGTGATGGGCTGCGGCGCCTGGCCCGGCGGCGCGATGTCGATCGAGGACGAGTACTGGTTGCGCGTGTACGAGCCCCGCGCCGAGATGCCCGGCAGCACCCGGCCCAGCGTCGAGTCGGCCTGCGCCTCCTCTTGCGCGAGATTCGCCCGCGCCTCGAGCGCGTCGGGATTGCGCTGCCGCGCGCCGGCCACGAACGTCTCCACCGGCTGGAGCGCCAGCGAGGGAAGCGAATAGAGCAAGAGCAGCAGGAAGAGTGCCGCCGCGATGAGGAAGTCTCCGCCGTTCCGTTGCATGACCGCGGCGCCCTTTCACGCGCCGTGCCGGACCGGCCAGCACGAGCGGAGGATCTCCGGCGGGCTCCTCGCCAGACCGTTAGCCTGTCGGAATGCTGAACAAGCTTCCGGAAGAGTGGTTCAGGACTCCGACACTCGCCGCAGGCGCGGGAAGTCGGCCTATACTGGAGGGCATGGGCGGCGCCCACCCCGAAACCGGCTCGATTCTTGCGGAGCATCCCGGCGTGCGGTCCATCGAGCAAGCCGAACGCTGGTATCGCGCCCGCGCCACGAGCGCCTACATGAGCGCCATGCGCGGGAAGCTCGCCTGGCTGATCGCTCTCGACACCTTCATCGTCGGCGTCCTGGCGCTGACCGGGTATCCCGCGCCACGGGTGGTCGCGCTCGCGGTGGCGTTCTGCGCCTCGCTGACGATGTTCGTGGTCTGGCTGTCGCGCACCACCTCCGTATTCGCGCCGAAGCCCGCCTCCCCCTGGGAGGAGACGCGGCAGATGGTCCCGCGTTTCTTGCTCATGTTCCTTACGCTCGTCCTCACCGGAGGCATCCGCAGCCCGCTCTTGCCGGCGGTCCTCATCCCCTTCTCCGACCTCGTCATCAAGAGTGGATTTACGCGAGCGGCGAAGAACATCCTGGTGATCCTGGGAAGCGGGTTGGCCCTGCTGGCGGTCTTGCCCGGGCGCTGGTTCGGACCCGACGTGCCCCAACCCGGCTACTGGATCGTGCTCCTCGCCGTCCTCGCGACCACCGGCGCCTGGCACACGCGCTATGCGCTCCTGCTGACTCGCACCGTGGGCGACAGCGCTTGCCAGTTGGGCCGGGCGCGCGAGGAGATGGTGTATCGCGCCCTCGCCCGCGCTCGTGAGATGGAGCAGATCGGCTGGAAGCTTTCCCACGAGTTGAAGAATCCGCTCGCCGCCATCAAGGGGCTCGTGCAGCTCTCGGCCCGCAACGTGACCATCTGTGATCCCGATCTCGGCGAGCAGCTTCGCGTCGTCGCCGCCGAGGTGGACCGGATGGAGAACATCCTCAAGGAGTACCTCTCCTTCTCGCGCCCCTTCGAGGCGCTGCAGCCGCAGCAGGTCGCCCTGGGCGCGCTCTGCGACGAGGTGCTGTCGCTGATGGACGCGCGGGCCGCGAGCGCCGGCGTGATCTTGCGCCGCCGCGGCGACGCCGTCATCGAGGCGGATCCCCGCCGCTTGAAGGACGCGCTCTTCAACCTGATCGGTAACGCAGTCGAGGCGACGGCGCAGGGCGGAAATGTCGAGGTCGAGATCGAGCTCGAGGCCGAGCGCGCCGCCCGCATCGCCGTGCGCGACTCCGGGCGGGGCATGGCGCCGGAGGTCCTCGATCGCCTCGGCACTCCGTTCTTCACCACCCGCGAAGACGGCACCGGCCTGGGCGTCGTCACTGCGCGCGCCGCCTTCGCCCAGCACGGCGGATCGCTCGTCTACTCCAGCGAGCCCGGCAGGGGCACCACCGCGGTCGGCACGCTGCCCATCCGGGCCGTGCGCGCAGGCGACGGCTTGGCGGGCGACGGAGCGAGGGCGTAGGCCGCGACATGCCGAGGAGCGACGTTGCGCGGGTGCTGCTGGTCGACGACGAGCCGGCGCTACTCTTCACGCTGAGCCAACTGCTCAAGTCGCGCGGCATGGAGCCGGTGCTGGCGCGCTCGGCGCAGGAGGCGCTCGCCAAGCTCGACGGCGTGGACGGAGTCGTCACCGACTACTCGATGCCGGGAATGGACGGCGTCCAGCTGGTGCAGGCGGTGCACGAGCGCGACGAGTCGCTTCCGGTGGTGATGCTCACCGCGCACGGCTCGGAGCGGATCGCCGTGCGGGCGATGAAGAGCGGCGCCTACGAGTACGTCACCAAGCCCTTCGACATCGACGAGCTTTCGCTGGTCCTCGATCGCGCGCTGGAAGCGAGATCGCTGCGGGTGCAGAACCGCCGGTTGACGGCGGAGAAGGCGCTCGGCCGCGCCATCGTCGGCGACTCCCCGCCCATGCGCCGGCTGCTCGAGGCGGTCAACCGCATCGGTCCCAAGGACATCACGGTGCTGATCCGAGGGGAGACCGGAACCGGGAAGGAGCTCATCGCTTCGCTCCTCCATGCGGAGAGCCGGCGCGCAGCGGGACCGCTGGTGCGCTTCAATTGCGCCGCCATCCCGGGCGAGCTGGCGGAAGCGGAGCTCTTCGGCCACGTGCGCGGCGCTTTCACCGGCGCGACGCAGTCGCGGCGGGGTTTCTTCGCCGAGGCGAACGGCGGCACGCTGGTCCTCGACGAGGTGGGTGAGCTGTCGGCGTCCGTTCAGGCGAAGCTCCTCCGCGTCCTGCAGGAGGGGGAGATCCAACCGGTCGGCGCTGGAAGGGTGGAGAAGGTCGACGTGCGCGTGGTGGCTTCCACCAACCGCGATCTCGCGGCGGATGCGCGGGCGCACCGTTTCCGCGAGGACCTCTACTACCGGCTCGCCGTCGTCGAGCTGATCGTCCCTCCGCTGCACGACCATCGCGAGGACATCCCCGCGCTGGCCGCCGAGTTCGCGCGTCGCTACGGGGAGCGGTTCGGAATGACGGGCGTGCGCCTCGCCCCCGACTTGATCGAGGCGCTGCAGCGCGCGGACTGGCCGGGCAATGTCCGCCAGCTCGAGAATGCCGTCGCGCGGATGGTGGCGCTGTCGGGCGGAGGAGAGATCGCGGTTGCGGCCTTCCCGGGCGCCGCGGCGATCGCGGCCGAGCCCGGGGCAGAGCCTCCTCCGGACGGCACGCTCAGCTTGCGCGAGCAGGTCGAGGCGCTCGAGCGGAACGTGATCGCGCGAACGCTCGCCTCGGTGGCGGGCAACCAGTCCGAGGCCGCACGGCGCCTGGGCCTCAGCCGCGGGTCGCTCATCGATCGCTTGAAGAAGTATGGATTCGCGGGAAACGGCGCCGATTCGTCTTCCTGATCCGGTAATCCACTGATCACCATCCGACGCTCCCCTGTCGGCGCGTTGCACAAAGTCGCGCCGCAATTCTGGCCGAGGCGTCGGAAAAGCCGGTAAAGCGGCCTTTTACGATCCGGCCCGCCGGCTGCAAGGGCCGCTCGTCAATCGGCAAAGACCGAGCAGACAAGGAGCAGCCATGAAAGGAAGCATCGTTACCATCGCCATCGCCCTCGCGGCCGCCGCGGGCCCCGCCCTGGCGCAGGAGGGGGATGTCGGAATCATCGACCCCACCTACACGCAAAGCGAATCGGAGGTGAGCACCAGCCCCGTCAAGCGCACCCCGCCCGGAGCGCCCTCCAACGCCTGGGAGATCGGCCTCGGCTTCGGATACAGCCAGGGCGTCGGCGACATCGGCGGAAACTCGCCGACGCTGACCGACCTCACCCACGGTGGCGGCGAAGTCCAGTTGAGCCTGGGGTACCGGATCAACCCGAACTGGCTCGTCGGCATCTACGGCACCGGCGGCAAGTACAGCCTCGGCAACCTCACACCGAGCGACAGCGACGTTTGGAGCGCGACCGCTGGCGTGCAGGCGAACTACCACGTGCTTCCCGGCGCCGCCTGGGATCCCTGGGTGGGGCTCGGCGCGGGCTGGCGAGGGCACTGGATCAGCAAGCCGGGCGCGACCGATTCCCGGCACGGGCTCGACCTCGCTCGCCTGCAGGTCGGGGTCGATTACCGGGTGAGCCCGGAATTCAGCGTCTCCCCATACGTCGGGGCGAGCGCGACCGTGTTCCTCACCCAGTCGCTCTCGCAGCAGAACGGCTTTTCCAACGTACCGGATCCGAGCGTGAACTTCTTCTTCGCCGGAGGCCTGATGGGACGGTTCGACATCCTCGGGTCGAGGTCGGAGGGGGTCCGGGTGGCGAGCAACTGAAGCCGCTGCGGCTTGCTTGAATCCACCCGTCCCGGGACGACTAGTCGAAGAGCAGCCCGTCCCGGGACGGGTAATCCGTCAGCCCCGCACGGTCGCTGCGGAGGCGGTCGGTGCGGCGCGGAATCCCCGCACCGCCGCCGCCCCCAGCCAGACGAACAGCGCAAGAACGAGTACCTGCGTCGCGACGAAGGGAGGCTCCTTCTGCGTCGGGGCGACGGCGATCAGCGCCGGCAGGCGCAAGAAGAGCTGGGCAAGAAGGACGAAGACGTTGAGATACAGCGCGAGGACCGAGGTGATCACGTAGACGCCACGCCATGGCCCCGCGAGATACCGGAAGTAGCGGGCGACGATCAGGACAGTGAGCACCATTATCGAGACGATCGCCACCGCATGGGAGGGCAGGAACTTCTCGAACGGAAAGCCGAACCCGCCGACGTTCGTGGCAACGGTGGTCACGAGAAAGACGTTGGCCCATCCGTCGAGACGCTTGCCTGCGACGAATCCTCCCACCGTCAGAAGCCCGGAAAAGATGCCGACGAGGCTCAAGACCACGTGGAGCAACGTGTACAGAGCGAGTGCGGTGCTCATTGGAGACGTCCTTTCGGGAAAGTGCGAAGGTATCACAATGACCCTGGCCATGCGCTCGCGCTCGAATCGCGCGACGTGCCGCCGGGAATGATCGTCATGCAGCGCGAGAAGCGTCGGTAACCAGCAACAAACATTGCTCGAAGCTGACACGCGTCTTAGCAATGCGCCCATGATCGATACAGCCGGCAATACTTGTCAGCACTTGGAAATCGAGCGGCTGGGCACCAACAATGGCATGTCGTTCGAGCGATGCCTGCAGTGCCGATCGGTAATCGTTACACAAGAGGGGACGAGCATCGTCCTGCCGCCCTCGCCTCCCCGACAGGAGCGGGGTGAGCATCGGCGGCGTCGGCTTTTCCGCATGGGAGGCATGCGCGATCGCATGTGACGCCGGCCTTCCCACCGGAATAGACCGGACGGCATGGCTGGAAACCTGACCGTCCAGCGGTTCGAGACGCTTTCGCAGATCGAGGGATTGCGCGTCGCGAGCGGATTCTCCGCCGTCGTTCCCACTCCGGAAGTGCTCGCGATGTTCGGAAGGTCGCTGGCGATCGGCGGCACCATCACCGTGGCGCTCCTGGAAGGTGCGCTCATCGGATACGCCGCGGATCTGCCGTTCGCTCCCGTCGAGTGGAACGGGCAGCGGATCTCGCGGCGCTGGGAAGCGATCCCGGAGGTACGCGAGCTCGGCGCGGTCGAAGTCGCGGCGCCGTTCCGCAATCGCGGCGTCGCCCGCCAGCTCATGCAAGCCTTCGCCGAAGGCGATCGCCTCGACCCTTACATCGTCATTGGCGAGGCGCTTTCCTGGCACTGGGACGTCGCCGCCGCGGGCAACGATCCCTGGGAATACCGCCGCCGCCTCTCCCGGCTTCTTGAATCGGCTGGATTCCAGCGCTTCGCCACCGACGAACCCGACGTGACCTACCATCCGGCGAACTTCCTCGCCGCCCGCATCGGGGCCGCGACCGCTGCTTCTTCGCGCCGCGCCTTCGAGAAGGCCCTCTTCCAGACGGCAGCCTGACCCTCAGCTCGCCGCTTCGGTCTGAACCCGCGACTTCGCGCTCGAATCGTGGGAGATAGCGCGGGCATCTTCTCGGGGTCGCCAATGTTGCGTAGCGCTCTTCCCTTCGCGGCACTCGTCCTCGCGGCGGCGGTGCCGTCGCTCGCCGCCGACGGCCCTCCCGAAGTCTCCGCGGAGCAGGTCGATTGCCGCTACGCGACGTTCAGCCGGTCACCGCGGGATCCGGCGCCACGAGACACGCTGGCCGGCGCCGCGCTCCCCGACAACGACGTGTTCCGCCCGCTGCTCGCCGACCAACGCGAGCCGCGCTTCTACGCGGATTACCGGAGGCTGGTCTTCCGCGGCTCGCAGGTGCTGGCGGAAGGACACGGCAGCAGCATCGACGCCGCGCTGGTCGCCTTCGGCGGCGCTTTCGGGATCTGGGGACTGCGCCAGGCGCGCGGCTGCGACGGTCTGCAGATCAGCATGTTCGGCGCGGTCTTCGCGCAGTTCAACCTCGACGCGAATTCCGCCGATCTGCTCAACGCCGATTACTTCGTCGGACCGGAGGCGACCCTGCGCCGCGGGATCTGGTCGGGCCGGCTGCGCCTCTATCACCAGAGCAGCCATCTCGGCGACGAGTTCCTGCTCAACTACGCCATCGATCACGGCGTGCGACGCCAGGACATGAGCATCGAGATCGTCGACGCGCTCGCCTCGGTCGAGGACACCTGGTGGCGGCTCTTCGGCGGCGGAGGCTTCGTCATCTTCAGCGGCAAGGACCCCGACCTCGCCGCGAAGCCCGGATTCTTCCAGTGGGGCCTCGAGCTGCGCGGTCCCGAGTGGCGGCCGTGGGCGTGGCTGCGGAGCACCAGCCTGCGTCCCGTGTTCGGCGCGAATTTCATGTCGGTGCAGTCGAACGGCTGGAACGTGAACTCGAGCCTGAACGGCGGGCTCGAGTGGGGCGCGCCGAACGGCGGGCACCGCGTCCGGGCGCTGCTCGAGTTCCAGCGCGGAGCGGTGCTATTCGCGCAGTTCTTCCTGGCGAAGACACAGAACTTCGGCGCCGTGCTCCAGTTCGAGTTCTGAAATCCCCGGGACCTCACAGTTCGGGTACCGTCTGCGTTAGCCACGCATGACACCGAACCCTCCCTCTTCGCGCGGGAAGCTGGGGCGCAGCCGACTGGGCGGGGTCCCCACCTCGCTCGCGCCGGGCCATGCGTCGGCTCCCCGGCAACTCGCGCTCGACATCGCTCCACCGGCCGCGGCTCCCTTCCGCGAAGAGCTGCTGCCGGGCGCCGTGAAGATCGCGGGCTGGCTCAGCCCCGACGCGCAGCGCTGGCTCGCCGCCGGGTTCCAGGAATGGGCCTTGCCGCCGGCCGGGCTCCGGCACCCCCGGGTCCCGAGCGGACATCTGATGAGCGTCCAGTCGGTGTGCCTGGGATGGCACTGGGAGCCGTACGCCTATTCGAAGACGGCCGACGACACCGACGGCGCACCCGTGAAGCCCCTCCCCGCCGGGCTTGTCGCCATGGCCCGGGCCGCCGTGGCGGATTCTTTCGGTCCGGAGAGCGCAGCCTCGTACGCGCCCGACGCTGCGATCGTGAACCTCTATACGGCGGAGGCCCACCTCGGGCTGCACCTCGATGGCGAGGAGCCGAGCGAAGCGCCCGTCGTCACGCTGAGCCTCGGCGATACCGGCGTGTTCCGCTTCGCCGGCGTCGGCCGACGCAATGGTCCCTTCACCGATGTCGAGCTTCGCTCCGGCGACCTGCTCGTCTTTGGCGGG
>VBKL01000105.1 GCA_005879805.1 Deltaproteobacteria bacterium | reverse complement strand
AGAGACCGCCTGCGTGGATGACGACGGGTGAATGGCTAGCGGGCGCGAGGCACATCCACTTCGGTCTCGGGTGGTTCCTCGTCGCCAACGGCCTCGTCTACCTGGCGTACGCCATCGGCAGCGGCGAGTGGCGGCGGCGCGCATTCTTGCCGGGCCGCGATGCCCGGAACGCGATGGAGATGGCGCTCTACTACGCGCGGATCCGGCGGACCGCGCCCAAGCAGGACCTCTACAACGGGCTGCAGCGTCTCGCGTACACCTCCGCGATCGCGCTCGGCGTGATCGAAGTGCTGAGCGGATTCGCCATCTGGAAGCCGGTGCAGCTTTCCTTGCTCGCGGCGCTGTTCGGCGGCTACGACGGAGCGAGGGCCGTGCACCTCCTCGGCCTCGTCGCGCTGGCGCTGTTCACGGTCGGCCACATCGTGCTCGTGGCGCTGCATCCGCGAGAGCTGGCCTCGATCTTCACCGGGGGAAAGCGCCGATGAGCCGCTTCAGCCGCAGGACGTTCCTGGGCGCGGCGCTTCTCGGGGCGGCGGGATGCGACCCGCAGCGACCGCACGAAGGCTTTCTCGGGGCGATGGAGCGCTGGAACGACGGGGCGCAGCGGCTGCTCTTTCGCAAGGGAAAGCTCGCCCGCGATGAGCGCACGCTCACGAACCTCGAGGCGTTTCCCGTCTATCACATCTCGGACGACGTACCGTCGGCGCCCGCTGGGTGGAAGCTCGAGGTGAAAGGGCTCTGCGCGCGGCCGCTTTCCTTGTCGGTGGACGACTTGCGCAAGATGGCCCGGACCGACATCCGCGTCCGGCACTACTGCGTGGAGGGCTGGAGCGCGGTTGCGTCGTGGCACGGCGTGCGGCTGAGCGAGATCGCGCGCATCGCGGGAGCGGATCCCAAGGCGCGGTTCGTCGAGTTCCGCAGCTTCGACGCGACGGGGTCCGAAGACGACGACGATGACGACGACGAGGCCTCAGACGATGCCGAGGCCTCGGACACGCCCGAGCACGAACCCGACGCGAAGGAGGCGCCCGGCGCAGCCCCCCAGGCCGGACGGATGCCCTACTACTCCTGCTGGGACCGCGACAGCGCCGAGCACCCGCAGTCGATCCTCGCCTACGGGATGAACGGCCGCGATCTGATGCCCGATCACGGAGCGCCGGTGCGGCTCTATTCGGGCGTGAAGCTCGGGTACAAGATGGTCAAGTACCTGAGCGAAGTCATCTATCTGCCGGCTCGCAGCGGCGGGTTCTGGGAGGATCAGGGGTACGAGTGGTTCGCGGGGGTATGACGGGCGCAACTTGATTCCGCGGAGATTGGCGGTTGCGCCAGATTGTCAAAGGACGGGCCTCGGCGATGGACGGCTTGTCCTGTTCCCGCCGGCGTCCGCGCTGCGCGCTGCTCGGAACACGCGGGCTTCGGGAGTGGCATCCGGCTTGCTCGTACTGCGGGCATGCCTCGTCGACACTCCCTCCCGGTGATTCTCGGCGCTCTGGCACTGATCCCTGTCGGCATCATCGGCGCGACCGTTGCGCTACGGATCGTCGTCGACCCGGTGAGGGAAGCGATGCCCGGGTCCTTCCTGCGCGCCGTGCAGGACGTGGTCGGCAGCGGCGATTCGGGCTGCGGACCTTCACGCCGGAGTTTCCTGTCGGGATCCAAGCGTCCGGCGGCGGAGGCATTTCTCGAGCGGAACGACGGCGCCGGGATCCCCGGCGAGCGCAAGACCGAGCACCTTCTCGTGAGCGAGGCGGAAGCTGAATCGCGCTGGCACTCCAAGAACCGGAGCTACCAGGCGACAGCCGTACCAGTGTTCGAGCACGGCGCCTGCCAGGGAATCCGCTTCTCCGACGTCGCTCCCCAGTCCGTGTATGCACATCTCGGAATCCGCACCGATGACGTGATTCGTAGAGTCGACGGGCGCGAGGTCGACAGCCCGGAGCAGGCCCTCGAGATCTACAGCAAGCTCCTCCAGCAGCGGCGCGTCGAGGTCGAGCTCGAGCGGAACGGCAGGCCGTCGCTCAACGTCTACAAGTTCGACTGAAGCGGACGACATGTCTCGAGCGCGTCCTTTTCGCGTAATCGCCGGCGCCCTCGCGCTCTTTCCAGCAGGATTTGCCGCGGCGAGGATCGTGGTCACCGCGATCGTCGTTCCGATCCTCTGCATGGTGTCGGACATCGGGTACCGGCTGCCCCAAACAGCCGGTGTGCCGGAACCTCGCCTGCGGTTGGCCGGGCAATACGATCTCGGATCGGCGGACGCAGGCGCCGATCGGCACTGGTACTATCTCGATACGGCGCGAGAGGAGTCGCCGTCGTCGGTGTGCTCCCTGCACAACCAGGCTCGCATGGTGGCCGCTTACACGAACGGCATGCTGAGCGGGTACCGGCTAACAGCGATTCAACCGGGATCGGTCTGGCGGCGGATCGGCATCGAAAACGGGGACCTGATCCGGCGGATCAACGGGCACACGCTCGAAAGGCCCGAGAAATTTCTCGCGGTCTGGACCAAGGCCTGGAACGAGCGGTGGATCGATATCGAAGTCGAGCGCGACGGCCGCTCCGTCCTGAATGTCGTCCGGCTGGACTGATCAAGGCTGCACCTTCTGGTAGGAAGTTGCCATGCAGCATCGCTTCCTGGCCCAGGTGTTCGCGGTGAGCGCGCTTTGCATCGTGCTCGTCTCTTGCGGTCGGTCCGCGAACCCTTCCCCCTCCGATTCCCCTTCCTGCCCCTCGTGCCCGGATGGGGCCGTTTGCGTCTTCGACCCTCGCGTTCGCTGCGACGCTGACGCCGGCTCGAGTTGCCCTGGCGTTTGCGCCTCCGGTGCCTGCGGCGGACTGACCGGCCGGAGCTGTCCGTAGGGAAGCGTTTGCGTCGACGACCCGAGGGACGACTGCGCCCCGCCACGCTCCGCCGACTGCATCGGAGTGTGCGTACAGTGACGCCAGCCTCTCCTACCAAATCCAGGATGCGGGTTTCGTATAGGGTTGGCGAACGGCGAGCGCCTTCAGCCCCTTCACGCAGCGTACGACGAGCCAGATGTCGATGAGCAGAACATAGGAGAGAAGGAAGGGCGAGGGCAGTTCCACCGAAGGAGTGCCCCCAGCCTGACTCGAACAGGCGGCCTACGGTTTAGGAAACCGTCGCTCTATCCACCTGAGCTATGGGGGCGGTTCCGGAAATGCTGGGTAGCAGCGAGCGGGATCCCGGTCAACGCCTCACAGCGCGAGGAGGGCGTCGACCTCGGCGCCGCGCAGCTTCTCCCGGCCGTGCAAGGCGAGAAGCTCGACGACGAAGAGATAGGCCCCGACGGTAGCGCCCGCCTTCCGGACCAGCTCTCCGGCCGCGGCCGCGGTGCCTCCCGTGGCGAGGAGATCGTCCACGATGGCCACCTTCTCGCCCGGCTTCACCGCGTCGACGTGGGCCTCGAGGATGCCGGTCCCGTACTCCAGAGCGTACTGCACGCGCTCGGTCTTGTACGGGAGCTTCCCCAGCTTTCGGATCGGGGCGATGCCGAGGCCCAGCCGATCGGCGAGCGGGGCGCCGAAGAGGAAGCCGCGCGACTCGATCGCCACGATACGGTGGAAGCCCTTGCCGCGGAGCCTTGCGGAAAGCTCGTCGATGACGGCGCGGAACGCTGCGGGGTCGCCCAGCACGGGCGTCAGGTCTTTGAAGAGAATCCCCGGCTGCGGGAAATCGGGAACGTCGCGGATGAGCGCGCGGACCTGATCGAGGGCGGTGGCCATGGGCGCCCTTTTCGCACGAGGCCAGCCAGAAGGGGAGCCGGGGAAAAAAAGAAGCCGCCGGTCCCAGGGGGGGTAGGGACCGACGGCCAAGGACCCTTCGGTCTCCCGAAGTAATCCGATGCTTCCTAGTACCAGCAGGCGGACGTCGAAGCAACGAAATCCGCTTTGCGCACGGCAAATTGCAACCACAACGGAAGTTCACACCACACATCCACCCGCTCTCTCTGCACCCCCACATACAGGACTTCCGTCGCCGTACCGGACCGCCCTAGCGGAGGAACCCGAGCGGATCGCGGGGCCGCGTCCCGACGCGTACTTCGAAATGAAGATGAGGGCCGGTCGCGTTCCCGCTCCGGCCGACGCGCGCGATGCGCTGGCCGCGTGAGACCGGCTGGCCCAGCTCGACCAGGTTGTCCGCGTTGTGGGCGTAGATGGTGACGAGCCCGCCCTCGTGACCGACGAGGACGATCTTCCCGTAGCCGCGCTGTTCGCCGACGAACAAGACCTTTCCCGCCGCGGCGGCGAGCACCGGCGTGCCCTCGGGCGCCGCGAGATCGATCCCCTCGTGCTGCTCGCGATCGCGCATCCCGAAGGCGGAGACGAGTACGCCGCGCAGGGGCCAGGCGAGGGGCTCGCCATGCGCAGCCGGATCGAGCGTCCCCGATCCTGCACGGGGAATCTGCGACGGCTGCGCGCGCCGCGGCGGACGAGCCTCGATCTTCGCCTGCGCGGCCGCGGCGGCGACCACTTCCACCGTGCGCTCGGCTCGCGGAACGAAGAGGAGGGACCCCGTGGCGAGCTGCGCCGGATCGGAGATTCCGTTCTCGGCCCGGAGATCCTCGACGGAGACACCGTACGCACGGGCGACGCGATACAGCGTCTCCCCCGGACGGATCTCGTGGAAGACGCCGTCGTGGATGTCGTGCGTGCGTTCCGCGGGCGGAGCGGCGCTGGCGTTCGAAACGGCGGAGATCGGCCGGGTCCGGGCGGAGGCGCACGCGCACAGAGGCATCACTGCGAAGGCAAGAGCCCGGGTAGCTCCCACCCTCTCAGCTCCTCGAGCAAGGCGTGCTGGGTGAGGTCGAGGTGGAGCGGCGTGACGGAGATGAGGCCGCGATCGAAGACCGCGTCGCAATCGCTCCCCGGCACGTTCTCGTGGGCTTGCTCGTCACCGCCGATCCAGTAGTACGCGCGTCCGCGGGGGTCCAATTTCTCGACCACGGCGGCAGAGTAGGTGCGACGTCCGAGCCGGGTGATGGCTGCTCCGGTCGGCTTTCCCGGCGGGACGTTGACGTTGAGGAGCGTTCCCGGCGCGGGGCGGCGCTTGCCCAGCTCGGCCGCGAGCTTCGCCGCGAAGGCAGCCGCCGGTCCGAAGTCCGGCTTGCCTCGTGCGACGAGGCTCACCGCGAACGACGGGAGCCCCATGGCCGCGCCTTCCATCGCTGCCGCCACGGTGCCCGAGTAGAGGACGTCCATCGCGAGATTCGGACCGCGGTTGACCCCGCTCGCGACCACCTCGGGCCGGCGGTCGCGGAGCAGGTGATTCACGCCCACGTAGACAGCGTCTGTGGGCGTGCCGTCGACGGCGTATCTTCGGATGGTTCCCCAGGGTGGAAGCTCCTCGATGCGCAGGGGCCGATGCAGCGAGATGCTGTGGCTGGACGCGCTCTGCTCGCGATCGGGAGCGCAGACGGTCACCTCGCCGAGCGGCGCCAGCGCCTCTGCCAGCGCCCGTAGTCCAGGCGCCTCCACGCCGTCGTCGTTGCTCACCAGGATCCGCACGCCCTGCGCTGTACCCGCACAACGCCGCCATCGCAACCGGACATCGGGTCCGGAGGGCCCGTTGCGGCCGTCCCGGGGAAGACCCCAGATTGGCGCCGTGGCCGAATCCGCAGAAGCGCCTGCCGCCCCTCTTCCTTTGCCTCGCGCACCGGAGCGCATTGTCGAGCTGGGCTCGCCGGTCTTCGGCGCCTGGGCGGGCAGCGTCCCGGACGCGCGCTTCGACGGCCTGAACGAGGAGTATCCCCGCGGGACGGTGGCCCGGCGGCTGGTGGAGAAGCGCTGGGTCTATGTGCTCGTGCCCACCCGCGAGGTGATGCTGGCGATGGCGCTGGTGGATGCCGGATACCTCTCGAGCGGGTTCTGTGCCGTTCTCGATCGCGGCTCGGGTAAGCTGCTCTTCGACTCGAGCCCGGTCCTCCCTCCTCTCTGCGCAAGGGTTTCTGACGTTCCGGGCGACGGCCTGAGCGCGCGCCTCGCGGGTCCCCGCATCAAGGCCCGTATCGAGCGCAGCGGCGGCCGCATCCTGGTCGAGGCGCGCTGGATGTCCGCCGCCGTCGACGTCGTTCTCGATGCCCGCAAGGCACCGCCGCCGCTTTCCGTCTGCTCGCGCATCGATACCGGCCGTTTCAACTTCACGCAGAAGCTCACCGCCGTTCCGGCCGAGGGCGAGATCCGCGCAGGGAACGCTCGTTTCGCGGTGCAGGGCGATCTCGCAGGAATGGATTTCACCCACGGCTTCCCGGCGCGGGAAACCAGATGGCGGTGGGCCTTCGGGAGCGGCAAGGCCATGGGCCGCACCGTCGCATTCAACCTCTCCGAGGGGTTCTTGCCGGGGTCACCGGAGAGCGCCGTCTGGGTGGACGGCCCGCCCTGCGGCGCCGGGCCGGTCCATTTCGAAGGGGATTTCTCCGATCGCGACGCGCCCTGGCACATCCGCAGCGCCGACGGCGGGCTGGATCTGGTCTTCACCCCGGAAGGCCGCAGGGCGCAGAACATCGATCTCAAGCTGGTCGCGAGCCGCTACGTGCAGCCGTTCGGGACCTTCCGCGGGCACCTCACCGCGGCTTCCGGGGAGCGCATCGAAGTCGAAGGGCTCCCGGGCGTTACGGAAGAGCACTCCGCTCGCTGGTGAATCACCGTTTGTGCTGCGCCCGGTACTCGTCGCGCAGCTTCACTACCTCGTCGAAGATCGCAGCCGGGACCACCTTGCCGCGCACCACCGTGTTCGCCTGGTCGGCCACCTGGTGCCAGTCCGCGATGTCGGCCGGATCGAGGACGTTGAGCCCGCGCTTCTTCATCTGCGCAATCGCCTCCTCGTTCTGCTTGCGGACGTCCTTGCGGGTCCGCTCGCCGTAGTCCTCGCCGATCTCGAGCAGCTTCTTGCGGATCGGCTCGGGGATCTTCTGCCATGCGTCCCGCTTCACCACCGTGGCGCCGGTCAAGAAGCCCCAGTGCATGTTCAGCATGTTCTCCGCCTTCTCGAAGATGTGGGTGGTGAAGGCGTAGAGCGGCGGCTGGGCGACGATGTTCACCATCCCAGAGGAGATCGCCGGGATGAGATCGGTCGAGCTGAGCACCACGGGATGGAAGCCCGCCTTCTTCCAGGCCGCCTCCGCGTCGGGATCGCCGTTCCAGGTGAAGACCTTTCCTTGCGCGAAGTCGGCGGGCGTCTGGTACGGCTTGGTCGAGAAGAAGTACACGAACCCGACCTCGCTCCACTGCAGGACGACGTATCCCTTCTTCTCGATCGCCGCGTCGAGCTTGGGGCGGATCTTCTCGTGGACGTAGTCGTACTCCTCGTACGAGTCGATGAGGAACGGGACGTCTTCCACTTGCGGCTCGGGCGTGATCTCGTGGATTCCGATGGCGGTGATGGAGGCGGCCTGGAGCTGCCCGATGGCCATCTTGCGGATCATCTCGCCTTCGTTGCCCTGCGTGCCGCCGGCGTAGATCTTCAGCTCGACCTGTCCGCCCGATTCCTGCGCGAACTTCTGCGCCATCTCCTGGAGGAGCTGGTGCCAGGTCGATCCTTGCGGAGCCAGCGTGCCCAGCTTGATGCGGAGGGGCGCGGCGCCCGCCCCCCAGGCGAGCGGCAGACAGAGGATCGCGACGGCTGCGAGACGGCTTTTCATGAGGTCCCCGATCAGTCGGAAAGGATGTCGCTCTCGTGCGCCAGGAGGAACCCGGCGCGGCGGCGAGCGAGCACATTGGCGAGCCGGTAGTCGCGGGCCGCGGGCGCGTCGACGTCGAAGTCCAACGCTTCCTTGAGGAGCGACTCGAAGAGCTTTTTGTCCTGCCCCGGCCCCGCCACCGCCTCCGCGAAAGCGACGAGGGCGGAGATCTTCTTCCCCTTCTGCAGCTCGCGGGCACGCTCGAAATGCGCCCGCTGCTTCTCGGCCGTGGTCCCCTCGGGCCGGGCGGGATCGATCTGCAGGGCAAACTCGTGGAGCGCGCCCTCCCCGTACGGCTCGTTCAGCGCGAGGGCGCGGTCGAGCATCGCCGCCACCGCCGGTACGTCGCCGACCAGGTCCAGGTCCTGCTTGCGGACCGAGATAGCCGCGCCCCACGAGGCGAGCGTCCAGTAGAGGAGCGGGACGTCCTCCTTGGTCAGGCGCGCGAGCGCCGCGGTGCGCCCCTGCTCAGGGCCGCGCAGCTCGTCGATCTTGATGCCGCGGCTCATCTTGAGTCCGTCCAGGCCATACCCGCGGGCGCGTAGATAGAGGCGCGCGGCGCGACCCTGCTCCTCCTTGGCGCGCGCGAGGTCCTTCTCGGCCAGCGCGTCGGCGGGAAGCTGGACCCAGCCGTAGGCATACTGCGTGAACCCACGGGCCATCCCCAAGCGCAGGCCGACATGGTCGGGGAGCGAGTCGGCGAGCTGCTCCATCGTTTTGAGGCCAAACGGTACCGCCTCGCCCACCAGCTCGGGGTCGTCGTCGCGCGCGAAGGCCCCGCCCTGGTCCGAGGAGGCGAGAGCGTCCGCCACGTTGCGCAGCGCGTACGACCGCGGCGAGCAGGCGGCGAGCACGGCCAGGATCGCGAGCGCGGGGCGCAAGGTGGCGGCAAGTGATATGGAGCGGCGCCGCGATGTCAACCGCGAACGCAACCCGCCTGCCGACGCCGGTGTCGACGGAGCCGCTTTCCCCTGCGGCGCATGCGAAGCAGGGCGAGCGGCCAGGCGGCACCGCGATCGAGAAGGGGCTGCTCGTCGTCATCGTGCTGGCGATGATCCTGCTGCCCACGCTGGAGGCGTCCTTGCGCCGGTTGGCCGGGATCGGCGTGCCCGACGCGATGCCGTATACCCAGCACCTGACCCTCTGGGTGGGATTCATCGGCGCGATGCTCGCCACCGCCACCGAGCGGCACCTGGCGCTCAGCACCGTGGAGCTGCTTCCGGCCCGCTGGCAGAAGGGAGCGCGCGGGTACGTCCACGTGCTCTCGGCGCTCGTCGTCGTGGTGCTCGCCTACGCATCGCTGGATCTGGTGCTCTTCGATCGCGCGCGCGCCGACAAGCTGGCGGGCGGCGTTCCGGAGTGGTGGTTCGAGATCGTCATGCCGGTCGGTTTCGCCGTGATGGCGTTCCGTTCCGCGCGCATGGCGCCGACGCGCGGATGGCGCATTGCCGCCGGGGCCGTCGTCGTCGCCGCCCTGCCCTTCCTCATTTCAAGGGTCCTCGCGGTGCGCGGCCACGGCTTCTTGCCGGCACCCGAAGGCCCAGCGATGGTGCACGGTCATACAGGGCTCCTGGCGTGGCCCGGCGCAATGGCCCTCCTCGGCGCATTCCTCCTCGGCGCCCCCGTCTTCATCATCATGGCTGGCTTCGCTATCTTGCTCTTCTTCATCGCGGGGACGCCGGTCGCCGCCGTACCGACGCAGACCTTCGCGCTCGTCACCTCCTCCACGCTTCCCGCCATCCCGCTCCTCACCGTCGCGGGGTACGTCCTCGCCGAAGGCGGAGCCTCCCAGCGCCTCTTGCGCGCCGCACGCGGCATCTTCGGCTGGATGCCCGGCGGCCTGGCGGTGGTCGCGGTCTGCACCTGCGCGCTCTTCACCACCTTCACCGGCGCGAGCGGCGTCACCATCCTGGCGCTCGGCGGGATCATGTTCCCGGCCCTCCTCCAGGAGGAGTACCCGGAGGGGTTTTCGCTGGGGCTCATCACCGCCTCGGGAAGCCTCGGCCTGCTCTTCCCGCCCTCGCTGCCGGTGCTCCTCTACAGCGTCGTCGCGGGCATCGCGCTCGAGGACCTGTACCTGGGCGGCTTCGTGCCAGGCGTGCTGATGATCCTCCTCGTCGGCGCGTACGGCGTCTTCGTGGGCATCCGCTGCCGCGCCCCCCGCCAGGGCTTCGAGGTGCGCGAGGCGTTGCGATCGCTGTGGGGCGCCAAGTGGGATCTCGGCTTGCCCATCCTCATCATCGCGGCGCTCAAGACGGGCTTCGCGACCATCGTGGAATCCGCGGCCCTCGGAGCGGCCTACGCCATCATCGTCGAGTTGCTCGTCTATCGCGACGTGCATCCGACGCGCGATCTGCCCCGCGTGCTCGTCCACGCCTCGACCCTGGTGGGCAGCGTCGTCATCCTGCTCGGCGCGGCGCTGGGATTCACCAACTACCTCGTGGACGCGGAGGTCCCGCCGCGGCTGCTCACCTGGGTGCAGGCGCACATCCACACGCAGTGGGAGTTCCTGCTCGCGCTCAACGTGCTGTTGCTCGTGCTGGGGAGCGTGCTCGAGATCTATTCGGCGATCGTGGTGCTCGCGCCCCTGGTCGCACCGCTCGGCGTCGCCTTCGGCGTCGAGCCCATCCATCTCGGCGTCGTCTTCCTCGCCAACCTCGAGCTCGGCTTCCTCTTCCCGCCGATGGGCCTCAACCTCTTCCTCTCGGCGAGCCGATTCAACAAACCGCTACCTCTGCTCTATCGAAAAGCGCTGCCGTTCCTCATCATCATGTCGATCGGCGTATTGCTCATCACCTACGTACCGGCGATCACCACCGGCGTCGTCGACTGGCTGCGGCCGCCGTAGAAAGGGCTACGGAGTCCCGGCCTTCGGGGGAACCCCGAACCGCATGCGCAGGTAGAGGTAGATGGGGTCGTCGCCCTGCGAGAGTCCGTCGCGCACGTTGGCGGTGGCCATCCAGGCCCGCGTCTCGTCGGCGGCCCGCTGGTTGCCGAGCAAGGTCTGGGCCTCGATCATCTGCTGCTGGCAGCGGAAGTTCGTCCGCGAGCAGCTGGAGAGGAGCGACACGGCCTGGGCGCCGTTGCCCGAGCCGATGGCCTGCGCGGCGCGTGCGGCGGTCAGCATCTCCCGCATGGAGGTCGCGTCGGGCGGCGCCGGGGGAAGGGCCTCGAGGCCCTGCACGGCCTTCGCCGCCTCGTCCTTGCGCCCGAGAGCGAGGGCGTTGCGCTGGGCGGCCCAGAAGGCGACGCGGCGGAGCCCGTTGGCGTCCTCGCCATTCAGCTTCTCGCTGCGCTGGAGCGCTTCGACGATCTGGGCGCGGGCCTGGTCGCGCTTGCCGAGCTCGAAGAGCATCTCGCCGCGCTCGACGGCCGCCCAGGCGTACCCGGACTCGTCGCCATGGGCCTTGGCGGTCTTCTCCAGATCGTCGACGGCGCGGAGGGCCTGATCGCTGGACCCGACCGCCAGCTGCGTCCAGGCGATGGTCACGTCGACCATCCGCTGCGCCGGCGCCGGAGCGCGCTGCGCGGCCTCCTTGGCGCGCGCCAGCATCACCCGCGCCGCCGCCTGGTGGCCGCGGAAGAAGCGGACGTAGGCGCGGCCGACGAATGCCATCCACGCGTCCGGTGAAAGCTTGGTCGCCTGCTCGAAGGCGGCGTCGGCATCGTCGAGCCTGTCGATTCGCATGTAGATCTCGCCGAGCGTGTCGTAGGCGCGGGAATCGTCAGCTCGCGCTTCAGCTTGCGGGCGCGGTCCTCGTCGCCCTTCTTCTCCGCGTAGAGCGCCTCGATCTCCATGCGCTCGAGCTCCGGGAGCTTGCCGGAGAAGTCCTTCGCGAGCTGCACGAAGACGAGGCCGTCGGTGCCGCGCACCGCCCGGCCGAGCCAGGCCAGCGCGAGCGCGAATTCCGGCTCGGCGGCTACCGCCTCGCGGAGCGTCTTGGCGCCACGCGCGGAGTCGAGATCGAGCACCGCGGTGCGCCCTTCCTCGAAGAGGCGGACCGCCTTCGCGGAGGTGGCTGTGACGGGGATCGCACCGGTGATGGGAGCCGCGGCAAGGATGATCGCGCAAAGATGCAACATCCTGCTCTTTTACAGGCGAACCTTACGGGGGTGACAAGCTACTGATCTGCTACTGGCGCTGCTCGAGTGGTACGTAATGAGTCTGGGTGGGCCCCATGTAGATCTGCCGCGGTCGCCCGATCTTGGTGGTCGGATCCTCGATCATCTCCTTCCAGTGCGCGATCCAGCCTGGAAGGCGGCCGAGGGCGAAGAGCACCGTGAACATCTGCGTAGGAACACCGAGGGCGCGATAGATGATGCCCGAATAGAAGTCCACATTTGGGTACAGCTTGCGCTCGACGAAGTACGAATCGCGCAGCGCCGTCTCCTCCAGCTCCAGGGCGAGATCGAGCATCGGATCGTGGATGCCGAGCTTCTGCAAGAGCTCGTCGCAAGCCTTCTTGATGATCTTCGCGCGCGGGTCGAAGTTCTTGTAGACCCGGTGGCCGAAGCCCATCAGGCGCAGCCCGGCCTTCTTGTCCTTCACCTGGTCGATGAACTGCTTGGCGGTGAGGCCGCGCTCACCGATGTCCTCGAGCATCTCGACCACTTCCTGGTTGGCGCCGCCGTGGAGCGGCCCCCAGAGCGCGCAGATGCCCGCGCTGATGGAAGCGAAGAGATTGGTGTGCGCGCTTCCCACCATGCGCACCGTGCTGGTCGAGCAGTTCTGCTCGTGATCGGCGTGGAGGATGAGGAGCAGGTTGAGCGCCCGCACCGCCACCTCGTTCATCTTGTAGGGCTCGGCCGGGACGGCGAACATCATGTGCAGGAAGTTCGCGCAGTAATCGAGATCGTTGCGCGGGTAGATGAACGGGTGCCCGATGTTCTTCTTGTAAGAGAAGGCAGCGATGGTCGGCAGCTTTCCCATCAGGCGCGCGATGGTGATGTCGCGGTACTGGTCGTCCTTCGCGTTCAGGGCGTACGGGTAGAAGGAGCTGAGCGAGGTGACCATCGCGCTCAGGATGGCCATCGGGTGCGCCGTGATCGGGTACCCGTCGAAGAAGCGGCGCATGTCCTCATGGATCATCGAGTGGCGGGTGAGCAGGCGCTGGAACCCGTCCAGCTCGGGACGGGTCGGAAGCTTGCCGTAGATGAGCAGGTACGCGGTCTCCACGAAGGTGCTCTTCTCGCCCAGCTCCTCGATGGGGATGCCGCGATAGCGGAGGATGCCTTTCTCGCCGTCGAGATGGGTGACCGAGCTCACGGTCGAGGCGGTGTTCATGAAAGCCGGGTCGAGCGTCACGACTCCCGTCTTCGCGCGCAGGTTCGTGATGTCGATCCCGCGCTCGTTCTCGGTGCCCACCACCACGGGGAACTCGAGATCGTGTCCTCCGATGTGGATGCGTGCGTTCTCGGCCACGGCCTCTCCTCGCATTGCGGGGGCCCTCGCTTTCGCGCGTGACTACGAAAGAGTCAAGCCCGCTGTTACAGGCGCAAGTCTGCCGCCTCGACGGTCGTTTCGCCACCGAACCGGTCGCAGCCGTCCCCCCGATCAGACGCCCGCAAGGCGCGCGAGCAGCCGCGCAACCTCGGCGGGGCTCGAGCACAGATACGCCGGCCCCGCCTTGCGCAGCTCTTCCGGGTCTCCCAGTCCCCATCCGACAGCGCACACTGGAACTCCGGCGGCTGAGCCGGTGGCGATGTCGATCGAGCTGTCTCCTACATAGAGGGTATGCGCGGGATCCGCTCCTAGATCCGCGCAGAGCCGCAACAGACCAGTCGGGTCGGGCTTCTTGGGAGCCTCGTCGCCTCCGACCACGCTGGGGAATTTCCCGAGGAGCCCGAGTCCGCGCAGCAGGTCGCGCGCGAAGGCACCTGGCTTGTTGGTGAGCACCCCGCGTGCGGCGGGCGGAGTTTCCAGCAACTCCACGATGCCCGGATACGGCCGCGTCTTCGCGACCAGGCGGCGCGCATATTCGACGTGCCATTCCTTGATTGCTTCCGCGAAGAGATGGTCGTGGGAGGAGCCGAGCGAACGGCGCACGAGGCGCTCCGCTCCCTCTCCGATGAAGCTCCAGATCTCCCGCTCGTCGCGCTCGGGAAGTCCGAGCGTCGACAACATGGCGTTGACCGAGTCCGCGATATCGGCGCGGGAATCGACCAGGGTTCCGTCGAGGTCGTAGATGACGGCCGTCACCATTGCGGCATGTTTAACCCGTTCCCGGGCGCGCGGGTCGTTCTTGCGAAACCACGGAAATCCGAAAAGGGAGGGATTTCGAAATGAAACTGCGCACCCTGCGCGTCGTCCTGGCGGTCGCTCCGGCGTTGGTCGCCGCCTGCGGCGGAAGTGCCACCGACGATCTCGCGCGCGCCACGCCGTCGTTCGATTCGATGTCGATGGACATCAGCGACCTCGATGCCCAAGCACCCGCGACCTCCACCGCGCTCACCATCGCGGATGCGGCCGATCTCACCGCCGCGGACGCCTGCCACCCGCACCTGTTCCTGCGCACGCATGAGATCGTGGACGCGACCAACGAAGCCATCTGGCACATCCTGCGGCCCATCGGCCTGGCCGGCCGCATCGCTCCACGCCGCCACGACCGGCGCACAGGCGTCTGGGAGCGCGTCGTCGACGGGTTCGCCTTTCGCTACACGGTCGACAAGACCGGCGATCAATCGTTCAGCGCCGAGCTGGACGTGAAGCGCGCCGCGGATCCCGACACCGCCTTCGTCGTCGTCTACTCCGCGACGCTGGAGCGCGATCCTTCCATCCATGACGGCTCGGGCAACGCGACGCTCGATCTCGATGCGTTGAATTCCGTCACGGGCGACGGAGCCACCGGCAAGCTGGTCGTCTCGTTCGACGCGGAGCCCACCTCCAAGAAGGTGATCGCGACCATGACCAACCTCTCCAACAACGGGGAGCGGCCGCGCACCGGCAAGTACGTCTTCTTCAAGGAGCCCGGCAAGGGCGGAAGCCTGAAGTTCGTCGACACGCTCGCGCTCGGCTGCGCCGGGCCCGGCGGAAGCTCGACTGGAACCACTCCGGTGAGCGCCGTCGCTCGCTTCGTCGTGACGGCGAGCGGCGAGATCCACTTCCGCGCCGACGCCGGAGCCACCGGCGGTCAGGTCGCGGCGGGCGATAAGTGGGAGGGCGTGACCTGCGCGCAGAGCGTCGACCGGCGCCATCATCCCTCGGAGAACTTCTGGATGATGAAGCTCGAGGACTCGACCGGCGCGACGGTGCAGGGAAGCTCGCGGCAGAGCTCGGGCGTGACGGCAGCGGCGTGTGACGCCGTGTTCGGAACCGTGCCCGCCGTGGACAACGCCGCGACCGATTTCGATTTCTCGACCGTGGACTTCACGACCGACGATCCGCTGCCGTTCCCGGGCATGTAGCGCCGTCTAGGGAGCGATGGTGAATCCCGACGACGACGCAATCGCCATGACGCCGTCGCGGTCTGGCGGGGGAAACTCCTCCCCGGCCGCGACGTCGTCCGGCACGCGCGGGCTGACGCCGAAAAGGAACGCGCTGTAGGAGGCCGATTTCGGCCAGACGAAGCCCATCGCGGACAGGTCCGGCAGCTGGAAGCTCGTGGCCGCCGTGAGGGCGTCGAGCGACGGCGCGCCCTCCGTTTGCGGGTTCGCCTCGAAGTGGTAGATGGCGCCGTCGAGCGGGGTCCAGGAGAAATCCGCCCCGGCGCTCACCGTCCCGGCAGGGACTCGTAGCGTCGGGGCCGCGGGCACGGCCAGGGAGATCGCCGTTTCAGGGGAAGCCCCGACCCGCCAGGCCTGTACCAGCGCGCCGTGGGAATCTTGCGCGATTGCCCTGATGCCGAGCCCGACTCCAGGCGCGGAAAAAACCGGATAATCGAATGCTGCACTCGAGATGCCGGCCGACCTGCTCGTCCCGAGAATCAGCGAGCTGCTGGGCGAGTAAGCGGCATACATCAGATGTACGAGCAGTTGATATCCCGGCGCTGTCGAAAACGTTCCGGCGAGCCGGGCATTGTCGACGGTGGTCAGGTTCAGATCCACACCTTGGGAACTTCCCGCGTCGGCCACGGTCATGGGAACGCTCACGGCGGCGTCGTACGAGACGGCATTGCCGTTGGCGTCCACCAGCCATTCGAGAGCGCGGAGCGTGCCGCTGAGGTTCGCCTCGCCCTGCCACCTCAAGGCAAGGGAATAGGTGCCGTCCAGGCCAAGTCTGGTCGCGGTGATTCCCGCCCTCGCGTTTTTCGGCGCCACCAGCGCTACCACGATCTGGTGTCTCGCCGGCAAGGGCAGAGCAAGACCGCCCCCCAGGTGACCGGTGACGATGGCGCTCCGGGTCGCCGGCGGCGAACCGCCGGGAACCGAGACGGAAATGATGGGGTCCTTCCGGGTCAGTCCGGCGTACACCGTGGCGGCGGTGCCGTCCGCACTGACCGCGGTGAGGTCGTAGGGGACGACGACGGACGAAACGGCGAATCTTCCTTCGCCGTCCGCGGTAGCTATCGGCTTGTCTCCGACCTTGACCTTGGCGCCAGGAAAGGGTGCGCCGGTCGCCTGGTACGTGACCTGGCCGCGAACGTCGATGCCGTCGATGTGGGCTTGTCCGCAGCCAGTCACCAGGGCGAGCATCGCGCACGAGGGGATGAATGAAGCCTTCATTCGCTTTGCCCCCTGAACGAGAATTGCACTCTGCTCCCGATCCAACGCGATGATCCAGGCCATTCCTGACATCCTTGAAGATCCTGAACAGACGGGAACGCTGCAGGAACGCGTCGCCGCCGCAAGGCAGTTGGGCGAGGCGGACCCGCGCGCAGGGGTCTTCGTGCGGATCGAGGCGGGATCGTTCCTCCGTGGAACCGACCCGCCCGACGGCGAGGCCAGCGAGCATCCGCAGGTTCGCGTCCACACCTCGGCCTACGAGATCGCCGCCGCGCCGGTGACCGTGATGGAATTCGCCCGCTTCGTCGCGCAGGGGTACGCGGACCGATCGCTGTGGAGCGAGCCCGGTTGGGAATGGCGGTCGCGCACCGGAGCCGTCCGCCCGCGCTTCTGGGACGATCCCGGCTGGCGCGCTTATCTCGGTCCGAACCAGCCGGTGGTCGGCGTGAGTTGGTACGAAGCAGAAGCATTTGCCGGCTTCGCCTCCGCACGATTGCCTACCGAAGCGGAATGGGAGCGGGCCGCGCGCGGCGAGGACGGACGGCGGTACCCGTGGGGAGATGGCTGGGACCCGGCGCGGGCCCACCATCGCGGCGGCGCCCGGCACACCTTGCCGATCGGTTGCTTCCCCGCGGGACGGAGCCCCTACGGCCTGTGGGATTGCGCGGGCAACGTCTGGGAATGGGTCCAGGACCCGTTCGGACAGGGCGGCTTGCGCGCGGCGCGCGGCGGAGGCTGGAACGCGCATCCGCCGCAGCTTCGCTGCGCCCATCGCAACGGCTGGCCCGAGCCCGCCCGGTTCTCCAACATCGGGTTCCGATTGGCGCGATAGGGCGTGGAAATCACCTGCCAGCGCTTGCCCTGGAAGCGCCGATGCGGCAGCCTCGCTCGCCTATGCACGCCTTCGCGACCAGCGAGCGCTTCGCCCACCTCGATCGGAAGGATCGGGATCGCCTGGAGGCGATCTCCAAGCTCGACGAGTTCAAGGCGGGTCACGAGATCCTCGCAGCGGGCCATCCCAACGACTCGATCTGCCTGGTGGTCTCCGGGCTCATCGAGGTCCGCGCGAAGACCCGCCGGGGCGAGGTCGTGCTCTGTCAACTTCGCCCCGGCGATCTCTTCGGGGAGGTGGAGGCATTCGCCAAGCTGCCGGAGGGAGTCCGCTACATCGCCCGCGAAGACACCATCGTGCGGGCGATCCCGAAGAACCCCCTGCGCCACGAGTTGCTTGCCCATCGCAATCTGGCCGTAGGCCTCTTGCACGTCTACAGCCGCTCGATCAGCGAGAAGCTGCGGGCGGCGAACGAAATCGCGGCCCAACCCGCGGCGAGCGGCAGCGCCGCGACGCCTTCCGATTCGGCCGAGCGGTCGCCTCATGTGAGCGAGGACGAGGCAGCGTGGCTCGCGCTCCTCGGCCACGAGCTTTCCGCTTCGCCCGGCCAGCGCGTCGTCGAGGAAGGCGAAGCGACGCGCAGCTTCTTCCTCGTCCGCGAGGGAGAGCTGGAAGTGCGCAAGAAGCTCTCCGGCGGCAAGGAGCGGACGCTCGCCCGGCTGGGACCGCGCGATCTCTTCGGCGTCATGGCCTTCGTCGATGGCAAGCCGCGCTCCGCCTCGGTGTTCGCGGCGACTCCCGCGCAGCTCGCCAAGGTGGATCTCGACGCACTGGAGAAGGCGACCCACCTCAACTTCACCGTCGGTTTCAAGTTCCTCGGCACCCTGTGCGGCGTATTGGGGCGGACCTACGGCGAGACGGTGCGGCAGGTCATCGCCAGTTCTTGAATCGGCACTAACGGCGGGGCTCGACCGGGCAGGTGGTGCTGGTCGAGCGCACCAGATCGTTAGGCCCCGCTCCTCGGACCAGACCAGCGGGAGATCCCGCGTGGTCCTGGAAACGACGCGCCCGAACCACAAATGACGCCGGCGGACCACCGTGGTCTCGACGGTGAGCCGGCCGGCGAGGCCGAGCTTGACGACGCGCAAGAGGTCGCGATCGAGCAAGCCGTGCACGGTTGCATCGACCAGCGCCCGGGTCCCGGCGAGCACTGCCCGGCACGCGACCTCCTGCGCCCGTGCGGCCCCGGCGAGGAGCAAGAGCGCCACCGTCAGCCGGCGCCGGTCGAGGAGGATCGGCCAGAGGAACTTCACAGCGGCACCGCGAAGAGGATGCGGAAATCGGGGAGCAGCCGCGCGCGGCCGTCGAGGCGCCAGGCTGCTTCCATGCGCGTGCTGCCGTCGGCGAAGGAGAAGCTCGCGCCCAGCGAAGTCTTGGGATCGATCCAGTCGCTTCGTTGCCGCACCGATCCCACGTCGAAGAACACTCCGAAGTGGTTCCAGTCGCGCTGCAAGGTGGCGAGGAAGGAAGCATCTCCGCGGAACTCCTTGAAGTCGTACCCGCGCAGCGCCCCCCAGCCCCCGAGGCCCTCCTGCTTCTGCAAAGGGAGCCCGCGCCCGAAGGCGCCCCGGACGCGGAGCGTGACGCTCCCCGACGGATCGGTATCGACGACGACGAAGCTGTCGGTCACCAGCTTGGTGAAATCGAAGATGCCGCCCAGGGAGCGATCGGCAATCTCCACGGTGTTCAGGCTGCGCACACCGACCATACCCGGCTGCAGCGGCAGGAGCGACGTTTCCGGGTTGCGCCACATCGAGCCGACGCGATGGAGCGGGACCTTCTCGCTGCGGTACTCGGCGCGGAGGACGACCGATCCCATCTCGCCGCGATCGACCGGCGCCGAGCCATAGCGGGGGTCGTCCTTGTTGAAGATGGTCCAGACGCGAGGCGGGGCCGCCAGCGGATCGTACTGGTCGCGGCGGTACTCCGCGCCCAGCGTCAACATCTCCAACAGGTGCGTGGTGAGGATCGCTGCGTATCCGGTGCGCCGGTAGTACTCGCGATCGGCGCGGTTGATCAGCGCCGAGTAGAGGTAGGAGTCGATCGCCGAGATCCGCCATCGATCGTTCGTGTCGGTGAGCGCATGGATCTGGACGCCCACCTCGGCCACGTCGAGCGCCGGGATTCGCAAGCGCGTGCCGAGCAGCACATCCGTCAGCTCGTGCGCGCCGAATCGCTGGAGGAAGGTCCCGGTGGTCTGCGTCCGGCTTGGACGGCGGGTGTTGAGGTTCACGGCAGCGTCGACCATTAGATGGACCCGGTCCTTCGGGTCGTAGAAGGTCGCGGTAGCGGCGACGCCGGGAGCGAACCCCGTCACCGGGGTATGCCGCAGGAGCTCGACCCACTGCGCGTCGCTCCGCTTGCGCTCGGGGCGCACGGCCAGCGCCGCTCGACGCGCTCGAGTGCGCTCGACAGCTCGCCGGTGGAGAAGATGTCGCCGCGGTCGAGGTGCAATTCCGCGACGATGTCCCGGGCAAGCCCGGCATCGAGCCCGCGGACCTCGACGCCGGAAAGCCGTCCCTCGTCGATGTCGAGCTGGAGGATTCCCGACGGGCTCAGGCTTCCTTCCAGCCGTGCGAGCGGGTAGCCGCGGCCGCGCAGGTAGCGGACGACCCGATCGAGCGCGCCCCGCAGACCCTTCCAGAGGATGCCGGGACTGACGTCGCCGTTCTCGGCGCGAGCGAGGAGGTCGCGAGGCGGCAGCGCGGCGGCGCACTCCGTCGGCTCCGCGGCGCGAATGTCGCGGCGGCTGCGCTCGACCTCCCAGGACGAGGGAATTTCGAGGAGCCGGTCGAGGACGTCCTCGCTGCGGAACTCGGAAAGGCCGCGCAGGCGGACGGCGCGGACGCGAAGATTCTCCGTCAGCTCGAGGTTCAGGGTGGGACCGTCGTCGAGGGAAAGCGCGATGCCCGAGAACAGGCCGGTGCTTTGGAGACGAGCGAGGAGCGCCACCGCTTCGTCGCGGGAGAGAGGAGCGGCGGGCCTTCCTCCGACCAGTTGCCAGACATCGTCCTCGGGAAGCGACTGCAAACCGGAGACGCGGACGGCGACGGGATCGCGGAGGTCGCGAAAGGCGTCCGACCGGAGCGTCGCCGCCAGCGCCTCGTCGCGGGAGACGATGCGCATGCACCCGGTCTGCTCTTCTCTCGCCTTGCCCCGAGCGGCAGCCGGGCTTGCGAAGAGCAGCAGGGCGGGGCAGACGGCCAGGAATCGGGCGCGAGGTGTCGAGAACGCGGAACGCATCGGTGCCTCCCTCGATGCGCTTCTCCAGCACTTCGCGCGCCAGCCCGGGCGATCGCGCAAGGGCGCGCAATCGCGAGGGTCGCCTCCGGAAGGGCGATGTCGCTCTGACATCGACGATGTCCCCGCTACATCGGCTCGTCGTCGGCATCCACGCCGAGGGCCTTGATCCGGCGGTAGAGATTGCCGCGATCGACCCTGAGCAGGCGGGCCGCCGCGGCCACGTTTCCCTCGCTGCGCTCGAGGGCCTCGCGGAGGATCTTCCGCTCCGCCTCCTCGCAAAGCTCGCGATAGGAGAGCGTTCCCAGTCCCCACGTCGCGCTTTCCGGCGATCTGGTAGCGGGCGCGAGGAGCGCCGCCGTCTCCGCGTCCACGGTGAGCGGGCCGGGATCGCGCAGGAGGTGCAAACGCTCCGCGAAATTGCGCAGCTCGCGCACGTTTCCTGGCCAGGGATGGGCGCGGAGGGCGCGCTCGCCTTCCGGAGCGATGGTCAGCTCCGTTTGCGGTCCGCGAAGGTCCGCGACGAAGGCGCGCAGGAGCGGGACCACGTCGCCGGAACGCTCCCGGAGCGGCGCGATCCGGATGGGAAACACCGCGAGCCGGTAGTAGAGATCCTGTCGGAAGCGGCCCTCCGCGACGGCCCTGCCGAGATCTCGATGGGTGGCGGCGACGACGCGCACGTCGATGGCGACCGGAGCTCCGCCGCCGAGCCGCGAGACCTCGCGTTCCTCGAGCACGCGGAGGAGCTTCGCCTGCAGATCGAGCGGCAACTCGCCGATCTCGTCGAGGAGCAGCGTTCCCTTCTGCGCCTGCTCGAAACGCCCGATGCGCCGCGCCGTGGCGCCGGTGAAGGCGCCCTTCTCGGCGCCGAACAGCTCGCTCTCGAGGAGCGGGGCGGGAATGGCGGCGCAGTTCACCGCCACGAAGCGACCCTTGCGGCCCGAGGCGAGATGAAGCGCGCGCGCGACGCGCTCTTTGCCCGTGCCCGTTTCTCCCTCGACGAGGATGAGGGAATCGGTCGGAGCGACGCGGGCGATGACCTTGCGCAGCTCGACCAGCGCGGCGCTCTCGCCGACCAGATTTCCCGGCTGCGCCAGCTCCTCCCGCAAGCGCTCTCGCTCGTCCTCGAGGTCGCGGAGGGCGAGCGCGTTGGCCAGCGCGGTGAGGAGGCGCTCGGCGCTGGGCGGCTTCTCGACGAAGTCGGTGGCGCCGAGCTTGAGCGCCTGCGCCGCCTCGCCCGGCGTCGCCCCGCCGGAGAGGACCACCACCGGCGCCGGAAGAGGCCGGGGAAGGCGCGCGAGCAAGGAGAGGCCGCTCTCTCCCGGAAGCCCGAGATCGAGGATCACCGCCGCCGGCGGATCGCGCGAGAGCACCTCGTGCGCCTGCGCCGCCGTCGCCGCCGTCTCGGTGCGGTACCCTTCGTCTTGCAAGAGACCGGAGACGCCGCGCAACACCGCAGGATCGTCGTCCACGAGCAGGATGCGGCGGCTCACCGCCTCTCCCCGCCGAGAGGAAGCTCGACCACCGCTTGCGCCCCGCGGCCTTCGCGAGGCTCGAGGAGCAGCGTACCGCCGTGCTCGTGGACGATCTTCTGCGCGATGGGCAGCCCGAGTCCGGATCCCTGCGGCTTCGTCGTCCCAAGCGATCGCAAGAGCTGCGCGCCGTCGAGCCGCGCCGGTATGCCCGCGCCCCTGTCCCGCACCAGGACGCGCGCCTTCTGGCCGTCGGCGCGCGCGGTGACTTCCACCGGGCCGTCGCCCGGGCGCGAAGCTTCCAGCGCATTCTTGATGAGGTTGCCGAAGGCGCGGCGGAGCTGATCCGGGTCGCCATCGAGCCGGAGCGGATCGGCGGAGCACTCGATGGGCACCGGCGCGCCTCCCGAATAGAGGCTGCTCGTCTCGCGGAGGAGGTCGGCCAGATCGACGGGCACCTTGCGTGGAGCGGGCAGCTTGGCGAACTGGGAAAAGCTCTCCGTCATGCGGAGCAAGACGTCGATCTGCTCCCCGAGCAGCTGCGCGGATTCCGCCGCGGGCTGCGAGTCGAGCCGCGCGACGCGGGCGATGGCGAGCCGCATTGCGGTGAGGGGGTTTTTCAGCTCGTGCGCGAGGCCGCGGGCGACGGACTGCCAGGCAGCGAGCTCCTCGGTGAGCTGGAGGCGGGCGCGCTGCGCCTCGAGCTCGGAGGTCATGCGGTTGAATTCGCGGACCAGGAGGCCAAGCTCGTCGGCGCGGCCTTCCTCCGGCAGGCGGTGCGCGAGGTCGCCTTCGGCGACTCGCATCATCCCTCGAGCGAGCCGCTCGACCGGGCCGGAGAGCGCGCTGCCCAGCGCAACGGCCGCAGCGGCGAGAACCAGGCCCGAGATCGCTACCGCGCCGAGGAGCGCCCAGGGCGCGAGGTGCGCGAGGGATCGGCGCGCGAGCTCCGCTTGCAACAGATCGAGACGCGCCTGGGACAGGTCGCGCGCCAGCGCCGGATCGGGTGCCGTGCGCTGGGCCCTCTCGAGCAGCGGATCGAGCGGGGCGAGCGAGAGCGAGAGCATGCGCGACAAGCCGAGACCGGCGACGAGACCGCCGCCCAGAAGCGGCAGCAGCCCGGCGGCTAGCATCACCGCGAGCAGTCGCCGTCGGAACGGTCGCCGGATACGCAGGTCGTCCATCCGACGCGAGGGTACACGCAAAGTCCGCGACGGGCAGGATCAGCGCTTCGCCAGCGCCTCTTTCGCCGCTCGCAGGCCACTCTCCATCGCGCCGTCCACCGTTCCGCTCCGCTCGGTGAGACTGGTCGCCTCGCCGGCGAAGTAGAGCGTGTCCTCCTCGGGCGCCGCCAGATCGGCGGTGGTCGACGCGGGCGCTTCGGCCAGGTGATAAACGTACGCGCCCCGCGAGTACGGATCCTGGGCCCAGTCGACGATGTTGGCCGACTCGAGCAGCCCTTCCAGGTCGGACGCGGAGCGGCCCAGGACGCGCGCCAGCGAGGAGAGGGCGGCTGGGAGCGGATCACTCTTCCCGAGCTTGGAGGCCGCGGGACCGCCCGCCCAACCGGTCACCAGCGGCGTGTCCGGCGATCCCGTCCGCCACCAGGTGGGAAAGGCCGCGCCCGGAGCGTGGACGAAATCCGCCTTGCGCACGGGCTTCGCCGCCCACACCGGCTCGCGGAAGCGCAGCACCGCTTTCACCACGCCGCCCATCCGCAACCAGCCGAGCGCCTCGCGCTTGCGCTTGAGGGGCGGATCGAAGCGCACCGCGCCGTCCTGCCCGGGGCGCGCGAGGAGGACGCCGACGGGCAGCGTGACGATCAGCTTCTCCGCCTGGAACGGAGCGAGGTCGCGCCCGGTGCGCGTGCGCGCCTTCACCACCACATGGCCTCTGCGCCACATCACCTCGGTCACGACGGTGCCGAGGCGCAGCGCGGAATCCTCGCGCAAGGAATCGGCCAGCGGACGGAGGGCGTGGTCATAGCCTCCCAGGACCCGGCGCGTGCGCATCCCCTGGTCGTTGGCGATGTCCGAGACGCCCACGAAGGCTGCGGGCGCCGCGTAGAAGCCCTCGATGTAGTAGCGGGCGAGCTCGCGTCCGAGCGGGGGCAGATCGGAACGCGACAGCCAGCTTTGCGCGGTGCCAGCGCCGGTCGCCTTGGCGAGTTGCGACAGCACTCCGCGCAGGTCCTTGGTCACGTCGCGCAGGGTGCCGTCGACGATGGAAAGGTGGCGCCCGTCCATCTCCTCGAGGCGCAACCGGCTCTTCTTCAGCTCGCCCAGATCGCCGTGGACGAACTCGGCGCCCATCTCCAGGGTGGCGCCCAGCTCCCGATCCTCCACGCTGTAGACGCGGCCGCCGATACGGTCGCGGGCCTCCAGCACCAGGACCTGCCGGCCTGCCTTGCGCAGCGCGACGGCAGCGCGCAGGCCCGCTGCTCCCGCTCCGATCACGATCGCTTGGGTCATCCGGCAAGCCGCCGCTGCGCCACGCGCAGCTGCTCGAAGATGTGCTCCGCGTCCTGCACCGAGCGCAGCGCGAGGCCGCACGCGGGTGTCAGCATGGCCCGCTTCAGGGGCTCCTCGGGGAGGAGCGTGCGGGCGAGCTCGCACAGCTCGCCGACATCGTCCGTGGCGCTGAAGTCGGTCGGCACGATGCCGAGGGCCAGCGTACCGCCTTCCTCGTGGAACTGCTCGAACGCACCGGTGGCGAGGATCGGCGTTAGCGAGAGCCTCGCGTCGAGCGAGACGATATCGAAGCCGAGGCCGAGCAGCGCGCCCCAGTCGGTGTTCCCGCAGCAGTGCACGCCGACCAGCGCGCCCTCGCGCTTGAGCGCGAGGACGAGCACGCGAAGCTCCTGGAGCGCGACGAGGTGGCGCGGATCGCGGCGGTCGTAGGCGTAGAGGCCGGGCTCGTCGAGGAACACGATGGGCGTCGCGCCGGCATCCTTTACCTTGCGGGCCATGGCGAGCGCGCGGGCGAGGACCAGCCGCACGATCTGGGTCTCGACCGCCTTGGCATCGGGCGAGGCGAACAGCGGCGTTCCGTCGGCGAGGCGCAGCGACCAGCGCAGCGTGATCGGTCCCGCGATCTGCACCTTGGCGAAGGGCAGCTTGCGCTGCTCGACTTCCCAGAGAAACGGCCGCAGGGCCTGCCACGACGCTGCCGTGGGAAGGAAGGACTCCCGCCCTTCCCCTTTCTCCAGCGTCCGTTCGAGCCGAGCATCGAAGGTGGCGGCGCCACGCGTCCATTCCGCCGCATCGAGTGTCGCGGTGCCGTCGGGCTCCGCGTGCAGACCCGGGAGACCGTCGAGCGCCTGGGCGACCATGTACTCGGCGGGATCGCGCCGCGGGAGCTGCGGCGCGGCCGGGATGTCGACCAGCAGCGCCTGCTGCAGCGCCAGCTCCAGCTGGGTGTGAGGCAGGCTGCCGATGCTGCTCGTGGCGAGCGAAGGGAGGACCGGCACGGGGCGGCATCCTATCTTGTTGCGACCCGGAACGCGGGACGATCAAGCAACGCTGAAGTACGTCGCCGACGGGTGATGGAAGACGACGGCCGAGACGCTCGCCTCCGGATCCATCATGCAGCCGTCGGTCAGCTCGATGCCGATGTCCTTGGGTTGCAGCACGCGAAAGAGGATCTGCTGATCGTCGAGGCTCGGGCAGGCCGGGTAACCGAACGAGTACCGCTTGCCATGGTAGTTGGCCTTGAACCGGTCGAGCATCGTCGTTTCGAGCGGGTCGGGGAATCCCCACTGGCTGCGTAGAGAGCTGTGGAGCAGCTCGGCGTAGGCTTCCGCCGTCTCGAGCGCGAGTGCCTGCAGAAGGTGCGACTTGAGGAAGTCGCCGTTCTTCTTCGCCAGCTCGGCGCGGGCGCGGATGCCCTCTCCCGCGGTGGTGACGAAGAGACAGACGCTGTCGTCCTGGCCGACGTAATCGGCGAGGCAGAGGCCGTCCTCGCCTTCCTGCCTCGGGAAGGTGAACCGCGTAAGCTCCGAGCCGTCGGGACGCAGGAGCAACAGATCGTTGCCCTCTCCGCGGGCGCGGAAGAACTGGTAGACGGCCCGCGCCTTCATCGCGCCTTCGCGGCACTCCTGCTTGAGATCGTCGAGGCGCTCCTTGAGCAAGAGCGCCTTCCGCCCCGCCTCGGTGCTCTCGAGCGTCGCGCGATCGCCCTGCTCCACCTCGCGCACGACCGACGACTTCAATCCGAGATGGCGCCCGTAGATCATCACCGGGTTGATGAAGCGCCAGATCTGGTCGAGCGGCGTGTTGGTGATGACGTGGCGCTCCAGGTCCGGCGGCCGCGGCGGGTCCGGGATGACCGGCACCTTGCTCGACCGGCGCGCCGGCGACGCGACCGGCGCCGGGCGGGCCGTCTCGACCGAGGCCAGTTGGGCGCGGCGTGCGGTCGCCTCCCGCTCGAGCTCGAGCCGCTTCTCGGCATCGACCACGCGCTTGGCCAGTTCCAGGCCGCTCATCGCGTCGTGGGCATATGCGACCGTTCCGCCGTACGCAGGCGCGATGTTCCGATCGACGAAGTTGCGCGAGAGGGCCGCGCCGCCGACGAGGAGCGGCAGATCGACGCCCGCCGCGCGCAGGTCGGAAGCGGTGGCGACCATCTGCTGCGCGCTCTTCACCAACAGCCCGCTCAAGCCGACCACGTCGGGGTTGTGCTCGCGCACGGCCTGGATGAGCGCTTCGGGCGGCACCTTGATGCCGAGGTTCACCACGTCGAAGCCGTTGTTGGAGAGGATGATGTCGACGAGGTTCTTGCCGATGTCGTGGACATCGCCCTTGACGGTCGCGAGCAGGATCTTGCCGCGCGTCGCGGACTCCGCTTTGTCCATGTGCGGCTCGAGGTACGAGACCGCCGCCTTCATCGACTCGGCGCTCTGCAGCACCTCGGCGACGATGAGCTGGTTGTCGTTGAAGAGGCGGCCGACCTCGTCCATCCCGCGCATGAGCGGGCCGTTGATGATCTCTAGCGGCGGCACGCCTTGCGCGAGCTTCGCGGCCAGATCGTCGTGAAGCCCGTCTCGCGATCCCTCCACGATGTAGCGCGCGAGCCGCTCGTCGAGGGGAAGCTCGCTGCGCAAAGGTCCCTGCGGCTTCTTCTCGCGGAAGTGTCCGGTGAACGCCTGCGTCGCGGCTTGAAGCGAGGCGGCGTCGCGGCTGCGCAAGACCCCTTCGGCGAGGGCGCGCTCGCTTTCCGGGATCGACGGATAGCGCTCCAGCTTCTCGGCGTTGACGATGGCGAGATCGAGGCCCGCCTGCACGCAATGGTAGAGGAACACCGAATTGACCACTTCGCGCCCGGCGGAGGGCAGGCCGAAGCTCACGTTGCTGATGCCGAGCACGGTCTTGCAGCGAGGCAATTTCGCCTTGATGAGGCGCACCGCCTCGATGGTCTCGAGCGCGCTGCCCGTATAGGCGGCATCGCCCGAAGCGCAGGGGAAGACCAGCGGATCGAAGTAGAGGTCCTCCTCGGGAACGCCGTACTTGCCGGTGAGAAGGTCGCGGCTTCGCACCGCGACGGCGAGCTTGTCTTCGGCGCGGATCGCCTGTCCCTTCTCGTCGATGCACCCCACCACGAGGGCGGCGCCGAACCGTCGCGCCAGCGGGACCACGCTGGCGAAGCGCTTCTCGCCGTCCTCCAGGTTGATGGAGTTGATGATCGCCTTGCCCTGCGAATAGGTCAGCGCGGAGGCGATGGCCTTCTCGTTGGTCGAGTCGATCATCAAGGGCGCGCGGATCTTCTTGATCAGCACCTCGAGGAAGCGGCGGAGATCCTGGACCTCGTCGCGATCGGTCTGCTGCGTCGAGACGTCGATGACGTGGGCGCCGCGCTTTACCTGGGCGCGGGCGATCTCCGTCGACTCGTCCCATTTCTCCTGCGCGATGAGATCGCGGAACTTCTTCGACCCGAGCACGTTGGTGCGCTCGCCGACGATGACCGGGCGGACCTCGTCGGTGATCTCGAGCGCATCGATCCCCGAGAGCGCGCTGCGCCGATCGGTCGCCGGCTTGCGGGGGCGCAAACCCGCGGCGATCCCGGCGAGCTTCTCGATGTGCCCGCGGTGGGTCCCGCAGCAGCCGCCGACGAGGTTGAGCCAGCCGTTCTCGCCGAAGCGCTGCAGCGTGCGCGCGAGCATCTGCGGGGTCTCGAGGTAGCGGCCGTTCTCGTCGGGCAGGCCCGCGTTCGGAACGCAGGCGACCCGGGTCCGCGCCATCTGCGAAAGCGAGCGGATGTGATCGGTCATGAACTCGGGGCCGGTCGCGCAGTTGAGCCCGAGGTAGAGGAGGTCGAGGTGATCGAGCGAGATCGCCAGCGCCTCGACGGACTGCCCGGCGAGCATGGTCCCCATCGCCTCGATGGTTCCGCTCACCGCGATGGGGAGCCGCTCCTCGCGGGGAAGCGCTCCCTGGACACGGTCGATGCCGAAAAGGGCCGCCTTGACGTTGCGGGTGTCTTGCGCGGTCTCGATCAGGAAGTAATCGACGCCGCCCTCGTACAGCCCTCGCGCCTGCGCCTCGTAGGAGGAGATCAGCTCCTCGAAGGTGACGCCGCCGGTGACGGAGATGGCCTTGGTGGTCGGGCCCATCGATCCGGCGACGAACCGCGGCTTGTCGGTGAACTTTGCGGCCTCTTCCCGGGCCAGACGTGCCCCTTCGCGGTTGATCTCGAGCGCCCGGTCCTGGAGACCGTACTCGGCGAGGACGAGGGGCGTGCCGCCGAAGGTATTGGTCTCGAGGATGTCGGCGCCCGCTTCCAGATAGCCGCGGTGGATGCCGCGGATCGCCTCGGGTTTGGTGAGGTTGAGGTTCTCGTTGCACCCCTCCAGCTCGGCACCGCCGAAGTCGGCGGCGGAGAGGTTCAGGTCCTGCAGCGCCGTTCCCATGGCGCCGTCGATGACGAGGACGCGCTCGTCGAGGAGCTTCTCGAGGAGATCGACGCGCTCACGGCGGCTCATTCCGGCACCTCGGCGCAGAGCAGGAACGGGCGGAAGGGCGAGCTTCCGCTGGGCAGGATCTCGGTGATGATCGAGGCGAATCCCTCCGCCTCGAGCGTCGCGGCGAGCTCGACCGGGTCGAATCCCAGGTAGCGATGGCCGAGGCGCTCGCGGACCCACTCCTCGCCGTGCGGGAGCAACTCGAGCACCAGCAGGCGCCCGCCCTTCTTGAGCAGCTTGCGGGCGGTCCTCACCACCTGCGGCGGGTCGTCGAGGAAGTGGAGGCTCTGGGAGGCGACCACCAGATCGAAACGGCGGCGGGTCGAGAAGTCGTGCAGATCGGCGGCGACGAACTCCACGTTGCGCGCCTCGTCGCGGGCGGCGCGCTCGCGAGCGGCGACGAGCACCTCCGGGTTGCGATCGATTGCGAGCACGCTCCGCGCCCAGCGCGCGATCTCCACGCTCAGCGAGCCGGTGCCACAGCCGAGGTCGGCGACGTCCCAGCGCGGAAGCAGCCGCCCGAGGGCGCGCGACCACAGCTGGAAGGATTGTCCCGGCTCGAGGAGCCGCTCGTTGAGCGCCTGGCGATCGTCGCGCTGGCGGAGCAGGTCGCGCAGGCGCGCGAGGTCGCCGTCTCCATCGGTGCGATCGTCGATGGCGACGCGGATGAGCGGCCAGCGCGGGTCGTCCGGATGGAGGTCGAGCGAGTAGTAGGTGAAGACGCCCTGCCGCTCCTCGAGGAGCAGCCTCATCGCCTTGAGCTTGCCGAGGTGGTGGGAGACGGTAGGCTGGGCGATGCCGACGAGCGAGACGATCTCGCTCACGTTCAGCGGGGTCTGGGCGACGAGGCGCAGGATGCGCAGCCGGGTCGCGTCACCGAGTGCGCGGTAGGCCTGCGAAAGCGCTTCCATATTCGCGCATTTGCATATCTCGATTCAGCGAGGGCCGCAAGCGATTCCCATCAGGCTTTGCGCCGGGACTTGAACCACTCCGCGGTGCGCTCGAGCCCCTCCTCGAATCCCACCCGCGGCTCCCACCCGAGCGCCTTCTTCGCCGCCGCCGGATCGATGACGCTCCGCCGCTGTTCGCCCGGCGCCGGAGGCCCGTGCGTGGGCTTGGGACCGCCCGTGGCCTTCACCAGCTTCTCCGCGAGCTGCACGATGTTGGCTTCCCGCGCAGTGCCGATGTTCAAGGCGCCGGAAGCGGCCGACTCCACGCCGAGCAGGTTCGCCCGCGCCACGTCCTCTACATAGACGAAGTCGCGCGTCTGGAGTCCGTCGCCGTTGATGCGCGGCGTGCGCCCCTCGAGGAGCTGGTGGAGGAAGATCGCCACCACCCCCGCTTCGCCGAGCGGATCCTGGCCGGGCCCGTAGACGTTGGCGTAGCGCAGGCAGAGCGTCGACATGCCGTGGGCGCGCCGGTAAAGCTCGACGTATTCCTCTCCGCACAGCTTGGAAGCTCCGTACGGGCTCGCCGGCCGCCGCGCATGGGCTTCGCTGGCGGGAAAGACGTCCTGCTCCCCGTACACAGCGCCACCCGAGGAAGCGAAGACGAACCGCCGCACGACGGCGCGCCGGGCCGATTCCAGGGCAGAGAGCGTCCCGAGCACGTTCACGGAGGCATCGAAGAGCGGATCGGCGACCGACTTGCGCACGTCCATCTGCGCCGCGAGATGCACCACGGCGTCGGGCCGACGCTTCTCCATCTCGGTCATCAGCTTCGGATCGCGGACGTCGAGGACGACGAGCTCGACGCCGTCCGGAACGGCTTCGCGCTTTCCGTGGCTGAGATCGTCGACCGCGGTCACGCGGTGTCCCTTGGCGAGCAGCGCCCGGCAGGTATGCGCACCGATGAATCCAGCGCCTCCGGTGACGATGACTTGCATGGGGCGGCAAACTTATCAGATTGAGCGGATGCAATTCGGCAACTCGGACCAGGATCGCTCGAACGTGGAGGACCGCCGCGGCTCCATCCTCTCCGGCACCGGCGGCAGGCTCGGGCTCGGCGGCATCATCGTCCTCGGCATCCTCAGCCTGGTCTTCAAACAGAACCTGTTCGACGTGGTGCAGGGGAACCCGGGCACCACCACGACGCAGGCGCCCAGCGAGCAGGTCGCCGAGCGGCAGGCGGCCGAGAAGCCACTCGAACGGGTCGCGGTCGGTACCTTCAACGACGCGCAGAAGTTCTGGGGCACCACCATGCAGGGGCGTCATCGGGACGCGAAGCTGGTGCTCTTCTGGGACGAGACGCGCTCAGGGTGCGGCGAGGCGAGCTCGCAGACCGGACCGTTCTACTGTCCCGCCGACGAGCGGGTGTACATCGACCTCGGGTTTTATCGTGAGCTGTCCCGTCGCTTCGGCGCTCCCGGGGACTTTGCGCAAGCCTACGTCATCGCGCACGAGGTCGGCCATCATGTGCAGAACCTGCTCGGTTTGAGCGAGCGCGTGCAGCGGCTCTCGCAGCGCGATCCGTCGCAGCGGAACGCGCTTTCGGTCCGGCTGGAGTTGCAGGCGGACTGCTACGCCGGCGTGTGGGGGCATTCCGCGGCCCAGCGGAAGATGCTCGAACCGGGCGACGTCGAGGAAGGCCTCCGCGCCGCCGCGGCCGTGGGTGACGACAGGCTCCAGCAAATGGCCGGGCGCCGCGTGGCGCCCGAGTCGTTCACCCACGGGTCGGCAGCGGACCGCTCACGCTGGTTCCGTACCGGTTTCGACCGCGGCACCGCCGACGCCTGCGATACCTTCTCGCAACGGTAGAGCGCGGTTGCTTCTCCGGCGCGGGCGCGGCATCTACCATGGTCGATGAAGACGAATCGCCCGCTCACCGTCGTCTCGCTCCTCCTCAGCCTGTCGATGGCTGCGATGGAGATGACGGTTGTCTCCACGGCCATGCCGACCGTAGTCGGCGATCTCGGCGGCATCCACTACTACTCCTGGGTCTTCACCGCGTACCTGCTCACCTCGACGGTGACGGTCCCCATCTACGGCAAGCTCGCCGATCTCTACGGGCGCAAGCCGGTGCTCCTCGCCGGCATCGCCGTCTTCCTCGTCGGCTCGATGGCGAGCGGGCTCGCGCAAGGGATCGGCGCGCTCATCGCCTTCCGCGCCGTGCAGGGGCTCGGGGCCGGAGCGATGCAGCCGACGACCCTCACCATCGTCGGCGACATCTACAACCTGGAAGAGCGCAGCCGGATGCAGGGCGTCTTCGGCGCGGTGTGGGGCGTCGCCGGGCTCATCGGTCCGCTCCTCGGCGGGATCATCGTCAAGTACCTCTCCTGGCGGTGGGTCTTCTTCATCAACGTCCCGGCAGGGATCGCGGCCGCGGCGCTCCTCGTCGTCGCCCTGCACGAGGACGTCGAGCATCGCCGGCACTCGCTCGACCTCGCCGGCGCGGGCGTGCTCACGCTCGGGCTTGCGGCGCTCCTTTTCGGCACTCACGGCGGCGTTGCGAGCGCGATCGGATTGCCGCTCGCCGCGGTGTCGCTCTTCGCCTTCTTCGCCATCGAGAAGCGGGCCCCCGAACCGGTCGTGCCGCTGGACCTCTTCCGCGAACGCGTGATGTCCGTCGCAACCGCCACAGGCGCTCTGGTGGGCGCGGGCATGATCTCGATGGTCACCTACGTGCCGCTCTACGTGCAGGGGGTCCTCGGCGGCACGCCGACCGAAGCCGGCAGCGCCATCACGCCCATGGTCATCGGCTGGCCCATCGCCAGCGCGATCAGCGGCCGATTGCTCCCGCGCGTGGGGTTCCGGATCCTGGTGCGGAGCGGGCTTGCCATCTCCGCCGTCGCGGCGATCGCGCTCGCCCTCTTCTTGCGACCCGGTGCGAGCATCCACACGCCGCAGGCCGCCGATCAGCTGCTCGGACCCGGGCATGGCGCAGGGCTCACCTCCTCGGTGCTGAACGCGCTGTCGGCCTCCTTGCAGTCCGGCCTGGGGATCATCTTCTGGGCCATCGCGGGCATCGCGCTCGCGTCGGCGGCGATCAGTCTGGTGTTCCCCAACATTCCGGTGACCAGTACGGGATCGGCGAGCGGCGAGATGGGGCAGCCGGCGGAGATGACGGTTCCGCCGGAGGCGTGAGCGGTCGCGACGCTTCCTCGCGGCTGGCATCCTTCGGAACATGCTCCCCTTCCTCCAGCGCGCCGCCGACGCCCTCGGATACGCCAGGTTCCTGAAACTCCTCCGCTTCTGGCCGCCCTACCTCGGCGCCGGAATCTCGGTCGTGCACGTCGCGAAGGACCTCAGCGTCCTCGAAGTAGAGATGAAGCTGTCGCCCTGGAACCGGAACTTCGTCGGCACGCAGTTCGGCGGGTCGCTTTATTCGATGTGCGACCCCTTCTTCATGCTGATGATCATGATGCAGCTCGGCGACGAGTACGTGGTCTGGGACAAGAGCGCGACCATCGAGTTCCTCAAGCCCGGCCGAGGCCGGGTGCGCGCGCGTTTCGAAGTGCCTCCCGCGCTCCTGGCCCAGTTCAAGCGCGAAATCGACGCGGCGGGGAAGATCAATCCGAAGCTCGAGGCGACGGTCTTCGACCAGGACGGCCTGGCCATCGCCCGCGTCACGAAGGTGCTCAGCATCCGCCGCAAGGATCGGAAGACGGCTGCGACGGCACCCACCAACGGCGCTCGCGCCTGAATGTCCCGAATCGTTGGATCAATGTCCTTGCGGACATCGACTCCCGCGAGCAGCATGGGCACCATGCAGGCTTCGAAACCGCTGCGAGTCGCCTTCTTCGTCTACCCGGGCATCCAGGCGCTGGACCTGTCCGGCCCGCTGGAGCTGTTCGCGCGTGCAACCCGTTTGTTGCGCGACGAGCGCAAATCCCACCCGGGATACGCACCGGTCGTGGTCGGGATGGAGCCGGGTCCGATCGCGGGCTCTTCCGGGTTCCGCTTCCTCCCCGACACGACGTACCCCGAGGTGCGCACCGGCATCGACACGCTGCTCGTCGTGGGCGGCATCGGCGTCGACTCGGTGATCGACGATCCCTTGGTGCTCGAGTGGCTCCGCAAGATGTCCGGCCGGGTCCGCCGCCTCGGCTCCGTCTGCACCGGAGCGTTCCTCCTTGCCGAGGCGGGGCTCCTCGACGGTCGTACCGTCACGACGCACTGGTCGCGCGCCGCGGAGCTCGCCCGGAGCTATCCGCGCATTCGCGTCGAGGAGGACCGCATCTGGGTCCGCGACGGCAACGTCTACACCTCCGCCGGCGTGAGCGCCGGGATGGACCTCGCCCTCGCGCTGATCGAGGAGGATCTCGGCGCGGAGCTGGCCCTGCAGCTCGCGCGGGCGATGGTCATGTACCTGCGCAGGCCGGGCGACCAGAGCCAGTACAGCGCTCCGCTGCGGCTCCAGGCCGCGCAGACGCCCTCGATCCGCGATCTCGTCGCCTGGGCCGCTGAAAACCCTGCCGGCGACCTGTCGGTTCCCGCTCTCGCCAAGCGAATCGGGAAGAGCCCGCGCCAGCTGACCCGCGTGTTCCAGCGCGAGCTCGGAGTGGCGCCTGCCGAGGCGGTCGAACAGCTCCGCCTGGAAGCGGCGCGCCGCGCCCTGCAGCAATCGGACAAGGGCCTCGAGGCGATCGCCGCCGAAGCGGGTTTCGGTAGCGCCGAGGTGCTCCGCCGCGCCTTCCTGCGCGCTTTGCACGTCACACCGTCGGCTTATCGCGCGCGGTTTGCGGCCCAGGAGCTGGCTTCGTGAAACAGAAGATCCATCCTGCCTTCGTCGTCGCGGGCGCCACCTTCGTGGTGCTCCTCTGCGCCGCCGCGGTTCGCGCGACTCCGTCGATCCTGATGGTGCCGCTCGAGCGCGAGTTCGGGTGGAGCCGCGCCCTGCTCTCCTCGGCGGTCTCCGTGAACCTGGTTCTCTACGGGCTCGTCGGACCGTTCGCCGCGGCCTTGATGGAGCGGTTCGGGATCCGCCGCACCGTCCTCGTCTCGCTGGCGCTCATCGGCGTCGGAGTCGCGCTGACCTCGCAGATGCGCACGAGCTGGCAGCTCATCCTCACCTGGGGCGTCCTGGTGGGGCTCGGCACCGGCACGACCGCGATGGTGCTCGGAGCCACGGTCGTGAATCGCTGGTTCTTCTCCCGCCGCGGGACGGTGATGGGAATCCTCACCGCCAGCACCGCCACCGGGCAGATGCTCTTTCTCCCTCTCGAGGCGCACGTCGTCGAGGGCCACGGCTGGCGCGCGGTGACGTTCATCGTCGCTTCCGTGATCGTGCTGCTGTTGCCGCTCGTTGCATTCCTCATGCGCGATCGCCCCTCGGATCTCGGGCTCCTGCCGTTCGGCGCGACTCCGCAAACGCCCCAGGTCGCGCCGTCGCGGCAGAACCCGGTCGCCAACGCGTTCCGGGTGTTGCGCGAAGGATCGCGCAAGGGCGACTTCTGGCTCCTCGCCGGCAGCTTCTTCGTCTGCGGCGCAACGACCAACGGGCTCGTGGGAACGCATCTCGTCCCCGCCTGCATGGACCACGGAATTCCCGAAGTGCGGGCCGCTGGCCTGCTCGCGGTCATGGGCATCTTCGATCTGTTCGGCACCACGGCGAGCGGATGGCTCTCCGACCGCATCGACTCGCGCAAGCTGCTCTTCTGGTACTACGGGCTGCGCGGCCTCGCGCTGCTCTGGCTCCCGCAGGCGTTCAATGCCCACGTCTTCGGGCTGCCGCTCTTCGCCATCTTCTACGGCCTCGATTGGATCGCCACGGTCCCGCCGACGGTGCGGCTCACCACGGAAGCGATGGGCGTCCGCGATGCGCCCATCGCCTTCGGCTGGATCGTCGCGTCGCACCAGATCGGCGCCGGTTTCGGAGCGCTCGGCGCCGGCATCATCCGGACCAGCCTCACGACGTACACGCCAGCCTGGATCGTGGCTGGCTCCATCTGCCTCGTCGCCGCCGTCGTCGTGCTGCGGATCGGCCGGACTGCGCCGCGGCTCGGCCTCGCTCGCGAAGCCGTGCCCTAGTACCAGGCGTTACTCGGCGCGGAGCGTCTCCATCGGATCGACTCGCGTCGCATGCCACGCCGGAACCAGCGACGCTGCGCCGCCCATCGCCAGTAGCGCGCCTGCGATTCCAGCGTAGGTGACCGGATCGGTGGCCCCGATCCCGAAGAGCTGCGACGCGAGCACCCGCGAGAACGCGGCCGCGAGCACCGCTCCGCTCAGCACGCCGACCCCGGAGAGCCGCAAGCCCTGCCCGAGGACGAGTGTGAGCACCCTTCCGCGCGTCGCTCCGAGGGCCGCGCGGATTCCGAGCTCGCGGGTCCGCTGCGCGACTACGTAGGCGAGAGTCCCCGAGATGCCACCCAGCGCGAGAAGCAGCGCCGCCGCCGCGAACGTTGTCAGCACCAGCGCAGCGAACCTGCGCCGCGCGACGGTGCCCGCGAGGACCTCGTCCAGCGAGCGTGTCGCGCCGACCGGCAGCTCGGGATCGATTGCCGAGATTTCACGCCGTAACGACGACTGCAATGCCACGGGGCCGAGATCGCTGCGCACGACCAGCGTGAAGAACGGCCAGGGCACCTGCGCATAGGGGGCATAGATCTGCGGCCCCGCGGGCGCGTCGAGCGCGCTGCGCGTGTCGGCGACGACCCCGACCACTTCGCGATTCTCCGGATCCCCCGGTCCCAGACCGATGCGCTGCCCGATCGGATCCTTGTCGGGCCACAAGAGGCGCGCGAGCGTACGATTGACGATCACGACCGGCGGCGCGCCGGCGCGGTCCCGGGCGGTGAACTCGCGGCCCCGATCGAGCTTCACCCCGAGCAGCGAGAGCGCGCCGGGCGCCAGCGAGGAGAGCGAGCTTTGCGGCGGGTGCGGCTCCGCCCGGTCGCGGGGAGCGACGGTGAGCCCGATGGCACGTCCGCCCACTGGCAGCGGCGAGGCGATGGCGGCGGCTCGCACTCCGGGGATCGCGGCGGCGCGCTCGACGAGCGAGTCGGCGAAACGCGGCAGCGCTGTCTCCGGATCTTTCGGATCCGGCAAGGTCAAATCGAGCGTCTGCAGGCCCGCCGTGGAGACGCCGGCGTCGAGGTTCTGGGCGTTGCGCAGGCTGCGCACGAGGAGCGTCGCGGAGATGAGCAGCGCGGTCGCCAGCGCCACCTCGCCGATGACGAGCGCGGAGCGGAGCCGCTGCCCGCGCGGGATTCCACCGGAGGTGGTGCGCAGCGCTTCGTTCGCCTCGGTTGCGGAGAAGATCAGCGCCGGACCGCTTCCGAAAACCAGCGCCGAGAGCGCGCACGCGCCGAGAGCGAAGAGGAGGACCGTCCCGTCGATGGCGAGGGGCCGCAGGCGCGGAATCGCGGGCGGTAGGAAGCTGGTCAAGGCATCGAGCGAGACCGCGCAGGCGCAGACGCCCAGGACGCCGGCGATGCCGGCGAGGATCGCGCTCTCGATTCCGAGCTGCCGCAGGAGCTGCCAGCGCGACGCCCCCAGCGCGGCGCGCACCGCGAGCTCCTGGCGGCGATGGACCGCGCGGGCGAGCAAGAGGCTTCCCACGTTGGTGCAGGCGATGACGAGGAGGACTCCGACTGCTCCGAGGAGCAGGACCAGCGAGCCGCGATCGGCGCCGACCAGTTGCTCCCGCAGAGGCACGACCAGCACCCCGCGCTGGACGTGCGATTCGGGATTGCGCGCGGAGATGTCGGTGGTGATCGCCGCGAGCTCGGCGCGTCCGCCCTCGACGGTCGCCCCGGGGCGCAGCCGGCCGACGACCTGGAAGAAGAAGAGCGCGCGCTCGTCGAGCATGTTGCCGAACTGCACCGCCCGCGGCTGCAGCCACAATTCCGGCGCGGGTCCGTCGAGCGGAAACCGGAACCCCTCCGGCATCACGCCGACGATGCGAACCGGTTGCCCGGCGAGGGTGACGGAGCGCTCGAGGACCGTGCCGTCACCCGAGAGCCGGGTACGCCAGAAGCGATGGGAGATCACCGCAACGCGCGGCGCGCCCGGTAGATCGTCCGCGGCGACCAGCGTTCGACCGAGGACGGGCGGGACCCGCAGGGCAGAGAAAACTCCGGGCTGCACGGCCGCGGCGTCGACCCGCTCCGGTGCCTCGAGACGCGTCAGCGTGACCTGCGTCCGCCGGAATCCGCCGAGTTCGGCGAAGGACTGCGCTCGCGATCGCCAGTCGACGAGATCGGGACCCGAGACGGCGTTGAGCGCGTGATCGGGGCCCGTTGTTTCGGTCGCGAAGACGAGCGACGCCGGATCCGCGAAGGGCAGCGGCTGCAAGAGCAGCGCGTCGACCACGGAAAAGACGGCGCAACTCGCGGCGATGCCGAAGGCGAGGGAGAGGACGGCGGCCAGGGAAACTCCGGGCGAGCGCCGCAAGGAGCGAAGGGCGGAGAGCACGTCGATGCGTCCCATGGCGTCCATTCAAGTGCATGGCAGGATCCCTGGCAAACCGTGCTACATCTGCCGCAATCACCAAAGGGGGACCTGTGCTCTTCAAGAAGCTGTTTCGCGTGCTGGTGGTGACCGGGGCCGTGGTCGGCGCACAGGCAAGCTGCGCCACGGGATCCTCGTCGAAGGGCTCCGGTGGCGGTGCGACGGCAAACACGGACATGAGCGCTGCCGACGGCGGCACGGCGACGAGCAGCGACCAGCCGAGCACGCAGTCGTCGGGCGGCGGCGGAGTGATGGGCTGGTGAACGAGCCGCTCCGCCGCACCATCGGCACGGCCTGGGCGTTTCGCACCCGGGTCGAGCGGGAGGCGGCCGAGAGATTTGCAAGGCTCGGCCCGGCGATCGCTTCCTGGGACGCCGCATCGCCAGTCGTCGCGCTCATGGAACGCGCGGCGGGCGACGAGCGCCGTCACGCGGCGTTCTGTGCGGAGCTGGCGGGTAGATATGGCGACGCAGTCGGCTCCGAATGGCCGGCGGCCGCCTCGATCGCGCCCGCCGGCCTCGCGCCCCGCGAGGCGCTCCTCTACGAAGTGGTCGCCTGCTGCTGCATCACGGAGACGGAAAGCGTGGCGACGGTGGCGACGCTGCTCGCCGACGAACCGGAGCCCACGGTGCGCGAGGTCCTGCACCAGATCGCCAAAGACGAAGTCGTGCACGGGCGCATGGGCTGGGCCCATCTCGCGCGAGAGACGCGCGCGATCGACATCTCCTTTGTCTCCCGTTTCGTGCCCGCGATGCTTTCCGGCACCGTCGGCGATGGACTTTTCGCGCCGGCCTCCGCCGAGCCCGACGAAGGAGAGTTCGCGCGGCACGGCATCCTTGCAACGGCCCGCAAGAGGGAGATCTTCGTCCGCACCCTGGAAGAAGTGGTCCTTCCCGGGCTGGAGCAGTTCGGGATCGACACGGCGCCTGCACGCGCCTGGCTCCTCGCGCGGAACGGATAGGATGCCGCCATGCGCGTGCATGTAGTTCGCGTCCCGTACGACGCGGGAAATCGCGGCGTACGGATGGGCAAAGGTCCCGAACGGCTCGGCGGTGCGGACAGGCTGCGGAGCCTGGGCGCCGACGTCACCGAGGCCACCGTCGAAGCTTCGACGCGATTTCGCGCGGAGATCGGCACCACCTTCGATCTCCACCGGACGTTGGCGGCCGAGGTGCGCGGCGCGCTTGCGGCGGGGCGTTTCCCGCTCGTCCTCTCCGGCAACTGCGGAGCGGTAGTCGGGGCCGTCGGCGGCCTGGGCGCGCGGACGGCCCTGGCCTGGTTCGACGGTCACGGCGATTTCAACACGCCCGAAACCACGCGCAGCGGCTTTCTCGACGGGATGGCGCTCGCGGTGGCGACCGGGCGCTGTTTTCGCGGGCTGGCCCGGTCCGTTCCCGGCTTCGCTCCGGTGCCCGAGCAGGAGGCGTTTCTCGTCGGCGCGCGCGACCTGGATCCGGAGGAGCGCACCGCCGTCGAAGGCTCGCGTCTCGGATGGGTGACGGTCCCACAGATCCGCAAGGAAGGAGCGGCGGCTGCTCTCCAGCCCGTGCTTTCACGACTGACCGCTCGCCGCATCCACGTCCACGTCGATCTCGACGTGCACGATCCCGCCCTCGCCCCCGCCAACGAGTTCGCGCCGCCGGGCGGCCTCACGCCGCGCGAGGTGCAGGACGCGGTGCGGGCCATCGGCGCCGCGCTCCCCATCTGCTCGGCGAGCATCGGCGCCTACGATCCTTCGGCGGATCCGGAAGGCCGGGCCCTCGCGGCCGGGCAGGGCCTGATCGAGCTGTTTGCCGCGCTCAGCGAACCTGCTCCTTCTTGACCCGCACCTCGACGCGGCGCTTGTTGCCGTCCTGCTCCACCTGCACGTCGACATCGCCCGTCTCTCCGCTTTTGCGGAGTTGATCCTGGACCCGCTGCTTCAATTCGTCGGCGCTGAGCCCGCCGGGATCCTGCCCGAGGAAGTCGTGGGCCAGCTTGCCGGCGAGGTTGGTCTGGACGCTCGCGTCGATGGGCGAGATGCGCACCGTGGAATTTTCAAGTTCAGGCAGCGCCGCGCGAAGGCGGGCCTCGGCGTCGGCGGCGAGAGGATCGCCGATGAAGTCCATCACCAGGCGCGCGCCTTCCGGCGTGCGCAACTGCCGCACCTGGATCTCGCGGACGCGCTTCTCCACCGCGGGTCCGCCGAATCCACCTCGCGGCTCGTCCTGCAACGCCTCGAGGGCCTTGCGCAGCGCGCCCGGGTCGATGCGCACCGGGGCCGCGCTCTCGACCTCGATGCGCGTTCCGACCTGCTTGGAAAGCTGCGCAGGCGCCTGCGCCGCGGCTCCCAGCGCGACGGCGAGGACGGCAACGAAAGCGAGCTGCATGCCATGGCGGCGGGCGAAGTTCTTCATCGGGTTTTCCTCCGGCTGTGGATGGATCTGGTCGTAACGGGCGAGAAGTCGCGCCTCGAGCGCCGCGCGATGCTCGGGCGAGGGCTTGATCTCATTCATGGGCCATCGCTCCTTCCTCTCTGTCCGCGGGGTCGCGCAGCGAGCGCACGGCGCGGGAAAGACGTTGCCGGACGGCGGCGGTGGAGAGCCCGAGCAGCTGGCCGATTTCCAGGCTCGAGAGCTCGTCCGCGTAGCGCAGCAGGAGCAACTCGCGGACCTCCGGCGCGAGCGCTTCCAGCCGCTCGCGTGCGACGCGAATCTCTTCGCCGCGCAGCAACTCGGCGAGCGGAGTCCTGGTCTCGATCAGCTGGGCAGCGGCCTCTTCGAGCGGAACGCCGGGCCGCTGCGCACGCAGGTCGTCGACCAGCAGATTGCGGGCGATGGCGAGGGCGAATGGCAGCGCCCCGCCCTGCTCCTCGTCGAACGATTCGAGGCGGAGGAGGAGCCGCTCGAAGGTGCGCGAGATGACGTCCTCGGCATCCTCGCGCCTCTGGACCCGCCGCCCGACGAAGCGTGCCACGGGCTCGTACAGCTCGCGATAAAGCGCCCGGAACGCCTCGCGTTCGCCGCGTCGCGCGCGGAGAAGGAGCCGGTCTTCGCGGGCCCGCCAGGGGAGTCGCATCAAGAGACTCTACGGACCGGCGGGGGAAACGTGACAGGCGAGGATCAGTTTTTCTTCGCGGGTCAGTTCAGTCGATAGGTCCTGAGCAGCGCGTCTTCCGCGAGCATCCGATCGAATTGGCGGACGAACTCAGGCGCGGTGGGCGCGGGCAATAGCGCTGCCGAATGATCGAGGATTGCCGCCGATACGAGCCGCGCTGCCGCCTCGTCGCCGTTGCCGACGAGCCAGGCAAACGTCTCGAGATGGCTTCCCGCGCCGCGCGCGATGTCTTCCTGCAGCCGCGCATGATTGGTCAGCGCGAAGCGATACAGCTCGAGGCTCCGACGGAACGCCTGCGAGCTCGCGCTGTCGCTCTTTTCGAGCATCTGCACGTGATAGTCGCGGGGCGAGAACTTCATGATCGATCCGGTGAGAACGTCGACGCCGCCGGAGGTGATCGGGCTGGAGATATCGAGGATGGAGACGGCGTTGAAGTCGCGATTGAGCTGGAACTCCTGCGTGACGTAGCCCTCGCGCTCGAACCTGGCGAGGAACCGCCGGCCGCCCATGAAATTCCGCGACATGTCGATCGTGAGCGGCAACTCTCCCTGGTACATGCCGTCGAGCGTCAGCCGGACCCCGGGCACGTTCGCGTCGAAGCGCAAGGTGTCGTGCGTGCCGGTGAAGATGGTGGCGCAGCCTTGGAGAAGGACGACTGCCGCGAGGCCGGGCAAGACCCCTGCTTGGAGGCTTTTCATTTCCGTTTCCCCCTGGAAAGGAACGTTAAGATACCCAATCTTGGCGCTGACCGTCGAACAGGTTTTCGCGCTCGCGCCCGACCCGGCCGTCGCCCAGGCCGCGCGCAAGCTGGCCTCGTCGCGCGTGTGGAGCAGGCTCGGTTCGAGCGAGGCCGCGATCTGGGGCGAGTGCCAGGGCAGCGCTAAATACCAGGTGCGTGTCGCGCGGAGCGACCTCGGCTCCAGGTGCACGTGCCCGAGCCGCAAGTTCCCTTGCAAGCACGCGCTCGGGCTTCTTCTGCGCTCTGTCGAGCAGCCGATTCCGACGGTGGAAGAGCCCGAGTGGGTCCGCGAATGGCTCGACAAGCGCGTCTCCGAAACCGCCCGGGAGAAGACGCGCAAGGTCGCCGCGCCGCCCGATCCGGAGGCGCAGGCCAGGCGCGCCGAGAAACGCCTCGAGCGCGTCCGCGGCGGACTGGAGATACTCGATCTGTGGGCGCAGGACCTGGTCCGCGACGGGATCGCCTCGCTGGAAGAGCGTCCGCCGGCGTTCTTCGCGCAGATGGCGGCGCGCCTGGTGGACGCCCAGTCGACCGGGCTTGCGCGGCGCGTACGGCGAATCGGCTTCCTGGCCGGGAGCGATCCCGGCTGGCCGCGCGCCGTGCTCGAGGAACTGGGCCTCGTCGCGCTCGCCTCGCACGCCTTCCGCCGCATCGACCAGGTCGACGCGGCGCTCCGCGCCGATCTGCGCCAACTGGTCGGCTTCTCCTTCGACAAGGAGGACGTGATCGCGGCCGGCGATCGGATCGAGGACGAGTGGGTCGTGGTCGGCCGCCGTCGAGCCTGTCGTCCAGCGGCTGCCCGGATTCGAGGACGTCGCGGCTTTTCTCGAGAGCGCCGCGGCCGCCTACGCCCGCCAGCCCTTCCTCGAGCGGCTGTGCTGCACGATCCGGGGCGTCATGCCGTTCTGCGAGGAAAAGCATTTCGTGCGCGATCAGCGAGGCGCGACGCTGCCGCTCGCCGGTTTCGACAACTGGCTCCTGCTCGCCGTTTCCGGAGGGCAGCCAGTCGACATCGCGGGCGAGTGGAATGGCCGCCTGCTCTTTCCGCTCGGCGTCGCGGCGGAAGGGACCTTCCACGCACTGCGGGGCGAGGAATGACCGATTCGCTGTTGCGCGCTGCATTGCTCGGTACGGGGCGCGCAGCTCCGCCGCCCGCCGATCCCCGCCTGGAGTCGCTCTTGCCCGAGGCTTCGCTGACCGCCGAGCAGCGGCTGCTCCTGCTCGCCGGGATGGATGCCGTCCGACGTCGCGCGGGCTACCGGCCGGCGCAGCGTGCACAGCCGCCGGAAGCGGCTCCCGACGAGACGCGCCCGGCCTGCTCGAAGATCGCGGGGCGGCTGCTCGCGGAGCTTCTCGCTGCCGGGAACGACGATTTGCTCGCGGAGGCCGCGGAACTGCTCGAGGACGCGGGCCAGCGCCTTCGCCCGGAGCTGCTCCCCACCGCCCTTGCCATCCCCGACGAGGATCTGCGCAAAGCCTTCCTTCCTGTCCTCGGGGAGCGCGGCAAGTGGCTTTCGCGGTTTCATCCCGCCTGGAGCTGGGCGGGGGTGAAGGAGGCCACGGCGTTCGATCCGGCCGAGGCGAAGCGACTCTGGACAGAAGGGTCCTTTTCGGAGCGGTTCTCGTTGCTGCAGCGGCTGCGCGTCCAGGATCCTGCGGGCGCGCGCGACCTCCTCGCCTCCTCCTGGAAGGAGGAGAAGGCGGAGCACCGGGCCGAGCTGATCGATGCGATGGCGGAGGGCCTCGGCGCAGGCGACGAGACGTTCCTGGAATCGGTCCTCGACGATCGCAGCGGGCAGGTCCGCGCGAGCGCGGCCCCGCTACTGGCGCGGATCGAGGGCTCGGCGTTCGCCGCCCGGATGCAAGCGCGCGTCGACGAGATGCTCGGATCCTCCTTGCCGTTCGAGATCCCCTTCGCTTCGAAGACCGCGGGTGGGCAGCGCCGCTCTTCGACGCCTGGCTCGCCCGCAAGGGTGACGAGGCGGAGGGGCGGGATGCAGCGGAGGGTCTCCTGCCGGCGATGGAACCCGAGGAAGCAGAGGTCCGCCTCGAGCAGCTCTTCGCGCATCCATCGGAACGAATGGTTCTTGCCAATGCATTGTCCCTCTTGCGCGTTCCTTGGAGCCCGTCGTTCTCGCTGCGCGTGGCCGCGGCGGTGCGAAAGACCATTGCCGACCCCGACGTGAGAGCTCTTGGAGTTGCCGCCTACCGGGTCGCCGCACAGACCATCCCGCGGCTCGCCGCCGTCCTCGAGCGGCCGGACGCGGAACCGCTTCCGCCCTACCAGGAGCGCATGCTCGACGAGGCGCGCGAGGTCCTGCGGGTGCGGCAGTTGCTGCATGAGCAGATTTCCGGAAGGAGCAAGACGTGAGCGAGGTACTGCGGCGCCATGCCGAGCAGCAATATGCCGAAGAGCTCGGCGCACTTCTAGATTCCGACGACCGCCCCCGCCCGCCGAGCTGGAAGCTGTCGCCCTGGGCCGTGAAGACCTATCTGCTCGGCGGGACGCTGCCCGGCGGCTTCGCCATCGCGCCGAAATACATCGGCAATGCGCGGCTCATCGAGATCGCCATCGCCACGCTCGCCACCGATCGCGCACTCCTCCTGCTCGGCGTGCCCGGCACCGCCAAGTCGTGGGTGTCGGAGCACCTGAGCGCGGCGATCTCCGGAGACTCGACGCTCCTCGTACAGGGGACCGCGGGCACCGACGAGTCGGCGCTTCGCTATGGGTGGAACTACGCGCGTCTGCTCGCCGAAGGCCCCTCGATGGCGGCGCTGGTCCCGAGCCCCATCTTCCGGGCGATGCAGGACGGGAAGATCGCGCGCGTGGAAGAGCTCACCCGCGTCGGAAGCGACGTGCAGGACGCGCTCATCACCATCCTCTCGGAGAAGACCCTTCCCATCCCCGAGCTGAACAGCGAGGTGCAGGCGCGGCAAGGCTTCAACGTGGTGGCGACGGCGAACAGCCGCGACCGCGGCGTCAACGAGCTGTCGAGCGCTCTTCAGCGCCGTTTCAACATCGTGGTCCTACCGGTGCCCGTCGATCTGGCGCAAGAGCTGGAGATCGTCTCGCGCCGCATCGCCGAGATTGGCCGCGCCCTGCCCCTTCCGGTCGAGAAGCCGGCGCTGGAGGAGATCCGCCGCGTGGTGACCATCTTCCGCGAGCTGCGCAACGGCGCAACCGAGGATGGCAAGACGAGGCTCAAGTCGCCGTCCGGCACGCTCTCCTCGGCGGAGGCGATCTCCGTCGTCAACCACGGCCTCGCCGTCGCTGCGTACTTCGGCGACGGGATGCTGCGCGCCGGCGACATCGCCGCGGGCCTCACCGGCGCGGTGGTGAAGGACCCCGTGCAGGACCGGGTGGTCTGGCTCGAATATCTCAAGACCATCGTCAAGGAGCGCGAAGGCTGGAAGGACCTCTACCGCGCCTGCATGGACGTGCTCGAGTGACCGAGCGGGTCCACGTCTTCGGTATCCGGCACCACGGGCCCGGGAGTGCCCGTGCGCTCGGCACCGCGCTCGATGCGCTCCTCCCCGATGTCATCCTCGTCGAAGGGCCACCCGACGCGGATGAGCTGGTGGGCTTCGTGGGCCACGAGCAGTTGCGCCCGCCGGTCGCGCTGCTCGTCTACCCGCCGGAGGATCCGGGACGCGGTGTTTTCTATCCCTTCGCGGTCTTCTCGCCGGAATGGCAGGCGCTGAGCTGGGCGGCTGCGCACCGCGTTCCGGCGCGGTTCATGGATCTGCCGCAAGCGATGCAGCTCGCTTCCGAAGGGGCCGAAAGGGAGGCGCGAAGCGCGGATCCGCTGGAAGCGCTCGCGCGCGCGGCGGGCTACGACGATCCAGAGCAGTGGTGGGAGCACGCAATCGAGCAGCGGCTCGAGCCGGCCGGCCTCTTCGCGGGCCTGTTGGAAGCGATGGCCGCCCTGCGCGCCGGAGCGCCGGACCCTGGCCTGCGGGAACGGCAGCGCGAGGCCTACATGCGGAGGTCCATCCGGGTCGCGCTCAAGGAAGGATTCGAGCGCATCGCGGTGGTGTGCGGCGCCTGGCACGCGCCTGCCCTCGCCGATCCCGGACCGGCCAAGGCGGACGATGCGCTGCTCAAGGGGCTGGCCAGAACGAAAGTCGAGACGACCTGGATCCCGTGGACCCACTCGCGGCTCTCCTTCCGCAGCGGCTACGGCGCCGGGGTCGGTTCGCCGGGCTGGTATGCCCATCTATGGACGGTGCCGGATCGGGCGCCCATCCGCTGGGTGACGCAAGCAGCGCAACTCCTCCGCGGCGAGGACCTCGATGCCTCGCCGGCGAGCATCATCGAGACGGTGCGGCTAGCCGAGGCGCTCGCCGCCTTGCGCGACCGTCCGATGGCGGGTCTTTCCGAGCTGCGCGACGCGACTCTTTCCATCCTTTGCGGCGGAGAAGCGGCCGCGCTCCAGCTGATCCATGATCGGCTGGAGATCGGCGAGAGCCTCGGCGAGGTTCCGGCGGACGCGCCCGCCGTGCCGCTGCAACGCGACCTCGAGGCGCACCAGCGGTCGCTCCGGCTGCGGCCTTCGAGCGAGATTCGCGAGCTCGATCTCGATCTGCGCAAGGAAAACGATCGCGAGCGGAGCCGGCTGCTGCACCGGTTGCGCCTCCTCGGGATCGACTGGGGCCAGCCGCTGGAAGCGATGGGCAAGACGGGCACCTTCCACGAGCTGTGGCGCCTGCAGTGGGACCCGCAGATGGCGCTCTCGGTGGTGGAAGCGAGCGTCTTCGGTCAGACGGTCGAATCGGCGGCGACGGCGGCGGCGCAGAAGAAGAGCGACGGCGAACAGGAGCTACCCGCGCTCGCGGCCCTGCTCGATCTCTGCATCCTCGCCGAGCTCGACGGCGCGGTCCTGCGGGTCCTCGCGCGCATCCAGGAGCAGGCGGCGCTCCACTCGGGCGCGGCGCATCTGATGAGCGCAATGCTTCCGCTCGCGCGGGCGGCCCGCTATGGCGACGTCCGCGGCACGCCCAAGGAGCGAGTCCTTCCCGTCCTCGAAGGACTGTTCGAGCGCGTCCTCATCGCGCTTCCGGCCGCCTCGGCGTCGCTCGACGACGAGGCCGCGGCACAGATGCTCGAGGCGATGGATCGGGTGGAGGAGGCGCTGCGGCTTGCGGGCCGGGAGGATTGGCGCCGCGAATGGCTCGAGGTGCTCGCGTCGCTCACCGGCAAGGATTCCGTCCACGGGCTCCTGCGCGGCCGCTTCGTGCGAGTCCGCCACGATTCCGGCACGCTCGACGAGGGCGGCCTGCACGCCGCGTCGCGATTCGCGCTCTCGACTGCGGTCCCCGCGGCGCAGGCGGCGGCGTGGCTCACCGGCCTCTTGCGCGGCGGCGCTGTTTCGCTGCTGCACGAGGACGGCGTGTGGCGCGCCCTCGATCGATGGCTGCGCGAGCTGACTCCAGAGGTCTTCGACGAGGCGGTTCCGCTCGTCCGGCGAGCGTTCTCGACTTTCCAGGGTCCGGAGCTGCGGGCGATGGGCGAGAAGGTGAAGCGTTTCGGAAGCGAGGGAGCGGAAACGCGCTCGGTGGAAACTGAGGAGGAGATCGACGCGCAGCGCGCCGACCGCGTGCTTCCGGTCCTCGCTCATCTCCTCGGGAGCCGGCATGCCTGACCAGGAATCGGAGCGGCTCCGGCGATGGCGGCTCGCCCTCGGTGCGGCGGCGGAGGAGCCGATCGGCTTCCGCCTCGAAGGACGCGAGCTGGCGATGGACCGCGCGCTGGAATCGCTCTACGACGCCGAGCGGCGTGGCGATCTCGCGGCCTCGTCTCCCACCGTGGCGCGCTGGCTCGGCGACATCCGCGAGTACTTTCCGTCGCAGGTCGTGAGGGTCATGCAGCAGGACGCCCTCGATCGGCTCGGCCTCAAGCAGATGCTCTTCGAGAAGGAAATGCTGGAGGCCGTCGAGCCGGACGTTCATCTGGTGGCGACGCTGCTCTCGCTCGGACGGGTGCTGCCGGCGAAGACCCGCGAGACCGCCCGGCAGGTGGTGCGCAAGGTGGTCGAGGAGCTCGAGCGCAAGCTGCGCAATCCACTCGAGCAGGCGGTGCGCAGCGCCTTGCAGCGCTCGACGCGCTTGCGCCGACCCCGAGTGGCGGAGATCGACTGGCACCGGACCATCCGCAAGAACCTCACCCGCTGGCAGCCCGAGCGGCAGGCGATGGTGGTCGAGGAGATGGTCGGCTTCGGCCGCAAGCGCAGCTCGCTGCGCGACGTGGTCTTGTGCGTGGACCAGAGCGGATCGATGGCCGCCTCCGTGGTCTACGCCGGGATCTTCGGCGCGGTGCTGGCGTCGATCCGTTCGCTCACAACCCGCATGGTGGTGTTCGATACCGCCGTCGTCGACCTGACCGACGAGATGCGCGATCCCGTCGATCTACTCTTCGGCATCCAGCTGGGCGGCGGCACCGACATCGCGCGCGCTCTCGGGTACTGCCAGCAGATCATCTCGCGACCGGCGCAGACGGTGCTGGTGCTGGTCACCGACCTCTACGAAGGAGGAGACCCGAAGAAGATGATCCAGCGCGCCGCCGCC
>VBKL01000050.1 GCA_005879805.1 Deltaproteobacteria bacterium | reverse complement strand
GCTCGCTCTCGCAGAAGGATGGAAGCGATCTCGCGAAGGCCTGCGCCGCGGATTTAAAAAAGTCGTGCCCGACGGTGACGTCGTCGAGCGACGGCTCGCGCGCATTGGCGAAGTGCCTGGCCGATCATGCAAAGGATCTGTCCGCCCAATGTCGCGACGCCATCAATAAGATGCGTCACGACAAGGATGCCGACGACGCGTGTGCCGGCGCCTGTCCCTGTCCCCAGACCTGCGTCGCCGACGACGACGATCACGACGATAAAGACAAGGGGCAGGGCAAGGACGACAGCGGCGGCAAGAGCAGCGGCAAGGGCAGCCTGCAGGTCGCGACGAGGTCCTCTGCCTCGCACGACGCGTCCCACGACAAGGATCACGACGACGACGATCTCAGCTGCGCCGGCCCCTGCCCCGCGGGCCTGACGGCGTGCGACGGCCGCTGCGTGGATCTGCGCAGCGACCCGGACAACTGCGGCCGCTGCGACAACGAGTGCGAGGACAAGTACGCCCAGGTCTGCAGCAACGGGAAGTGCGCAGCGAAGTGCGCGCCCACCCTGAGCAACTGCTCCGGCGCCTGCGTCGACGAGACCGTCGATCCGGCAAACTGCGGCGCCTGCGGGTTCGCCTGCGGTTGCGGCCAGGTCTGCACCGGCGGCGTCTGCGTGACGCCCGGAGTGTGCAAGCAGGAAGGCGAGCTGTGCACGGGCACCGAATGCTGCGTCGGTCTCCTCTGCCTCGCGGGAGTCTGCTCGATCGCGGGCTGATCGGCTGAGGTCCGCGAAGCGTCGGGGCGCCCGATCCGGCGCCCCGACGTAGCGTTGCCCGGCCGCGTTTTCGCGTGCTAGCGTCGCGCGCTCCCGATGAAGATCGCCGTGCGCGCAGTCGCGGTTTCGTTCCTCGCCGCGGCCACTGCTTGCTCCCACCTGCCCGGGTACCAAGGCCCCGCGTTCGACTTCCGCAAGAGCGCGGTCCCGGCGGAGCCCGGCAAGAAGGTCGAGGGCGTCGTTCCCAACGCCGATTCGGAGAACCGCTTCGCATATCGGCTCGACCTTGCGACGAAGGGCGCGATCATCGCCTCGGCCACGCCGAGCAATTCCGCCGCGCGGCTCGAGATCAGGATCTACGCGGGCGGCAACGATCCCATCGCCCGCGGAGAGGCGGGGAAGAGCGTCGAGACCGGTCAGCTTCCGCCGGGTACGTACTGGGCGGTCGTGAGCGAGCCGTGGAAGGACCGGCTCGAGACCGGCTTCTCCTTCCTCGCGCTGGTGAGGCCCGCCGATCCGGACGAGCTTTCCGGCCCTTCCAAGATCCGTTCCGGTGCGCGCAACCTGCCCGCCGAGAACGGGCGCGTCTCGGACCGCGTCGATTATTCGGGAAGAAAGCGAACCAACTACTGGCGCATCGACACGCCCGCCGAAGGCACCCTCAAGATCGGCTTCGAGCCGCAAGGCCAGGATGTCGTGGCGGAGATCGAAGGAACCGGATCGACCCCCGAGCAGATCGGTCCCGACGGCTACGAGAAGAAGGACCTTCCCGCCGGCGAGTACTACGTGCGCGTGTACGCCAAGGGTCCCGGGGATGCCGGCGCCTACCGGCTCTCCACCGCTTTCGAGCCGGGCGACCCTTGCAAGAACGGCGGGCCCGCCTGCGCGCGGGAGAGCGCCGAGGATTTGAAGCTGCCGCAGGACTCGAAGCTCGGCGACGTCGACTTCAAGCAAGCCAAGCAGCGGCACTACTACAAGGCCTCGCTCAAGGAGAAGGGCAGGTTGACCATCGCCTTCAAGGTGCTGGAGCCGCGCGGCTCGAAGGTGCAGGCGCTGTTCCTGCGCGCGGCGGACGTCGGCGGCGAGCGCATCGTCGGCACTGCCACCAAGGAGATCGACGCGCCCGGGGATTACCTCATCGAGGTGACGGCACCCGGCACGGGCGACTTCGCCAGGTATTCCCTGCAGACCACCTGGCAGCCCGCGAACTACGTCTCCGGCGAGGTGGTCGAGTTAGGGCGCAATCCCTGCCTCCTGACCGTCCAGGCCGGAACGAACCAAGGTGTCCGGGCAGGCGCGTCGTGCACCATCGTGGTCGGCACCAATCCTGCGGCGATCGACTCCTGCGTGGTGGACCAGGCGTATCCGAACCTGTCCAAGGTTCGGCCGCTCGGCGCCGGCTGCCGCATCCCGAACCAGAACGTGAAGGTCCAGATCTCCCAATAGTCGTGGCGCCTTCCCTCCGCATCGTCGCGTGCTGCCTCGGGGCGCTGGCGCTCTCGCTCGTCGCGGTCGGCGCGGTGAGCGGGACGGTCGTGCGCCATCTGGTGCAGATGGCTCCCGTGCTGCTCGCCGCGGCGGTCGTCTCCAGCTTGCCCGCCTTGGGAGCCGCGGTTTCGTTGCCCGTCTTCGGCACCTGGCTCGCGCTCATGACCGGGATCTGGCTCTACGTGCTTGGAATTGCGACCCTCTTCCGCGGCACCTTCACACCGTTTGAGCTCTTCCTGACCGCGCTCATTGGCGCGTGTTGCCTGCTCGGCGGCGGCGCTGCGCTGCGGCTCGACACGCCGGCGTCGATTGCGCGCCGCATCGTCGCCTTCGCTGCTTTCGCGGCGCTGCAACTCGGCGCGTTGTGGCTGAGCTTCCGCCCAGGCATTTCACGCGACTAGCGCCACCGCGGGGCATCCTCCGGATGCCGTCTTGACCCTCACAATCAGCACACGCTAGCGTTCAAAACCGCACGGCCGCGCAGTCTCATCTCGGGGTGGGATCCATCGACATGAACATCGCGCAGCCGCTCGTCGGAGCCGGCAGCTATTACGGCAAGTATTTCCTCCTGGAAAAGCTCGCCACGGGCGGCATGGGCGAGGTGTTCCTCGCGCGCCAGGAAGGTCCGGCGGGATTCGAGAAGATCCTCGTCGTCAAGAAGATCCTCAACCACCTCACCGAGAACAAGGAGTTCGTCGAGCTGTTCCTCGGCGAGGCGCGTCTCGCGGCGCGGATGAACCACCGCAACGTCGTGCAGGTGTTCGAGCTCGGGGAGCACCAGGGCACGTACTTCATCGCCATGGAGTACGTGGCGGGGAAGTCGCTGCGCGAGGTGGTCGACGCGGCGGGCCGGCGCAAGGAGCGCATCCCGCCGGAGATCGCTCGGGCCATCGCCGAGCAGATCTGCGACGGCGCGAGCTACGCGCACAACCTCACCGACATCACCGGCCGAAGCCTCAACATCATCCACCGCGACTTGAATCCGCAGAACGTGCTGCTCGGCTTCGGCGGCGACGTCAAGGTCATCGACTTCGGCATCGCCAAGAGCGAGATCTCCACCGTCAAGACCGAAGCGGGGATGATCAAGGGCAAGTTCCTCTACATGAGCCCGGAGCAGTCGCTGGCGAAGCCGCTCGACAAGCGCAGCGACGTCTTCGCCATCGGCATCACGCTCTACGAGATGCTCTGCGGGCAGAACCCCTTCCACAAGTCGAACATCGTCCTCACCCTGGAAGCCATCCAGCGCACCGAGCCTTCGCCGCCGAGCGAGCTCGATCCCGCGCTCGCGCCTTTCGATCCGATCCTCGCCAAGGCGCTCGCCAAGGATCGCGAGCGGCGGTACGCGGACGCGAGCGAGATGCAGGAGGACTTGCGCCGCATCGTCCTTCCCCGCGCATCCGAGCGGATGACGGGCTTCCTCACCCGGCTGTTCCGTTCCCCGGTAGAGGACGGGAACAGGCCGCCGGTCGACTCGGATTCCTTGAAGATCACCGGATCCCGGAACGCGCCCGCGACTCCGCCTTCGACGTCCGCAGCTTCGCCGGGCGATTCCGCCACCTCGCGGACGCTGCTCGTCTCGGGTCCGGTCCGGAAGGACGCGGGCGTTCGCATCACCACCCCGCGTCCCTCGCCGCGGCCGCCGCCTCCGCCGCCGAAGAAGCCCGCAGCGCTCGATACCGCGGTGGCGGAGCAGCCGCCGATCGCCGTGCAAGACAGGGTCGTCGCCGCGATCGAGCCAGCTCCTGTGGAAGCGGCTTCCGCCTCCGGGGGCGAAACGACCGACCGCATCCGGAAGCCGGCGGCTGTGGCCGCGCGGCGACGGCGGCTGTCGGGACGAGGGCTCTGGGTCGCCTTCGGCGGAGGAGTGTTCGCCTCCGTCCTCCTCCTCGGTGCGCTCGCTACCTGGGCGGTCGTCGACCATTCGCCCGTCCCCAAGCTGCGCCGGACCGCCTTCTCGGCTACCACTCTTTCGCGCCGCGGCACTCTGTGGGTCGACGCGCGCGAGCTTGCGGTCACGAAGGACGCGGGCAGCGTGCAGGTCGAAGACGTCCGCCTCGACTTCTCGCGGAGCGGTAGCGTCCTCGACCTCCGGGTGCAGGGTCCGCCGGGATCGATCGTCTTCGTGAACGGCGTCTCGCGCGGCCCATCTCCCCTCGCCGGGGTGAAGCTCGCGGGCCAGGAGACGATGCTCGAAGTGCGGAAGCCGGGCGAAGGCCCCGGCCGGCCGTTGCGGTTGCGCTATCGCGAAGAGTGACGCTCGCGGCGCGATCTGCGACAAGCGCACCCCACGATGCGGACGGTTTCGCGGCTGGCTCTGGCCCTCGCGCTCCTGCCCTGCGCGGCGCTCGCCGCCTCGCCGCAGCTTTTCGTCCACCGCGTGCAGATCGACCGCTCGAGCTGGCCGCGCGCCCGGGGGTATCTCACGCTCGTTTCCGCGAGCGGCGGACCGATGCCGGCCCTGGGTCCCGACCTCTTCCGGGTCTACGAGACGGGACAGAAGGCGGGGTCGAAGATCCTCAAGGCGGAAACGCTCGATGCGGCAGGCGAAGGCGCGTCGGTACTCCTCGTCCTGCAGGCGTCGGGAGCGATGGCGCCGCTCGCAGCGGAGCTTTCGCAGGCGGCGAGCGGGTTCATCGCTTCGCTGGGCGCGAAGGACGTCGCCGGATGCGTGTCCTACGGCGACTCGGCCGAGCTGGTCGCGCCGCTCTCGTTCGACAAAGCCGACGTGGCCCGCAAGTGCGGCACCATCGCCTTCAACGCGAAGAGCTTCCTGCTCTACGACGGCCTGATGCGCGCGATCGCCGCCTTTCCGCCCGACGACGCGCGGGGAAATCCCTTGCCCGGGGCGAGGGCCGTCGTTCTCGTCGCCGACGGACGGGACAACGGCAGCGCGGCGGACATCGAGACCGTCGTCGGCGAGGCGCGAAAGCGCGGCATTCCCGTCCATGCCGTCGGACATTCCGAGGTCGAGCAGGAGCCGCTGGCCCAGCTCGCCCAGATCTCGGTCCGCACTTCCGGAACCTACCGGCCCGCCCCGGCGCCCACCGACGTCCTGGGTGCGCTGTCCGCGGTCCGCGACCTGGTCCATTTCGAGTACCTGCTCGAGTGGAAGACGGAGCTGCCGCACGACGGAAAGGACCACCGGGTCGAAATCGCGCTCCAGGTCGACAGCAACACGCTTTTGCAGAGCGCGCTGACGGTTCGGACGCCGCGTTTCCTCGACTGGCTGCGGGTGGCGGCTTTCGCGGCGCTCGCGCTCGTCGCGCTGACGGCCTCCGCGGCGATCTTCTACTTCGCCCGGAAGCGTCCGCATCCGGTCCGCCGCTGCGCGCTCTGTCACAAGAAGCAGATGCCGGAATGGGACGCGTGCCCCCGGTGCCTGGAAGAGGCGCAGGCGCTCTTCCTCGTGCAGAAGGGTCTCGACAAAGGAAAGCGATTCCCGCTGTTAGGAAAATCCGTGAGCCTCGGGAGCGGGCCGGACAACGTCATCCGTCTCGCGGACGGCGCCGTTTCCGGCAAGCACGCGGGTCTCTCGATCGAGGCGGGCCGGTTCGAGATCGTCGATCTCGGCTCGCGCAACGGCGTGCTCGTCAACGGGCGCAAGACACCGCGCCGCCTGCTCGAGGACGGCGACGTCATCACCCTCGGCGTCACCGAGCTCAAGTTCGAGCGGCGAACGCCTGGAGCAGCCGGTCCGGCACGTTGGTGATGATCCCGGAAGCGCCGGCGCGGTGCAGTGCGACGGCCCGCACCGGATCGTCCACCGTCCACGGCGATACCGCATAGCCGCGCCGCCTCCATCGCGCGACGGCCTGATCCGTGGCTAGCCCGTCCTCGGGGTGGAGGGCGACCACGCCCAGCGCGGGTGCGGAGAGGCCGTGCCGCAAGAGGAAGGTCGCGTCGCGCTCGAAGAGCAGGGCGCGAGGCAGCGACGGCTCCTGCGCGCGAGCGCGGAGTAGGCAGAACGGATTGAACGAGCTGAGCAGGACGCGGCTCGCCGAGCCCGTCCGGCGCACCGCGGCGAGAACCGTCGCGGTGAGGCCGCGATCGTCGCGCCGGTCGGACTTGATCTCGACGTTGACGAGGAGCTTCGTCGCCGCGAGCGCGTCCTCGAGCAGCGGAACCCGCTCACCGGCGAAGCGGGCGTCGAACCGCGCCCCGGCGTCGAGCTCCCGGATGGTGCTCCACGGCGTTTCAGCGACGAGCCCCGCGAATCCGGTGGTGCGGCCGAGCGACTCGTCGTGGAAGACGATCGCTTCGCCGGAGGCGCAAAGCTGGGTGTCGAGCTCGATCCCGTCGGCGCCGATACGTTCGGCCAGCGCAAAAGCTGCGATCGTGTTTTCCGGCGCTTGCCGCGAGGCGCCCCGGTGCGCCCAGACGAGCGGTCTGCGCGTCCCCGTTCCCGTTCCCACTACCGGCCCCCTCGTGCTATTCCTCTTTGCCAAGGCGGTAACCCATGCATCTCGGTTTTGGCGAGCTTCTCCTCATCTTCCTCGTCATCCTGCTCATCTTCGGATCGAGCAAGCTGCCCCAGCTCGGCGACGCTCTCGGTAGAGGCATCAAGAACTTCAAGAAGGCCACCACCGAGGAGCCGATCGACGTCACGCCGAAGAAGCTCGAAGGGACTGCTCCTACCACCGGAGCGGCGCCGGTGGAGCGAAGCGCCGCGCAGAAGAAGTAGCTCTCACGCTTCGCCCTTCCGCTGGGCGAGGAGCAATCGGGCCTGGACGCGCACCTCGCTGGCCAGCGTGGCGTCCGCGCTGATTTCCCGTAAATCCTGCGCGGCGAGCAGCGACAGCGCCTGTACCGCGAGGACCGGCGGGCTGTAGGGATTCTGCGCGAGCGCCTTGCGCACCCGCCGGTTCACGCCCCACTTCCGCGAGCGGAAAACCTCTTGCAAGACGACGGCGCGCGCTGGCCTGCGCGAGGCCACCAGCAGCGCCTCCCGCTCCGTGCAGCGGGGATTCTCGAGCAGGTTGCGCACCACCGCCGGATCGTGGTCCTGGGCGAGCCGGGCGAGAACGTCGGCGTTGCGGCCGCGCGCCATCGCTTTGCGCTCTCCCAGGGTGAGCGCGCGCATCTCGCGATCGACCCAGGTCTCGCGGTCATGATCGAACGAGCGCCTTGCGCCGCTCTGGGTGAAGAGTGCCTCCACCGGATGCGCCCCCGCCGCTTCCGCGGTCCTGCGCAGGCGATCCGCGAGGGGCGGCGGCACATAGGCGTCGAGCCCGCGAATGAGCCCCTGCAAGGCAACCGCGTCGGGATCGAGACGCCGCTGGGCGCTCCGGAGCAGCTCGTCGAGGGCGCGCACCGCCTCCTCGGGAGGCACTTCCTCGAGAAAGGCCGCGGCGCGACGTCCGCGCAGATCGAGATCGTCGATGGCGGCGAGGAGCCGCCGCAGCCGCTCCGCAGTCGTCATGGGCGCGAAAGCTCGAGACACATCGGAACCACCCGCTACGCCTAGCGCGGACCCTCGGCCGAGCGGGGCGCGCCGGGAGACTCCTGCGGCTCGACCCGCACCACGAGCTTGTGGCGGGCGAGGTCGGCGGGCGGATCGGCGATCACCGCGAAGAACGGCAGGCTCGCGCCCGGCTGGATGCGGCGATCCCCCTCCGCTGCCGAAAGCGCGCGCGCCAGCTTGTCCGCGTCGCCGCCCGAGCGCAGAGCGTAGACGTCCTCGGCGGAGGGCTCGACACCGGCGATTGCTTCCGCCCGCGCGTCGGCCCCGGAGCGGCCCACCAACTCCGCGACCACGCGCATCGGCCCGCGGGGGGTCTTGCCGCGATTCTCGACCCGGCCGCGCACGAAGAAGACCGGCTTTCCGGTCGCCGTCTCGTAGAGGCCGCTACGGATGCGCGTCGCCACGATCTCGGAAGGCGCACCGAGGGAAAGCCAGGACGGAGTCGCTCCCTCGTAGAGGGACGCTACCAGCAGGACGGCGAGGACCAGCGCTGCGAGCACCACACCCGTGAGGGCGCTTGCGACCAGCGCGCGCCGCGGGGGCGCAGCGGGTTCTTCCGCTGGCTTGCGCACCGGAACCGGAACGGGCGTCGGCAGACGGTCGATCTTCTTCGGCGTGGGAGCGGAAATGGCGTTCGTGGTCTTCGCGGCGGCGGCGGTCGCGGCGGCGGAGAGACCGCTCCGATCGGTGAGGCTCAGTCCCTCGAAGGGGTCCGGCTCGTCGGCCTTCCGCGCGAGAGCGGCGCTCGCGGCCTTCGCGGCGGCTGCCGAGAGACCGCTGCGATCGGTGAGGCTCAGCCCCTCGAAGGGATCGGGCTCCTCCGCCTTGGCGGGAGGTCCGTTGGGAGCGGGAAGCGAAGTGGGCAGCCGGGTCTCGGGCTCGGGTACCGGCGCGACGGCGGGTCGGGTCGGGACGGCGCGGCTCGGCACCGATTGCGAATTCGTCGCGAAACCCCCGGACATCGGAGTGGCGAGTCGCCCGATCACCACCGGCTCGCCACCAGGCGTCTGGGTTGGTGCCGGAGGAGGGGGAGCGTTGGACTCGCCCGTCAATTCCGACATGCCAAAGAGGTCGTCGGCGACGAGACGTTTCGAAGCGCCGTCTCCGGGGGCCGGAGCCTTTGGAGATGGATCCGGCGCGCCCGCCGTGGCCGGTGCACGGTTTTTTTCGTTGCCAGCCGGATTCGTCTCGATCCCGGACTTTCGTACCGCGAAGACCGTCTTGCACGCGCTGCAGCGAACGCGCACGCCGCGTTCCGACACTTTTTCGTCGGCTACGCGGAACCGGGAGCGGCAATTCGGACATTGGACGACCACGACCCATTGTCGCCCCCACTACCGGCCCTGACAAGGAGATGTCGGAAGGACTGCGCACACTTCCACGCGCCTTGACACACACTCCGCGCTGTGGGCGAATCGCCGCGGTTCACGCTTCGCGTCAGGAAGCAGCCTCCGGAGCACCGAAGCCATGAGCGAGCACGAGCAGACCCAGCCAGCCGAAGGAAGCGACGCGTCGGAGGCTCGCAAGGAGCCCAAGGTCATCAAGCGGTACACCAACCGCAAACTCTACGACACCGTCGAAAGTCGGTACGTCACGCTCGACGAGATCGCCCAGATGATCAAGGGCGGCGCCGAGGTGAAGATCATCGACAACCGGAGCAAGGAAGACCTCACTTCGGTCACCCTCGCGCAGATCATCTTCGAAGAGGAGAAGAAGCGTTCCCAGATGCCGCTCGGCGTCTTGCGCGAGATCATCCGGCATGGCGGAGAAGCAGTGGCGGGCTTCTACCAGGAAAAGGTGGGAAGCCGGCTCACCGCGGGCATCGAAGACGTGAAGGTGAAGACGGAGACGCTGCGCGAGAACATCGAGCAGCGGGTCCGCGGCGTCACCCAGCTCCTCCGTCGGGAGGGTGAGGAGAACAACAAGGGTCCGATGAAGGACGTACTTGCGGCGGGCCAGACTGCGGTCGAGGAGCTTCGGCTGAAGGTCGAAGAAAGCGTGAAGCAAGCGCTGGAATCGTTGGGCTCGACCGGAGTGGCCGCCGACATCGAACGGCTGCGCGGCAAGATCGACGCCCTCGAAAAGAAGATCGGCGAGCTCGGCAAGTAGCAGGGAACCCCGGACAGCCGCGTTTCTCCTGACATGAATTGTCAGGAGGCTTCGTTATCCTTGCCTCCCCATGTTGACCGCCTTCCACCCCATCGTCGCGCGCTGGTTCGAGGGGCGTTTCGGAACGCCGACCGAGCCGCAGATCCTCGGCTGGCCGCGGATCCAGGCCGGCGAGGACACCCTCATCTGCGCGCCGACGGGATCGGGCAAGACGCTCGCGGCCTTCCTCGCCTGCCTCGACCGGATGATCCGGGAAGGGGCATCGGGCCGCCTCGAGGAAGGCGCGCAGGTCGTCTACGTGTCGCCGCTCAAGGCCCTCGCCAACGACGTGCGCAAGAACCTCCTCGAGCCGCTCGCTGAGCTGCGCGCGCTCGCCCAGGCAGAGGGGATCGAGCTTCCCGAGATCCGCACGGCGGTCCGCACCGGCGATACGCCGCCCTCCGAGCGCCAGAAGATGGGCAAGGCGCCTCCCCACGTCCTGGTGACGACGCCGGAATCGCTCTACGTGCTCCTCACCAGCGAGGGCGGCCGCAAGGTGCTGCGCACGGCCCGCACGGTGATCGTGGACGAGATCCACGCCGTGGCGCGCGACAAGCGCGGCTCTCATCTGGCGCTCAGCCTGGAGCGCCTCGAGGCATTGTGCGCCACGCGGCCGGTCCGCATCGGACTCTCCGCCACGCAGCGGCCCGTCGAGGAGATCGCTCGCTTCCTCGTCGGAGCGGCGCGAGTCGGCGAGGACGGGGCGCCGCGTTGCGCGATCGTCGACGTCGGCCGCGGCAGGCAACTCGACGTCGGGATCGAGGTGCCGGGGACCGATCTCTCGGCGGTCGCCTCGAAGGAGCAGCGCGACGAGGTGTGCGATCGGGTTGCCCAGCTCGCCCGCGAGCACGCGACAACCCTCGTCTTCGTCAACACCCGCAGGCAGGTCGAGCGCATCGCGCATGCCCTGGCCGAGCGGCTCGGCGAGGACCAGGTTGCGGCGCATCACGGCAGCCTTTCGCGCGAGGTCCGCCTCGCGGCCGAGGAGAAGCTGAAGAGCGGCGCAGCGAGGGCGGTCGTGGCCACGGCCTCGCTCGAGCTGGGCATCGACGTCGGAGCCGTGGATCTCGTCGTGCAGCTCGACTCGCCGCACAATCTCTCCGTCGCGCTGCAGCGCTTCGGACGGTCGCGTCACCAGAGAGGCGGGGTGCCCAAGGCGCGGGTCTTCCCGCTCTCGCGGGATCAGCTCGTCGAATGCGCGGCCATCGTCCGCGGCTTGCGGCAGGGACGTCTCGAGGAGACGCGGATCCCCGAGCATCCTCTCGACGTTCTCGCCCAGCAGATCGTCGCCTGGGCCGCTTGCGAGGAGATCGCCGAGGACGACCTGTTTGCGCGGGTCCGGCGGGCCTGGCCCTACCGGAAGCTCGAGCGATCGGATTTCGACGCCGTGGTCCATATGCACGCCGAGGGCGTGGCGCGGCGGCAAGGCCGCGCCGTGGCGGCGAGGCTGCACCGCGACGGGCTCACGCACATGCTTTCGGGCCGCCGCTCTTCCCGCCTGGTGGCGCTGCAGAACGGCGGAGCGATTCCGGACACGGCGCAATACCAGGTCATCGCCGAGCCGGAAGGAGCGCTCATCGGGCACCTCGACGAGGACTTCGCCATCGAGAGCCTGGCAGGCGACGTCTTCCTGCTCGGCAACGACTCCTGGCGCATCCGCCGGGTCGAGGCGGGCCGGGTACGGGTGGAGAACGCCCACGGAGTCCCTCCCACGGTTCCCTTCTGGAACGGAGAGGCGCCGGGGCGGAGCGCCGAGCTCTCGAGCGCGGTGAGCGAGCTGCGGACCGTCATCGAGCCGCTCCTGGCAAACCCCGCCGAGGCGCAGGCGTTCGCGGAGCGGGAATGCGGGCTTGGCCCTGCGGGAGCGGAGCAGCTCGTCCGGTATCTCGCGGCAGGACGCGCGGCGCTCGGCGTCTTGCCGACGCAGGAAGTGCTGGTAGCCGAACGCTTCTTCGACGAATCGGGCGGGATGCAGCTCGTCATCCACGCTCCGTACGGAGCGCGGCACAACCGCGCCTATGGGCTCGCGCTGCGCAAGAGCTTCTGCCGCACCTTCGATTTCGAGCTGCAGGCGGCCGCGACCGACGACGCGGTGCTGCTCTCGCTCGGACCGCAGCACAGCTTCCCGCTGGAGTCGGTCTTCGACTTCGTCCACCCCGCGCGCGTCGAGGAGATCCTCACCCAGGCCGCGATGCAGGCCCCCATGTTCGGCGTGCGCTGGCGGTGGAATGCGACCCGTTCCCTCGCGCTCTTGCGCCAGAGCGGCGGAAAGAAGGTGCCCTTCAACCTGCAGCGGATGCGAGCCGACGATCTGCTCGCGCAGGTCTTTCCCGCCCAGGTAGCGTGCCAGGACAACGCCACGCCGGGGCCGCTCGAGCCGGTCGATCACCCGCTCGTCAACGAGACCCTGCGGGATTGCCTGCACGAGGCGATGGACCTCGATGGCGTGAAGGTGTTCCTCGAGAAGATCGCCTCGCGCACGCTGCGGATGGTGGCGCGCGACCTTCCCGAGCCGAGCCCCTTCGCGCACGAGGTGCTGAACAGCGCGCCCTGGGCGTATCTCGACGACGCTCCGTTGGAGGAGCGGCGCTCCCGAGCGGTCTCCATCCGGCGGACCCTGGACCCGCAGCAGGCCCGCGAGATTGGAGCGCTCGATCCCGAGGCCATCGCCGAGGTTCGCGCGCAGGCGTGGCCCGAGCTGCGCGACGCGCGCGATCTGCACGACGCGATCCTCTGCTTCGGGATACTTCCCGATGCCGAAGTTCCTCAGGCGTGGAGGCCGTTCTTCGCGCAATTGGGCGAGCGGCTCGTGCTCGATGGCGCGGTGTGGGTCGCGGCGGAGAAGCGGTCGCCCGATCCGGTGGAAGTGGTGCGCGGCTGGGCCGGTTGCCTCGGGCCTTTCACGGCCGCCTCGCTCGCGTCGCGGCTCGGCTACCAGCCCGGAGAAGTAGACATCGCTCTCGCGCAACTCGAGAGCGAAGGCGCCGTGCTGCGCGGGCATTTCAGCCAGGCCTCGACCGAGATCGAATGGTGCGAGAGGACGCTGCTCTCTCGCATCCACCGCCTCACCCTGGGCCGGCTGCGGCGCGAGATCGAGCCCGTCACCACGCAGGACTTGATGCGGTTCTACCTGCGCTGGCAGCACGTGCACCCCGGAACGCAGCTGCACGGTCCGACGGGGATGGCGGAGATCCTCGGCCAGCTCCAGGGGTTCCAGGCGGCCGCCTCGGCGTGGGAGCGCGACATCCTCGCCTCTCGCGTCGCCCGCTACGATCCGTCCCTCCTCGATTCCCTCTGCACGTCCGGCGTCGCGGCCTGGGGCCGGCTGTCCTGTGCGCCCATCGATCCGGAGCTGGAGAAGCGGCGGGCGCTGCCGAGCCGGGCTACGCCGATCGCCATCGTCCGGCGCGAGGATCTACCCTGGCTGCTCGAGGCGACGCGCGGGACGCACGATCCGGTCGGAGAGCGGGCAGGAATCGTCCACGCGCTGCTCGCGCAGAGAGGCGCGCTCTTCTTCCACGAGATGCAACGGGCGACCTCGTTCTCCGCCGCGGATCTGGAAGAGGCGCTCTGGGAACTGGTCGCTTCGGGTCACGCCACGAGCGACGGATTCGCCTCGGTCCGCATCCTCACCGCTCCGCATCGCCGCCTGCCCGCCACGGGACATCCTTTGTCGGCGGCGGGTCGTTGGTCGTTGCTCCGCGATCCAGATGAGGCCACCGCCGCGGTGGATCCCAAGGCAACGGTGGAGAAGATTGCCCGCCAGTACCTCCGCCGGTACGGCGTGGTCTTCCGCGATCTGCTCGGCCGCGAGCCCCGCTGTCCGCCTTGGCGCGAGCTTGCCCAGGTCTACCGGCGACTGGAAGCGCGGGGCGAGATCCGCGGCGGCCGGTTCGCCCAGGCCTTCCTCGGCGAGCAGTTCGCTCTCCCCGAGGCTCTCGACGCGCTCCGCTCGGTGCGGCGCCAGAAGCCCGGAGGAGACGAAAGGGTGTCCATCTGCGCGGCCGATCCGTTGAACCTGATCGGCATCCTCAGCACCGCGCCGCGTGTCCCGGCCTCGTCAGGGCAGAAGATCGATTTCGTCGACGGGGTCTGGCAGACGCCGGAGCCGGTTCTCGAGTCGGCCTGAACCGGCTACAGCGATTTGAGATCGGTACGCCGCTCCCTTCGGAACGATCCTCTTGCCGAGTGGGGCGAGCGCGACGCGCGCGAGGTTGAGGTGCGCGAGCGCCCACGCGGGCGCTCCGAGCAGGAGCGGCAGGATGAGCAGGCACGAGGCGAGGCAGGCGATGGCCGAGACCACGTGCCCGATGGCGAGCCACAGCCCCGCGAGCACGAACCAGACGATGTTCGCGAGGGTCGTCCCGGCGATGCGCGACTCACCGAGGGCGCGCACGTCGACGAGCTCCTTGCCGAAAGGAAAGAAGGCGAAGCTGGCGATGCGGAAGCAGGCCATCCCGAACGGGATGCCGACGATGGTGAGGCACAGGATGCAGCCCGCGAGGAGCCACCCGACCCCCATCAAGAATCCGCCGAGGAAGACAAACCAGATGATGTTGCCCAGCGCCGCCATGACCTGCTCCCGGGACGGCGCTACGTCTCCGGATGCTCGCGGCCGTTCTTCCTGGCGAGCTCGGTGATCCGGGCGGAGAGCGTCTCGAAGACGCGCTCCAGGTCCTCGATCTTTCCCTCGAGCTTCTTGACGTCCTCGGCGGTGGGAACGTTGAGGCTTGCGAGTGCGGTCTGCACGTTGCGCATCGCGATTCCCTTCGCCTCGATGGCCGCGTTCACCGTCTTCTGCAGCGCCGCCATGAAGGCCTCGTTGGAGAGGAGCTGCGAGGCGATCTTCCCGACCTGCTCCTCTCCCGTGGCGATCATCTTCTTCAAGACCGAGTTGTCGCGAAGCATTGCCGGACGCTATGTGCCGCTCGGGGCCGCGTCAAGGTTCGTTGACACTCCCACCCCTCGAATCTAGAGTCCGCGCCCGCCCGTGGCCAAGGAAGCTCTCGACGTGACGCCGCCGGCGCTCCTCGATCGGCGGCTCCTCGTCGTGACCGGCAAGGGCGGAACGGGCAAGAGCACCGTTTCCGCCGCCCTCGCCCTCGCGGCTTCCCGCAAGCGCAAGCGCGTCCTCATCTGTGAGGTGACGGCGCGCGAGAGGGTGAGCGAGCTGTTCGGACGCCCGCCGTCGGGGCCGCAGATCCACAAGCTCTTCGAGGACGTCTATTCGGTGCACGTCCGCCCGCCCGAGGCGATGCGCGAGTACGGCATCATGGTCCTGCGCTCGGAGACGCTCTACAACCTCGTCTTCGAGCGACGCTGGGTACGGTATTTCCTCAACGCCGCGCCGTCGCTGGCCGAGATCGTCATGCTCGGCAAGGTCGCCTGGCACGCCGGACGCGAGATGGAGCACGGCCGCCCCCGCTGGGACCTGGTGGTGCTCGACGCGCCGGCAACCGGCCACGGCCTCACCTTCCTCAGCGTCCCCGAGGTCTTCCTCAGCATCGTGAAGGAGGGCCCGCTCGCTCGCGACATGAAGTTCATGGACTCGATGCTCAAGGATCCGCAGCAGGCCAGGACCTGCATCGTCACCTTGCCCGAGGAGATGCCCGCCAACGAGGCCATCGAGATGCATCGCGCCCTCGCCCAGCGCGGCTTCCCCCAGGGTGTCCTCTTCCTCAACGGCGTCTTCACGCCGCGCTTCGCGCCTGAGGAGCGGGTGCAGGTGGCGCGGGGCGGTCCCCTCCTCGCCGCCGCCGCCGACGCTGCCGATTCGCACGAGGCGCGGGCGGATCTCTCGCGGCACTACACCTCGGTCCTACGCTCCGAGGTGAAGCTGCCCCTCGTCTCCGTGCCTTACGTCTTCGAGCGGACCTTCGGCATCCGCGCCATCGAGCAGATCGCTTCGGCCATCGAGGCTGCCCTGTGACGAGGCCCCCGATCTCCGCCTTGCTCGCGCAGCGAAAGGTGATCTGCTGCGTGGGATCGGGCGGGGTCGGCAAGACCACCACCTCGGCCGCGCTGGCGCTCCGCTTCGCGGTCGAGGGCAAGAAGACGCTGGTCCTCACCATCGATCCGGCGCGGCGGCTCGCCAACAGCCTTGGACTCTCCGCGCTCGGAAATCGGGAGACGCGAATCGGTGACGAGCTGTTCCGCGCCGCGGGGCTCAAGCCGCACGGCGAGATGTACGCGATGATGCTCGACCTCAAGCTCACCTGGGACGAGCTGGTCGATCGCCAGGCGCCGTCGCCCGAGAAGGCGCGGCAGATCAAGGAGAACCGCCTCTACCAGACGCTCTCCACGGTGATGGCCGGGAGCCTCGAGTACATGGCGATGGAGAAGGTCTACGAGCTGTGGCGGACCGGGCGCTTCGACGTGGTGGTCCTCGATACGCCGCCGACGGCCAACGCGCTCGACTTCCTCCACGCTGCCGACCGCATCGTCGACGTGCTCGACAACGACGCCTTGCGCATGCTCCTCGGTCCGCTCCTCAAAGCGTCGCGCGTCGGCCTGCGGCTCTTCGCCTTGCCGACCGGGATCATCTTGAAGACGCTGGGGCGCTTCACCGGACAGGACTTCCTGCGCGATCTGGCCCAGTTCCTCGTCGCTTTCGAGGGCATGTACGAGGGATTCAAGGAGCGCGCCGGCGAGGTGAAGCACATGCTCTCCTCGCGCGACGCTGCCTTCGTGCTCGTCACGAGCCCCAATCCCCTCACCATCGAGGAAGCGCTCTTCTTCCACCGCGCGCTCGCCAGCGACGGCGTGCAGACGGCCGCGGTGGTGGTGAACCGCGTGCAGCGGGACCCGCACCGGTTCGGCGGGCCCGACTCGGTTCCCGCGCTCCGCGAGGCGCTTCAGCTCGCGCAGATCAAGGACGGCGGCGATCCGTTGCTCTCGCAGCGGCTCGCCCGCACGCTCGCCGAGCAGTCGACGCTGGCCGATCTCGATCGCCGCGAGGTGGAGCGCCTGGAGCGGATGCTGTCCGGTGTCCCGCTTTACAAAGTGCCGCGCTTGCGGAAGGACGTGCACGATCTCGCTGGACTGTGGCAGATCGATCAGTGCCTGTCGGCGATGCAGGAGTGACGATGGCGTTCCACCACGGCAGCCTGGAGGTCGCGACCACCAAGTCGCAGGAGATGGTGGACATCACCAAGCGCGTCCGGGCCGAGCTGAAGACGAGCGGGATCCAGAACGGGATCCTCACCGTCTTCGCCCCGCACACGACGGGCGCAATCACCATCAACGAGAACACCGACCCCGACGTGCAGACCGACATCTTGAACGCGCTCGAGCGCGCCGTCCCGCAAGGCGCGAAGTACTACAAGCACGAGGAAGGAAACGCGCACGCCCACGCCAAGGCCGCGGTGGTCGGCTTCAGCGAGAGCATTCCGGTGCAGGGAGGGAAGCTGCTCCTCGGCACCTGGCAGGCGATCTACTTCTGCGAGTTCGACGGGCCGCGCAACCGCAAGCTCACGGTCACGGTAGTCGGTTAGCGTTTCTCTTCCATGTCGCTCGTCGTCGCAAAGGACCTCTCGCTGAGGTACGGGCCGCGGGTGGTCCTGGACAAGGCGAGCTTCGTCATCGGCGGGCACGATCGCGTCGGGCTCATCGGACCGAACGGCAGCGGCAAGTCGTCGCTTCTCCGCATTCTCGCGGGCGTCGCCGAGCCCGATTCCGGGAGCGTCCAGCGGATCCGCAAGGCGCGCGCCGGGTATCTGCCGCAAGAGATCGCCGGGACGTTGCCGGGAACGCTGGTGGAGGGCGTGCTCGCGAGCGTTCCCGGCAGGACCGAGCTCCTCCAGCGGATCGCCACGGCGGAGGCCGCGCTTCCCTCGGCGACACCCGAAGAGCAGCTAGAGATCGGCGCCGAGCTGGCCGACCTCCACGACTCGCTCGCGCAGCACGACGAGCGCTACGGCCGTCACCGCGCCGAGGAGATCCTGATGGGGCTCGGGTTCGAGGCCTCCGAGCTCGACCGGCCCTCCGCGGAGCTTTCCGGTGGCTGGCGGATGCGCGCGCACCTCGCGGCGGTGCTTCTGCAGGACCCGGAATTGCTCCTCTTCGACGAGCCCACCAACCACCTCGACGTGCCGACGCTGGAATGGTTCGACGGGTTCTTGCGCCGATCGCGCAAGGCGCTGGTCCTGGTCTCGCACGATCGCGAATTCCTCGATCGTCAGATCGACCGCGTCCTCTCGCTGGAGCCGGAAGGCCTGCGCGGGTACAGCGGCAACTACGAGGACTATCTCGCGCAGCGGTCCGCCGAGGAGGACCAGCTCAGCGCCCGCGCCGAAAAGCAGGAGCAGCGGCGCGCGCAGATGCTCGCTTTCATCGAGCGCTTCCGCGCCAAGGCGACGAAGGCGCGGCAGGTGCAGAGCCGGATCAAGCAGCTCGAGAAGGAAGACGTCGTCGCGGTCCACAAGGAGCGGAGCGTGGTACGCTTCCGCTTCCCCGATGCTCCGCGGAGCGGCAGGGAAGTCGCGCATCTCGATCGCGTCTCGAAGTCGTACGGCGGCAAGCCGGTCTACCGGGAAACGTCGGCGCGCATCCTCCGCGGTGACCGGATCGCGGTCATCGGGCTCAACGGGAAGGGCAAGACGACGCTCCTCAAGCTTCTCGCGGGAGAGGTTCCGCCGGACGCGGGAGAGGTGAAGCTCGGACACAACGTCGAGCTGGGGTACTTCGCGCAGCACCATGCCGAGGATCTGAACGTGAACCGGACGGTGCTCGACGAGGTCGCGGACCTGGTTCCGACGCAGCCGAAGAGCTGGGTGCGGAGCGTCCTCGGCGCGTTCCTCTTTTCCGGCGACGACGTGGACAAGCGCATCGCCGTGCTCTCGGGCGGCGAACGTGCCCGGGTAGCGTTGGCCAAGCTCCTCGTCGTGCCGTCGAATTTCCTCCTCCTCGACGAGCCGACCAACCATCTCGACCTCGATTCCAGCGAGGCGCTCATCGACGCGCTCACGGGCTACGACGGGACGCTGCTCTTCGTCTCGCACAACCGATCCTTCGTGAACGGCCTCGCCACCCAGGTCTGGGAGGTGAAGGACTTCGGCATCGACGTGCAGCCCGGCGATCTCGACGACTGGGAGCGGCGGCGGGCCGCGGCGAGCGAGCAGGCGTCGCTCGGGGAAGCGTCCTCGCAGAGGTCGGAGCCCGCCGGCGGGCATTCGAAGGAAGCCCGTCGCGAGCGCGCCGCGCTGCGCGAGAAGCGATCGCAGGCGCTCGGTCCGCTGCGGCGGAGAATCGCCGGCCTGGAGGAGCGGATCTCGACCCTCGAGGCGGAGACGAAACGATCGGAAGCGGCGCTCGCCGACCCCGCCGTGTTCGCCGACTCCGCGCGGGCGACGGAGGTCGTCACCTCCTACCGCTCGGCACAAGCGGCGCTCACAGAGCTCTACGCTCTATGGGAAAGTGCGCAGGAAGAGCTGTCTTCCGCCGAGGCGCAGCTCGACCAGAGTTGATAAAATCCGGCCCGTGAAACGCGCGATCCTGTCGATTTTCGTTCTGGTCCTGCTCGGCGCCGCCGCCTTCCTGGGATATCGCCTCTGGGACGAGCGCAAGTTCGCCGCGACGCAATTCGGAGAAGGCACGCGGTCGGTCGTCATTCCGCCGAGGACCGGCCCGCACCAGCTCGCCCAGCTCCTCGCCAAGGCGGGGATCGTCTCCGACCCGCAGCGGTTCTACGTCCACCTGCATTATTTTCGGCGCAAGGCGCACCCGCGTGCCGGCGAGTACGAGTTCGAAGGGCCGCAGTTCCCCGACGAAGTGATCGGCAAGCTCGACCGGGGTGAAGTGAAGCTCTACCGGTTCACGGTTCCGGAAGGGCTGCGCGCCGACGAGATCGCTCCGATCGTCGGAGCGACCGGCATCTGCGCGGCCGACGAGTTCTTCAAGCTCGCTCGCGATCCGGCCCTTGCGAAGAAGCTCGGCGTGCCGGCCCCTGGCCTCGAGGGATTCCTCTACCCCGACACCTACTCGGTCCCGCGCGGCGTGGGATGCATGGGGATCGTGCAGGCGATGGTGGCGCGGTTCCGCGACGAGTGGAAGAAGGCCGATGCGCATCGGGCGCCGGATGTGAAGCTCGACGAGCTGCAGGCCGTGACCCTCGCTTCCATCGTGGAGAAGGAGACCGGCCAGCCCGAGGAGAGGCCGCGCATCTCGTGCGTCTTCCACAACCGTGAATCCCATCCACTGCAACGATTACTTCTTCGTCTCGCGCAACGACCACACCCACGTGTTCTGCCCGGACCTCGCCTGCCACGAGGCGAACGTGCGCAAGTGGCAGATCGAGTACTTCCAGCACCGCAAGCGCGGCTAAGGCGATTTTCCTAGAGCGCTGCCGGCGGAGTCGCAGCGGCGGTACACGGTGGCGTAGACGAATCGCTCGAGCTTGCAGAACTCGAGCCCGGCGTAGCTGAAAGCGTCCGATTCTTCCGTCGCGCCGCGCGCAAGCGGGTCTCCGTGCAGGCCGCCTTGATAGAGCAGGATTGCGACGGTCGGCGGATTGCGGGCGGCGCGGCCCTGCGGATCCGGCCAGCGATAGCGGACGAGCCGCGCCTCTGGCAGATCGAGCTCGAAAGCGAAGGGGATGTCGAGATAGTGCGGCGAGCTGTCGAGGAGCACCACGTCGCGCGAGCCGAGGCGAGCGCGGAGGTACTTTTCGGCATCGCGGATGCCTGGGGGGACGGTCGAGACGGGAGATAAGGGTCGCGCCCACTCCGCCATCCCACCGTTCCGGCCGTAGGACGCTAGCGCGAGCGAGACCGGTGTCGCGACCAGCGCCGCGCAGCCGAGGGCGAGCATGGCGCGGCGGGCCTGCGAAGGCAACGAGGTCAATGCGTCCCAGGTGAACGGCAGCGCCAGCACCGACGCCATCAACGCGAAGCGCGCGAGCGGGCGGAAGTCCGCGAACACGGCGCCGCGCAGCCCGTAGTAGACGACGGGAACGAACCCGATGGCCGCGATTGCCCAACCGTCCTCGCGCCGCGCGATTCTGCGGATGCTCCCGGCGAGCGCGAAGAGGCCCGCGACCGGCGTACTGATGAGGAGCACGGCCCACGGCCAGTACGCGAGACAGTAGAGGCGATAACGGACGGGCCCGAGCCACTGCAGCGCGGATTGCGCCAGTTGCCGGTGGTCGCGATCGATGTGGTGGATGGGTGCGAGCGCATCGCCCGCGTACACGTGGTTCTGCCACAGCCACAGCGGCACGGGGAGCGCCGCCACGGCGCAGAAGAGCGCGGCGTCGCCGAGCTTGCGCCGCCGGGCGTAGACGAGCGCACCGCAGAGCGGCACGTACAGCCATCCGTCGTACCGGACGAGGCCGGCGCAGGCGAGAAGGATGCCTGGGACGATCGTACGACCTGAAAGCAAAAGGAGCAGGCAGGCGAGTAGCAACGCGCAGAATGGCGCTTCGCTGGCCGCCGTCGTGCTCGCCTGGATGTGCAGCGGCGAGAAGGCGAGGATCATCGACGCCGCGAAGGCTGCTTCCTTTGCGACGAAACGCCGCGCGAGCCGGAACAGAAGCACGACGGAGGCGAGCCCGCAGGCGAGGGAGAAGAGCCTGGGCGACCAGTGCCGCGCGGGCCACAGAGCGAGATCCGCGGCGATGAGCGTCAGATGGCCCGGTCCGAACTGGTACGCCTCGGTGAACCCGCGCCACGGATGGGGTGCAGCGAGCCAACGCTCGGCAAGCTCGATGCGGACGGGCGCGTCGCCGTAGTGCTCGACGCCGAAAAAGAACGCGGGAAGGCGGGCGGCGAGGCCGGCGAAGAGCGCGATGAGCTCGAGCCGGCGCTCCTGCACTTCCGTGCTTTCAACACGCCCGGACCTCTGGGGCAAGCGCGGCCAGTGCGAAAGTGGCGCAGCGGGCCGGTCGGGGCTATCCACAACCGTACGGGCTGGACGCGCGCACGCCGAAAAGGACCGTGTCAGCGCCCGGATGGATGTCCGGTCTAGTGCATTGCCCGACCGGAATGCCCGGAGTAGGTTCAATCGTCCGCCCGAGAGCGGGCGGGCGCAAGGCCGCCTCTTTTGGCGGCCCGTCGAGAGGGGTAGCCGAAGATGCAGACGTTCCGCGAAACCGACATGGGCCTCGTCAGCAGGATCGCCGCCCTGCAAGACAAGTCGAGCTTCAAGGAGCTGCACTGGGAGGGCTCGTTCGAGGACTACTTGCGGATCGTGCGCGAGAATCCTCGCGTCACCCGCACCGCCTTCCAGCGCATCTACGACATGATCCTCTCGCACGGGAAGACGGAGTACATCGACAACAAGAAGAAGCTCATCCGCTACCACTTCTTCCACGACGAGAAGTTCGGCGGGCGCGACGCGGTCTACGGCCTCGACGTGCCGCTCATGAAGCTCGTCAACGTCTTCAAGAGCGCGGCCCAGGGCTACGGGACCGAGAAGCGCGTCATCCTCCTCCACGGCCCGGTCGGATCGGCGAAGTCGACCATCGTGCGGCTCCTCAAGAAGGGCACCGAGGAGTACTCGCGCACGCCGGACGGCGCCCTCTACACGTTCTACTGGCAGCTCGACAAGAAGAACGGCGACGGCCAGACGGTGCAGCAGCAGTACCAGACGCCGATGAACGAGGATCCGCTGCTCGTCATCCCCGAGGAATGGCGCGAGAAGGTCTTCGCCGATCTCTGCCCGCCCGATTCGGGGTTCAAGATCCCGGTGGGCGGCGATCTGTGCCCCGCCTCGCGCCTCATCTTCCGCGAGCTGATGGCGGAGTACAAAGGTGAGTTCTCGAAGGTGATCTCGCACGTTCGCGTCAAGCGGCTCTTGCTCTCCGAGAAGGACCGCATCGGTATCGGCACCTTCCAGCCCAAGGACGAGAAGAACCAGGATTCGACCGAGCTGACAGGCGACGTGAACTACCGCAAGATCGCCGAGTACGGCTCCGACTCCGATCCGCGCGCCTTCAACTTCGACGGCGAGTTCAACATCGCGAACCGCGGCATCATCGAGTTCGTCGAGGTGCTCAAGCTCGACGTGGCCTTCCTCTATGACCTCCTCGGCGCCTCGCAGGAGCACAAGATCAAGCCGAAGAAGTTCCCCCAGACCGACATCGACGAGGTCATCGTCGGGCACACCAACGAGCCCGAGTATCGCAAGCTCCAGAACAACGAGTTCATGGAAGCGCTGCGCGACCGCACCGTGAAGATCGACATCCCCTACATCACCAAGCTCGGGGAAGAGGTGCGGATCTACGAGAAGGACTACAACCCGCAGCGCATCCGCGGGAAGCACATCGCCCCGCATACCCTGGAGATGGCCGCGATGTGGGCGGTCCTCACCCGGCTCGAGGAGCCGAAGAAGCACAACCTGACGCTCCTCCAGAAGCTCAAGCTCTACAACGGCAAGACGCTTCCTGGCTTCACCGAGGACAACATCAAGGAGCTGCGCAAGGAAGCCGCCCGCGAAGGCATGGAAGGGATCTCGCCCCGCTACGTGCAGGACAAGATCTCCAACGCGCTCGTCTCCGACAAGGGCGAAGGGTGCGTGAACCCCTTCATGGTGCTGAACGAGCTGGAGAGCGGGCTCCGGCACCACTCGCTCATCTCCTCGGAAGAAGTGCGCAAGCGCGACCGCGAGCTCTTGAGCGTGGTGAAGGGTGAGTATGAGGACATCGTCAAGAACGAGGTCCAGCGCGCCATCTCCGCCGACGAGGACGCGATCGCGAAGCTGTGCGGCAACTACATCGACAACATCAAGGCGTACACGCAGCGCGAGAAGGTCCGCAACAAGTACACTGGACAATATGAAGAGCCGGACGAGCGGCTCATGCGCGCCATCGAGGAGAAGATCGACATCCCCGAGTCGCGCAAGGACGACTTCCGCCGCGAGATCATGAACTACATCGGCGCCCTCGCCATCGAGGGCAAGACGTTCAACTACCGGACCAACGAGCGCCTGCACAAGGCGCTCGAGCTCAAGCTCTTCGAGGACCAGAAGGATTCGATCAAGCTGAAGAACCTGGTCTCGTCGGTCGTCGACAAGGACACGCAGGAGAAGATCGATATCGTCAAGGACCGCATGATCAAGAGCTACGGCTACTGCGAGATCTGCTCGACCGACGTGCTCAATTACGTGGCGTCGATCTTCGCGCGGGGAGACGCAAAGGACTAGGAGGCCCTTCTTCGGGGGACGGTTGTGCCGCTCAAGATCAAGCAGGACCACAGCCGTTTCCGGGAGATCATCCGTGGCCGCATCAAGGCCAACCTGCGCAAGTACATCCAGAAGGGGGAGATGATCGGGAAGAAGGGGAAGGACCTCATCACCATCCCCGTCCCGAGCATCGACATTCCCCACTTCCGCTACGGCCACAAGGAGCAGGGCGGCGTCGGCCAGGGCGACGGTGAACCGGGGACGGTGCTCGCCCCCGGGGCGGTGGAAGGCGACGGCAAGGGCAAGGCGGGGCAGGGCGAGGGACAGCACTCGCTGGAAGTCGATCTGTCGCTCGACGAGCTCGCCGAAATTCTCGGCGAGGAGCTGGCGCTCCCGCGCATCCAGAACCGGGGCAAGAAGAATCTCACCACCCCCAAGGTGAAGTACACGGGCGTCCACACCGTCGGGCCCGAATCGCTCCGCCATTTCAAGCGCACCTATAAAGAGGCGCTCAAGCGATCGATCGCGACCGGTACCTACAATCCGGCTGCGCCCATCGTCGTCCCGGTGCGCAAGGACCTGCGCTATCGATCCTGGCGCATCCAGGAATTGCCGCAGTCCAACGCGGTCGTCATCTACATGATGGACGTGTCGGGATCCATGGGAGACGAACAAAAGGAAATCGTCCGCATCGAGAGCTTCTGGATCGATACCTGGCTGCGCTCCAACTACAAGGGCCTCGAGACCCGTTACATCATCCACGACGCCGTGGCGCGCGAAGTAGACCGCGAGACCTTCTTCCACACCCGCGAGTCGGGCGGGACGATGATCTCCTCGGCCTACAAGCTGTGCAAGGAGATGATGGCCGCCGACTACGACGCCGGCTCCTGGAACATCTATCCGTTCCACTTCTCCGACGGCGACAACTGGAGCGCCGACGACACCCGCACCTGCGTCTCGCTCCTCAAGGGGGAGATCCTGCCCAAGGTGAACCAGTTCGCCTACGGCCAGGTGGAGAGCCCCTACGGCTCGGGCCAGTTCATCAAGGACCTGCGCGAGGCCTTCGACGGGATCGAGAACGTCGCGCTCTCCGAGATCAGCAACAAGGACGCGATCTACAACTCGATCAAGGATTTCCTCGGCAAGGGGAGCTAGGGAGCACGTGAACGAGAACAAGACCACCGCGCTCCCGCCCCACCTCCTCGACCTGCGGCGGGAGGTCGAGGGATACGCGAAGGGATTCGGCCTCGACTTCTACGAGACCATCTTCGAGGTCCTCGGCTACGACGAGATCAACATGGTGGCCGCCTACGGCGGCTTTCCCAACCGCTATCCACACTGGCGGTTCGGAATGGACTACGAGCAGCTTTCCAAAGGCTACGAGTACGGGCTCTCCAAGATCTACGAGATGGTGATCAACAACGACCCGTCCTACGCCTACCTGCTCGAGTCCAACATGGACGTGGACCAGAAGCTGGTGATGGCCCACGTCTTCGGTCACGTCGACTTCTTCAAGCACAACTTCAGCTTCCGCCACACCAACCGGAAGATGATGGACGAGATGGCGAATCACGCCACCCGCGTCCGCCGCATCGTCGACAAGGTCGGGCTGGAGCTGGTCGAGACCTTCATCGATCGCTCGCTCTCGCTGGAGAACCTCATCGACCAGCACTCGCAGCACATCAAGCGGCGCAACGACAAGGACGAGGAGGAGCAGCCGATCGAGGTGCACGGGTTCAAGGCCGACCGCGAGTACATGCGGCAGTTCATCAACCCCAAGGAGTTCCTCGACGAGCAGCGCAAGAAGCTCGAGGACGAGCGGGCGGCGAAGAAGAAGTTCCCCGAGCGGCCGGAGAGGGACGTGCTCCTCTTCCTGCTCGAGAACGCGCCGATGGAGCGGTGGGAAGCCGATATTCTTTCGTTAATGAGAGAAGAGGCTTATTACTTTGCACCACAGGGACAGACTAAGATAATTAATGAAGGGTGGGCTTGTATAATCAGAAATAGCCCTGTATTCAGCAGCTTGGGTATCGTAACAATTGAAGATATTGTGGCCGCCGATAAGGTGAAAGTCAGCGATGGTCGGTCTGCCCGATCCGTCTACGATCGAAACGTTATTTGCAATCAATCCACGATTACGGTTCGTTCAAGGCGAGGCTTGAAGATCACGGGGTCGCGAAATCATCGTCTTCTGCTTCCTGACGGGGAGACCTGGCGACGATTGGACGAGCTCGCGGTGGGCGACCATGTGGCCATTTCCGGAGGAGCGGGCCTCTGGGCGAAAGATGAGGTCGGGATCGCGTGGCTTCCTGACGAACGCATCCGGTGGATCGGCGATTTCGACCCAGCGGTCGAGCTCACGGGTGCGACATATCGCAATGCAGCTCTCGCCCTTGAGCCGCAGGACTGGGCTAAGGGTTCGGCGCACACGCGGAAGCTCTTGTATGGTCGACGCAAGACGATTCGGATTCCAGAGCGAGTAGACACCCGGGTGGCGCAGTTTTGCGGATACCTCGTCGGCGATGGCCACATCAGCCGTGTGAAGCGTGAACTTGGTCTTACTTCGGGCGATGAGCCCCAGGCGCAGGCCTTCTCAGAGCTCGCTTACGAGCTGTTCGGCTTGCTGACGCGCGCAACCTTGGTCGAGAATCGTTGGCGCGTAATCATCCATTCGGAAACGCTCTCGGACCTTCTCGTCGAGGAACTCGGATTCACGACGGGACCGAGCGCCCGCGAGAAGCAGGTGCCGAAGGCGATCCTGCGTTCGCCCAAGCATGTCGTCGCCGCCTTCCTGCGCGCCTACTTCGACTGCGACGGATATGCCGGCAAGGCAGGCGTCATCCTCAGCACTTCCAGTGAAGTGATGAGCGAGCAGGTGCAACTGCTCCTGCTCAACTTTGGGATCTTGAGTCGCCGTCGGCTGCAAAAAGACGAATGCTGGCACGTCCAGATCCTCGGGAAGTCCGCCGAGGTCTTCCTGCACGAAATCGGCTTCGGCCTCGACCGCAAGCAGGCCGCGCTCAATGAGTACGTGACGCAGCGGCGCTGGTTCAAGGCAGAGAAGTGGGAAGACGAGATCGTCTCCATCGAGCACGGACGTGCCGACGTCTACGACATCTCCGTGGAAGGAACCCACCGGTACGCCGCGGCTGGGTTCATCAACCACAACTCCTTCTGGCACTCGACGATCATGACCCAGAAGGCGCTCAAGGATCATGAGATCATCGACTACGCCGACCATCACAGCGGCACGATGGGAACGCGCCCCGGCGCCATCAATCCCTACAAGCTCGGCATCGAATTGTGGCGCCACATCGAGGACCGCTGGAACAAAGGGCGATTCGGTAAAGAGTATGACGAGTGCGACGACCTCCGCGCCCGGCGCGCCTGGGACAAGAAGCTGGGGCTCGGCAGGCAGAAGATCTTCGAGGTGCGCAAGCACTACAACGACGTCACCTTCATCGACGAGTTCCTCACCGCCGACTTCGCCGCCGAGCAGAAGCTCTTCGTCTACGGGTTCAACGAGAAGGGCAACCGCTGGGAGATCCTCGACCGCGAGTTCCAGAAGGTGAAGCGCAAGCTCCTCCAGCAGCTCACCAACTTCGGGCAGCCCATCATCGAGGTGGTGGACGGCAACTTCGAGAACCGCGGCGAGCTGCTCCTCGCCCACCGTCACGACGGCGTCGACCTGCGCGTCGACTACGCCAAGGACACGCTCGTCAACCTGCAGGCGATATGGCGCAGGCCGGTGGCCATCGTCACCCGCATGGACGGCAAGGGCGTCCTCATGCGATTCGACGGCCGCGACCATGCGGATCGAAAAGTCGACTACTGAGACGCCCCCGAAGGACGCTCGCGGTCACATCGCGCGCGCCTTCAGTCTCGTCGAGGACGCGGTCTACGTCGGGATGGGCATTCTCCTCGCCTACAGCGCGGGCGCGCTGCTCGTCATCGGCGCGATGGATCTGTGGCGCGCCTCGTTCGCCGGTGCGCCGCTCGAAGGCGTCATCGGGCTTCTCGACCGCACGCTCCTCGTCCTCATGCTGGTCGAGCTTCTCTATACGGTACAGGTCTCCTTCCGCGAGCACGCGCTCCTGCCGGAGCCCTTCCTCATCGTGGGGCTCATCGCGGCCACCCGCCGCATCCTCGTCGTCACCGCCGAGTTCTCGGTGGCGCACAAGGACGGCGGATCGGAGCGCTTCCGCGAGGGAATGATCGAGATCGGGCTCCTCACCGTGATGGTGGTCGCGATGGTCGGTTCGCTCCTCATGCTCAAGAAGCGCGACGCGCACCGGCCTGCGCGCTCACCGCCAACGGAAGATTCGTAGGGCGAGCGCGAACGACGCGGCCGCCAGCACGGCGAGGAGCGCTGCCGGACGCGCCACCGCGGCGATCCCGGCGCCGTCGATCATCACCGCCCGCATCGAGTCGTTGAGCGCGGTCAGAGGCAAGAGGCGCAGCGGCTTCTGCAGCCAGTCGGGGAAGCGCGCCGTGGAGAAGAACACGCCCGATCCGATGAACATCGGCAGCATCACCGCATTGATGATCCCGCTCACCGTCTGCGTGTTCTGCGCCCGCGAGGCGACGAGTAGTCCGATGCCGCTGAAGCAGAGCGCGCCGAGGAGCGCTACCGCGACGAGCAGCGCGAGCGATCCCGCGACGCCCACCTTGAAGGCGAACCAGCCGAAGACGAGCAGCGCGGGAAGCTCGATGAAGAGGAACGCCGAGCGCATGAGCACGAACGACCAGAGGAACTGCGCCCGGCTCATGGGAGTCGCGACCAGGCGCTTGAGCAGCTTGCGCGTCCTCATCTCGACGACCACGTAGCCGATTCCCCACATCCCGCTCGACATGACGTTCATGCCGATCAGGCCGGGGATGAGGAAGTCGATGTAGCGCGAGCCGGGCTCGGTCACCGCGCGCTCGGCGACGGCGACTGCATCCGCCCGTCCCGCAGCCCGCTGGATGGCGTCGGCGGCGAGAGCGCGCGCAACCCGGCTTTCCGGTCGGGTCGGATCGTGCAGGATCTCGATCGGATGCTCCGGCCTGCGGCCTACGCCCGTCGCCGGCAGAGCCGGCTCCTCCGCGGCCCCCCGCACGAGCACGGCAGCGTCCACACCTCCCGTGCGCAGTGCCTTCCGCACCTCGGCCTCGTCGCGGAAATGGGAGACGCGCAGTCCGTCCGCCGACTCGAGCCCTCGCACCAGGCGATCGGAAGCGCCGCTTCCCGAGACTCCGATCCGCACTGGCTCGGGCGGCCGATTCCGGAAGGCAATCCCGAGCGCCAGCGAAAGCGCGAGCGGAAACCCGAAGGTCCAGAAGACCGCCGACGGCTCGCGGAAGAAGAGCCGCAGGCGCGTGAGCGTCAGTTCCCAGAGAGGATTCGGAGTCATTCGCGCAATTGCCTGCCGGTCAGGGTGACGAAGACGTCCTCGAGCGTGGCGTGGTGGGTGGCGAGGCGCGAGAGCTGCGCGCGCCGCTCCTGGGCGAGACCGAGCAGCGCCGGCAAGGTCTCGTGCAACCGATCCACCGCCAGCGACACGCCACCGCCAGCGCGCGAGACGCGGCGAACGCCGGGAAGGTTTCGCAACTCGCCGTCCTCGAGCGCCACGCCATTCTCGAAACCGACTTCGATGACCTGCTGTCCCCCGATGGAAGCAACCAGCTCCGCCGGCGTGCCGAGCGCGATCACCTTGCCGCGATCGATCACCGCCACGCGGTCGCAGAGCCGCTCCGCCTCGTCCATGTAGTGGGTGGTGAGGAGCACCGTCCGGCCTTGCGCCTTGAATCCCTGCACGACATCCCAGAGCTGGCGGCGCGACTGCGGATCGAGCCCCGTGGTCGGCTCGTCGAGGAACAACAGATCCGGATCGGAGACGAGCGCGCAGCCGACCGCGAGCCGTTGCTTCTGGCCCCCCGAGAGCTTCTCCACCCAGCTCTTCTTCTTCTCGCGCAGGCCGACCATGTCGAGGACCTCGGACACGTCCCGGCCGCGCGAAAAGAAGCTGCGGAAGAGGAGCGCCACTTCCTCGACCGTGAGCTTGTCCGGCAGATGCGTTTCCTGCAGCGAAACGCCGATGCGCTGGCGGAGCGCATGCTCGTCGCGGTCCCAGCGCATGCCGAGCACCTCGACCTGACCGGCAGTGGGCGCGTTCAGGCCTTCGAGGATTTCCACCGTGGTCGTCTTGCCGGCGCCATTCGGGCCCAGAAGCCCGAAGCACTCGCCGGCCCGCACCTCGAGGTCGAGGCCGTCGACCGCAGTGACCTCGTCGTAGGTCTTGACGAGGCCCCGGCAAAGGATTGCTGCTTGGGTCATCGCTTGCGGGGCCGCGCAATCTCGACGGTGAGCGGCTTCTCCTTGAGCGTGCGCCCTGCGGCGGCGAGATAAGCCTGTTCGCTTCCGGGGCGCACGAGGACGTACGCGTAACGGGGCTTCAGGTCGACCGCAAGGATGCTCTCCCGCGGCTGCCCGGCGAGCGCGCTCAGCGCGGAGGCGAACGACTCCTTCTCCCAGCCGTCCTCCGCGCCGGGCGAGACGAAGAGCTTCACGCGATCCAGGGCCGTAGCAGGGGCCTCGGCACGCTCGGAAGGGGTGTCCGCGGCAGGCTCGATCGGGCCCGCCGCCGAGCCCAGGCCCGAGCCCGACGGCACTGCGCTGCCTTCGGCGCGCTCGTCCGCGGTCTCCTGCTTGCGCTCGAGCCGCGGCTTGCGGCGCGTCCGGTCGTGCTCGCCCCGCGCCTTCTTCTGCTCGCGATGGACCTGCTCCACCTTGTGGCTCTCGAGGAGCTTCTCCCCGGCCGCCCTCGCCTGCGCCTTCTCCATGCGGTGGTGGGTGAAGAAGTACTTGAGGGCGTAGGCGAGAAGCCCCCTGCCGTCGTCGCGGGTCGACAGATCGACGGCGAGGGAGAGGAAGGCGTCGTACGCCATTCCACCGGTCATCGCCTCGCGAAGCTCTTTGGCGTGCTTCTCTACCCAGGCCGTCTTCGCCTCCTCCGGCGTCGGGAGCCTGCGCTGCTCGAACTCGATCCCGAAGCGCTTCTGCAGGGCCGAGAGGGTGACGATCTCCGCGCCGGAAACGAGGCTGATCGCCGTGCCCTTCTTCCCGATGCGCCCGGTGCGTCCCACCCGGTGCAGGTAGACGGCGGGGTCCTCGGGCAACGAGTAGTTGATGACGTGGCTCAGGTCGCTGATGTCGATACCGCGCGCCGCGATGTCGGTCGCCACCATGAACTTCAATTCCCCGCGCTTCACCTTTCCCATCACCCGCTCGCGCTCCTTCTGCGGGAGATCGCCGTTGAGCATCTCCGCATCGAGGCCGTTGCGGTTGAGCACGTTGGCGATGAGCTCGGTATCGGTGCGCGTGTTGCAAAAGACGATGGCGCTGTCGGGGTCCTCGCGCTCGAGCAGGTAGAGCAGGTTGCGCGGCTTCGGGTACTGGTCGACGACGTCGTAGATGACGTTCTTGATGTGCTCGACGGTGAACTGGTCGCCGGAGAGCAGGATCGTCTCCGGGTCGCGCAGGTACTTCGACGCGAGGTGCTCGATGTCGGGCGGTACGGTGGCCGAGAAGAGCAGGGTCTGCCGGTCGCGGGGCAGGTGATCGAGGATGCGCGTCACCTCTTCGAAGAAACCGGCCGAGAGCATCTCGTCGGCTTCGTCGAGGACCGCGATGCGCGTATCGTCGAGCTTCAAGGACCCGCGCCGGATGTGATCGTAGACGCGCCCCGGAGTGCCGACGATCACTTCCGCGCCCGCGCGCAGCGCATCGGTCTGCACTCCCATGGGCGCGCCGCCGTAGACGGCGATGACCTCGATGTTCTTGTGCGTCGCCAGCGCTTTCAGCTCTTCCGACACCTGCAGAGCCAGCTCGCGCGTGTTGCAGAGGACGAGGGCGGAAGCCTTGCGCGTGCCGCCGGGAATGCGCTCGAGGAGCGGGATTCCGAACGCCGCGGTCTTCCCCGTCCCCGTCTTGCTGCGACAGATGACGTCGCGGCCGGCGAGGATGAGACCGATTACCGCCGCCTGCACCGGGGTCGGCTGCACGTATCCGCGGTCGGCGATCCCGCGACGCAGCTCCTCGGACAGAGGCAGATCGGCGAAGGAGGTGGTGCTTACGTAATCGCTCATTCGCGAGAGGGCGCTTGTTGGATTCCGAATGCTCCGGCCTGCGGCCTTCGCCCGTCGCAGGCGAGCCCGCTCCTCCGAAAAGTGTGCCTGTATAGCACCGGGGTAGGCTCCGGGATAGAACCTCCGGCGACCGCATGGCCACGCAACGTCGACAGCCGGGCAAGCGGAAGAGCGCCGATGCACCTAGCGCGAAGAAGCCGCCGCGCAAGAAGGGCGAGGCGAAAGCTGCGCCGGCCGAGGCGGAAGCCACCCAGGCCGAGGCGGAACCCGCGCTCGAGCCCGAGGTCCTCGCCGCCGAGCCGGAAATCCTTCCCCCGGAGCCCGAAGAAGAAGTGGAGGAAGAGGCGGGCGACGGTGCGGAGACCAAGCTCCCCGTCCCCGTCGAGCGCGATCTCTCCCGCGCCGACGCGCTCCAGCGCTACATGTCGGAGGTAGCGCGGCATCCGCTCCTCACCCGCGAGGAGGAGCATCGTCTCGCCACCGAGTTCCAGAAGACCCAGGACCCGCGTCTCGCCTACCGGCTCGTCACCGCGAACCTGCGCCTGGTGGTGAAGATCGCCCACGAGTACCGCCGGGCAGCCTTCAACCTCCTCGACCTCGTGCAGGAGGGCAACGTCGGCCTCATGCATGCCGTGCGCAAGTACGATCCCAACCGTGGCGTGAAGCTCTCCTCGTACGCGGCCTGGTGGATCCGCGCGTACATCCTCCGCTACCTGATGGACAACTGGCGGATGGTCAAGCTCGGGACCACCCAGGCGCAGCGGAAGCTGTTCTTCAACCTGCGCAAGGAGCAGGAGAAGCTGCTCCAGCAAGGGTTCGACGCGGCGCCGAGGCTCCTCGCCGAGCGGCTCGACGTCTCGGAGCAGGACGTCCAGGAGATGGATCAGCGCCTCTCCAACGACGAGTTCTCGCTCGACTCGCCGGTCGCGGGCGGGGACGAGAACCGCCAGACCTACGCCGACCGGCTGGCCGAATCGTCGAAGCCCGCCGAGGAGCAGCTCGCCGACGAGGAGCTCAGGCGCATCTTCAAGGAGAAGCTCGCCGAGTTCGGGAAGACCCTCACCGATCCCAAGGAGATCTACCTCTTCGAGCATCGCCTCGGCGTGCACGAGGGCGAGCCGAAGACCCTGCAGCAGGTGGGCGATAAGTTCGGCTTCACCCGCGAGCGCGCCCGCCAGCTCGAGGCGAGGCTCACCGATCGGTTGCGGCAACACCTGCGCAAGGAGCTGCCCGATTTCGCCGAGCTGTCGGTGAATCCGCCGGAGGACGGGTGACCACCGTCCTCTCCTTGCGAGGACATCCGCTCTCGCGGCCGCGCATCCTCCTCTCGCTCGCCGCGGTGCTCTTCGCCGTGCACCTTCCCTTCTTGCACCTCCTCTTGCGCGGTCCCGCGCCCGTGAAGGCCGCGGCGCCCTTCCACGACGAGTTCGAGCGCGCCTCCCTCGGGGAGAATTACTGGTCGAATGGCGGCCAGTGGCGCATCGCCTCCGGCCAGGTCTATTCGCCCGGGGTCGGCAACAACCCGCTCTGGCTGCTCCTGCGCCTGCCGCCCGACACGCGCATCGAGTTCGACGCGCGCAGCGAAGGTGCGGATGGCGACCTGAAATTCGAGGCGTTCGGCGACGGCCGCAACCACGCCACCGGATACGTCTTCATCTTCGGAGGCTGGCACAATCGCGAGACGAAGATTGCGAAGCTCGACGAACACGCGCCCACCCAGGAGGATCTCCGCAAGGCGCTGGCGTCGGCCGCGCGACCGCCACCGCGCACGGTCCAGGGCATCGATCGGATGGTCGAGGCGGTGCGCGAGCCCATCGCCGCATGGTCCGCTCGCCGCGACCTCACGCGCCTCGAGGCGGGGACCTACTACGACGAGGGGACTCCTCTCACGGTGACGCGGACCGATCTGCGCGTCGAGCGCGCCCGGACGTACCACATGGTGATCACCCGCAAGGGACGGCTCGTGCGCTGGGAGATGGACGGGAAGCTGGTGCTGGAATTGGACGATCCCGCGCCGTTCCGGCCCGAGAGCCACGATCGATTCGGGTTCTCCAGCTGGCAGAACGATACGTACTTCGACAACCTCAAGATCGAAGCGCCTTAGCCTCGGGGAGCTTCACATCGAAGGTACAGCGCTCAACTCGAGTGAGTGGTGGATTACTTGTTGTTCGTCGCGACGAACATGAGGAGCAGCCCGAGCAGGATGAGGAACCCCATCGCCGCCGCCAGCGGTCCCTGATCGATCGCCGTGCGGTCGAGCAGATCGCCGGCTTCCATCCGCGCCTCCGTGGACGCCTCCTTCGAGCGGCGGACCCGTTTCGCCTCCGCCCGGGCGCCGGCGAAGTTGCCCTCGTCGAAGAGGGCGCGGGCGCGGGCGCACTCCGGCGTCGCGAGCGGCTCCTTCATCCGCTTGGCGTCGGGGGTGTACTCGCGGCGCGGGGCGCCGGTGAAAAGGGGCGGGGCGACGGGCTCTTCGTTCGCGGTGCCGGGAACGGTATTCCGGCTCGCGGTGACGGAAGCTGTGTTCTGGGCCATTGGCGGGTCAACGGTACCCCGGCCCGGCAAGCCCGTCGAGGCCATGCGGCAAGGAGCCGCGAGTAGGGGAAGGTTGTCAGCGTCGGACAGTTCCAGAGGATCGTGGACCCGATCTGCGCTAGCCTCGACCGGATGCAGCATTGGTCCCGCCGCAGCCTGCTCCGCGCCGCCTTTGCCTCGGCACTGGCCTGGCCGCTGCGGGGTTTCGCCTTCGGCGAGGCGTCCCGGCTGGTCTTTGCCCAGCTGCGTCACGCGGGACGGTGGGATCCCCATCCCGACGGCCTTCCGCGGCTCGCCTGGGAAGTCGCGAAGCGGACCAGCATCGAGACCTCGCCCGCCGTGAAGGTCCTCGCGCCGAGCGACCCGGAGCTGTTCCGCCATCCCTTCGCGGTGCTCTCGTCGGACGCGGCGATACCCGCCCTGGCGGACGCCGAGGTGGCGTCGCTGCGCCGGTACCTGAGCTACGGAGGCTTCCTCCTCGTCGACGATGCCAGCGCCCAGAGCGGCGGGTCCTTCGAGCGGTCCGCCCGGGAAATCCTCGCGAAGGTGCTGCCCGCCGCGAAGCTCCAGCGCGTGCCCCGCGATCACGTCCTCTACAAATCGTTCTACCTCCTCGACGGACCGACCGGCCGCAGCGTCGCGCGGCCCGACGTCGAAGGCATCGACATCGGAGGCCGCCTGGCGGTCCTCTACTCGCCGAACGACCTGCTCGGAGCGCTCGCTCGCGATTCGCTGGGTACCTGGGAGATGGAGGTGGTCCCGGGCGGAGAAGGGCAGCGCGAGAAGGCCGTCCGCCTCGGCGTGAACCTCGCCATGTACGCGCTGTGCCTCGATTACAAAGAGGACCAGGTCCACATCCCCTTCATCATGAAGCGCAGGCGGATCTGATGCCGCAGGTCGACTACAACGCCTGGCGCATCACCTCTCTCTCCACCCTCCCGGGATGGGCGCTCGCCCTCGCGGCCCTCGGGATCGCAGCCGCCGTCTGGCTCAGCTTCCGCGGCATCCGGAGCGAGCCGAGCCGGCTCCGCCGCTCGATCCTCATCGGTCTCCGCGTCCTCGCCGGGGCGCTCCTCCTCGCGCTGCTGCTCGAGCCGGGCATCGAGCTGCGCGCCGAGACCCGCGTCCGCGCGCGCGTCGCCTTGCTCCTCGATACCTCCCGCTCGATGCGCTTTCCCGCTTCGACCGAGGGCACCACGCGGGCCGAGGAGATGCTGCGCTGGCTCAAGTCGCACCTCGGCGAACTGTCGGCGCTCACCTCGCGGTTCCAGGTCGACGTCTACGGCTTCGACAAGGAGCTTGCTCCGCAGGATCCGCAGAAGCTCGCCTCGGCGCCGGATTTGCGCGCCGCCGGAGATCTCCTCGCCCAGGGCCCCTCGACCGACCTGGTCGGCGCGCTGACCGCGGCCTCCTCGGCGGGAACCGGGGGACGGCCTCTCGCGGGAGTCATCGTCGCTTCTGACGGAGCGGACAACGCCGAGCTGTCCGAAGGCATGACCGGCGCCGCCGCCTCCGAGCTGGACAAGCTCCGCGCTCCGGTGTTCGCCCTCCCCATCGGCGCGCAAGCCGTGAAGGACCTCGCCATCGAGAAGGTGGTGGTGGACGATTTCGCCTTCGTCCGCACACAGGTGGTAATCGACGTCACGGTCACCGCGCGAGGCTTCCCCTCGACCGATGTCCCGCTCGTGGTGCGCCGCGAAGGACAGATCGTGGCGCAGAAGACCGTGCGGGTGGGCAGCGGCACCGAGCGCGTGCAGGCCAAGCTCTCCTTCATCCCCGATCGCACCGGGAAGTTCGCCTTCCAGGTCGCCGCCCCGGTCTACGAGGGCGAGGCGCTGGCGCAGAACAACTCCCGTTCGTTCGTGCTCAAAGTGATCCGCGACCGCGTGCGGGTGGTGCTGGTGGTGGGCCGGCCGAGCTGGGACGTGCGCTTCTTGCGCCAGCTCCTCAAGCGCGATCCCAACGTCGACCTGATCAGCTTCTTCATCCTCCGCACCCCGGGCGACGATACCCGCTCCTCGCAGGACGAGCTGTCGCTCATTCCCTTCCCCACGCAGGAGATCTTCCAGGAACAGCTGAAGACCTTCGACCTGGTCATCTTCCAGGACTTCGGCAACCGCCCCTGGTACCACCTGCAGCAGTACCTCGACGGCATCGGCGAGTACGTCCGCGATGGCGGCGCGCTCGCGGTGGTCGGCGGCGATCAAGCCTTCAGCGCGAGCGACTTCGACGGGACGGCCATCGCCGACGTCCTTCCGGCGCAGCTCCTTCCGCCCACCGCTCCCTCCGTCGACGAGACCCCCGCTCAGGCGCACCTGACCGACGCCGGCAAGCGGCATCCCGTCACCGAGCTGGTATCAGGGGCGGCCGCGAACGAAACTGCCTGGAGCCGGCTGCCCAGGCTCCCCGGCCTCAACACGCTCGGGGCGGTGCGCGACGGCGCGCAGGCGCTCCTCACCGCGCAGGACGGACGCCCGATCCTCGTCGTCGGCGAGGCTGGCCGGGGCCGCACGCTCGCCCTCACCACCGACGCTTCCTGGTACTGGAGCTTCGTCGCCGCGGGCCAGGAGCAGGGTCCTCGCGCGTACGAGACGTTCTGGCACTCCGCCATCCGCTGGCTCGTGCGCGATCCCGCGCTCACGCCGATGCGGCTCACCGCCGAGCGGACCACCTACGAGCCGGGCGGCGATCCCCCCGCCCTCGACGCGCACGTCCGCGGTAGCGACTACGGAGCGGCTGGCGGGGCGCAGCTGCGGGCCACGCTCTCCTCGGCGGACGATCCGGTCCAGCGTCCTGCCGGGACGGCGGTTGCCGGACAGGACGGCACCGCGCGGCTCGTGCTCCCGCAGCTTTCGCCCGGCGCCTACAAGGCGGTGGTCACGGCGCGCAGGCCGGACGGCGGCGAGATCGGCCAGGCGGAGGAGGCGTTCGTCGTCGCCCCCGCCGGAGCCGAGCTTTCCCGGCCCGCGCCACGGCCGGAGATCCTCCAATCGATTGCGCAAGCGACGCACGGCAAGCTCATCGACCTCGGCGACCGACTCGATTCCTTGCCCTTCCACGATCCGGAGCGCGTCGAGGTGGGTCAGCGGAAGACGCGGCCCCTCTGGGACAAGTGGGGCGTCCTGGTCGCGCTCTGCTGCATCGCGGGGACGGAATGGTCGCTTCGCCGGCGCTGGGGATATGCGTAGCTACCATGATGCTACGTAACCGAGCGTATGCCATGTCGGTAGAAAGGAAATACCGTCCCTAGCAGGATGCTGCATCGGTTGATGGCGGAACACCGCGAAGAGCTTCTCGCGATGGCCAAGGAGAGGATCCGCCGGCAGCGCCCTGCATCTTCGTCGATTGACGCGGTGCGAGAGACGAACCTGCCCGCCTTCATGGACGCGGTCATCGCCGGCTTGCGCAACCATGCCAGCGAAAATGGCTCGCGCGGCGCCGATGGCTCGCCAAATTCACAGGGGGAGCTCGTCGAATTCGATATCGACGAGCTCGTGCACCAGTACGGAAGCCTTTGCTACAGCGCGATCGAGATCGCAAAGCAGAAGGGTACGGCAATTACACTACGCGAGCACCAGGCGCTAAACCAGTCGCTCGATGACTGCATCGCACGTACGGTCACCAGTTGGGAGAACGTAAAGCGCCAGGACGGCGAAGAGCATACCGTGCAGCGCCTCGGATTCGTCGCCCACGAGCTGCGTAATGCGCTCCATACGGCGGCCATCTCCTTCCAGGCGATCCGCTCCGGCCGCATTCCGGTCCAGGGAACGACCGGGGACGTCGTCGAGCGCAGCCACCTGCGACTGCGGGCCATGGTGGACGGGCTCCTTACGCAGGTGAGGCTCGGCGCCGCGCTGCGCGGCCGCCAGGAACGCTTGTCCATCGCCTCGCTGGTCCAGGAGAGCATCGCCTTCGCCACCGCGGACGCGGCCGAGAAGAAGATCCAGCTGCTGACCGAGGTCGATCCCTCGCTGCAGGTCGAGGGCGATCGGAACCTGCTCGTTTCGGCCCTGACCAACCTCCTGCAGAACGCCGTCAAGTTCACGGGTCGGGGCGGGTCGGTAGACATCCGCTCCACCCGGAACGGCGACGGCCGCGTCCTCGTCGAGATCGAAGACGGCTGCGGCGGTCTGCCTGCGGGCGCGGCGGAGCGCATGTTCGGGCCGTTCGTGCAGGTTGGCAACGACCGTAGCGGCCTCGGGCTCGGGCTCACCATCGCGCAGCAAGTGGTGGACGCGCATGGCGGGACCATCCAGGTTCGCGACCTGCCCGGGCGGGGATGCGTCTTCACGGTCGCAATACCCGCGGTGCAGGCCGCCGAGGATCTGGCCGGCTGACCCCGCCTTCCTCGATTGCCGAGGTGGGCCGCGAATCGCTCAGCGTTTGAGGCCGAGCTTCAGCGCCGAGCCAGCAGGTGCCTGCGCCGGCGCCGCTGACGCCGCGTGGCGGGAAAGCTCCTCGATCCAGGCCTGCGGCAGCCCGCGCTCCCGCGCGCCCTCGATCAGGTAGCCCATCAGGCGAGCGGACGGAGCACCCGGTGCCCCGCGACGCTCGGGGCGCGCCACGAACGCATGCGCGGCGATCGGCGGCTTTCCCGCCACCTCCACCGCGACTCCGATCTCCTGCGAGAGCCCGGTCGCGACGCCTTCCTTCCTCGAGACGGCTTCCTTCGCCTCCTCGGGGATTTCAAAAAGCACGCCGTGAACGGCCCCGCCTTCGCGCTCCCGGAGGTTCGCGACTCGTCCGCCCCAGAACTTGCTCTCCACGTCGAAGGAGAGCTCGTACCCGCGCAGGATCGCGGGTGTGCCCTGCGCAAAGACGCGCGCATCGACCCCATGCTCCGCCGCCCATTCCGCGAGATGTCGAAGGGAGAGGACCGAGCCATAAGCGAAGTACCGGTACATGCGAGCCAGTGTAGCATCCGGGTATGCCCACCCGCGCGGAGGCGAAGGCACTGCTCGAGGAATTCACGCACTCGGATGCGCTCCGCAAGCACGGGCGCGCCGTCGAGGAAGCGATGCGCGCCTACGCCCGCTGGTACGGCGTAGTGGAGCCGCAGGAGATCGAGAAGTGGGGCATCGTCGGGCTGCTCCACGACTTCGACTACGAGCAGAATCCCACCGAGGAGACGCACCTCCACGTGGGCGAGAAAATCCTCCGCGAGCGCGGTTATCCCGACGAGGTGGTCGAGGCGATCTGCTCCCACGCCGACTACATGAAGATCCCGCGCGACACGCCGCTCAAGAAGGCGATCTACGCCTGCGACGAATTGGTCGGCTTCATCGGCGCGTGCGCCAAGGTGCGGCCCTCGAAGAAGCTCGCCGATCTGCCTGCCGGCTCCGTCGTGAAGAAGCTCAAGGACAAGGCTTTCGCCCGCAGCGTCGATCGGAGCTACGTGTACGGCGGCGCGGAGGCGATCGGAAGGCCGCTCCCGGAACACATCGCGTTCCTCATCGACACGCTCAAGCCGATCGCGGAGGAGATCGGCCTTTGACGCAGCTCCCCGGGTCGCTCTGGCTCTTGCGGCACGGCGAGAGCGCGGGCAACGTCGCGCGCGACGCGGCCCACAAGAAGGGGCTGGAGCGCATCGCCATCGAGGCGGCGCGCGACATGGACGTGCCACTCTCCCCCCTCGGGGAGAAGCAGGCCGCCGCGGTCGGCCGGTACATCCGCTCGCAGCCGGCCAAGGTGCGGCCCACGGCGGTCCTCAGCTCGCCTTACCTTCGCGCGCGGCGCACCGCGGAAATCCTCATTGCCGAAGCGAAGCTCGCCGGAGTTTCGTTGGTGGTCGACGAGCGGCTGCGCGAGCGAGAGCTGGGCGCTCTCGACCGGCTCACCCGGCGCGGCATCGAGAAGCTGCTTCCCGATCAGGCCGCGCTGCGCAAGTCGCTGGGGAAGTTCTATCACCGCCCTCCCGGCGGCGAGAGTTGGTGCGACGTCATCCTCCGGCTGCGGACCTTCCTCGACACGCTCGGCCGCGAGCTTGCCGGCGAGCGCGTGGTGGCCGTCTGCCATTCCGCCGTGGTGCTCTGCTTCCGCTACATCCTCGAGCGGATGACCGAGGAGCAGATCCTCGCCATCGACGCCGAGGCGGACGTGGCCAACTGCTCGATCACTTCCTACCAGTGCGCCTCGGGCCGATTAGAATTGCGCCATTTCAACTTCGTAGCCCCGCTCCGCGAAGAGGGAGCGAGGGTCACCGCGGAGCCAGATGCCCCGATCGCGTCGCGCTGAGAACGTCGACGGAGCGTTCCTGCGGCGCTGGCCGCTGCCCCGGATCGACCCGAAGGGCGGCAAGGAATCTCGCGGCACCGTCCTCGTGGTCGGCGGAGCGCCGCAGATGCCCGGCGCGATCATCCTCGCGGCGACCGCTGCGCTGCGAGCGGGGGCCGGCAAGCTGCAGATCGCGACCGTCCGCAGCATCGCGTCCATGGTCGGCGCGCAGGTGCCGGAAGCTCTCGTCGTGGGTCTTCCGGAGACGCGCGAGGGAGGCATCGCGCCCTCGGGCGCTCGCGAGATCGCCAAACGCGCGGAGGACTCGACTGCGGTCCTCGTCGGGCCGGGAATGGTCGATACGCGTGCCGCGACGAAGCTCGTCCTCGACCTCATGGGACGGATCCGCAAGGCCCCGGTGCTCCTCGACGCCGAGGCGCTTGCCTGCGCTTCGGTGGAGCCGCGCGCGATGGCTTCGGCGAGCACCGAAATCGCGGTGACGCCCCATGCGCGCGAGATGGCGAAGATGCTGGAGATCGATCCGGCCGAAGTGACGCGCAATCCCGCCGCCATCGCCATCCAGGCGGCGCGCGCTCTGAAGGCGATCGTCGCCCTCAAGGGTTCCGAGACTTTCATCGCTTCGCCGTCGGGGCGCCTGTTGTGCAACCGGCTCGCAGGGAACGCGGGTCTGGGAACCTCGGGCTCCGGCGATGCGCTGGCGGGGATCGCCGCGGGTCTCGCGGCCCGCGGGGCGGATCTGCTGCAGGCGCTGGCCTGGGCGGTATTTCTCCACGGCCGCGCCGGCGACGCCCTCGCGCGCAAGGTGGGACCGGTGGGCTACCTCGCCCGCGAGCTTCTCGCCGAGGTTCCGCGCGAGCTTGCCCGCCTTTCGCGGCGTCGCTGACTACCGTCCCGGCGGACGGGTGCTGGGAGGCTCCGGCGGATCGTCGACGAGCGGCGGCAGCGGCTCCGCGCCCGCGGCGGCGCGCTCGACGACGAGCACCGATGCGATGACCAGCGCCCCGGAGCCGGTACAGCCGCAACCGCCGTTCCCGGCGCAGCTGCTGGCGAGGAGCGTACCGCAGCCGGATGAGAAGAGGCCCCACATCACCAACGCTGCAGCCGCTACGGATCTCGCCATGCGGTGCCTGGAAGCATGTCTTGCGCCAGGACCGGACCTCGGGATTTCCGCCGGTTGTGGACGAGGCTGCCGGAGGATCGCGACAGCCTCGTCACACCACGGACGGGTACCTCTCGTCAGAACGTCGATGTCGGCGTCGTCACGTTGGCACAGCGCGCGGACACGCCGGCGGGCGCCGCCCGGGTCAGCGTCTTCTCGTCGGGGAAGCTATACGCGCCGAGCCGCGCCGGGGACGGCGTCTGCAGCGCGAACCAGGGCAGCATCGCCTCGTTCTGGATGTGGTAGGTGCGCCCGTTCAAGGTGGCCGCGAAGATGGGAAGCCCAGAGAGCACCTCGATGACATCGCCCGTCTCGAGATTGTTCTGGCAGATGAAGCCACCGCGCGGGTCGAAGGCGTACCACCAGGGCGTCGGGTTGTTGCCGAGTGGATCGTTGACCAGCTCCGACATCTCGTGGCTCAAGGCGGCGATGTCCTCGAAGCCGAAGGCGAAGGTGTGGTGAGGCACCCAGCTCGAGAAATCCATCATGAACAGCTTGGTGCGGTTGCCGTTCGCCGCGTCGCCCGCCTCCACGTCGGCGGAGTGGAAGCCGACGATGCAGCAATTGTTCACGGTGCCCTGGAAGAGATAGACGGCGTTGAAGAGGAAGGTGCTGATGTCGCGGGTGGTGATGTCGCGGTCGGCCTGTGCGGCGCCGATGACGAAGGCGCGGTCCCCTTCGGTGGGCGGGAAGAGCAGGTTGATGAAGGTGTTGACCTCGACGCGCACCTGGAAGCAGCAGGTCCCGTCAGGGTTGAGGGCGAAGGCATACGAGCCGAACGGCACCTGCATGGTGCGGGTGCGCTTCTGCGAGGCGCGCAGGACGTTGCGATACCCGCCGCCGTCGTCGCCGTCGCCGTCGTGGCGGATGCGATCCCAGAACTCCGCCCGCATGAGCTGCTCGGTGAGCTGTCCGGTACCCGAGGTGAAGGAGAACGGCTCGAAGACCGGTGAGCGGAGGGTGGCGTCGACGATCTCGTCGGTGACCAGCTGGCGGAGCACCGTGCCGTTGCTGGCGACGGCCACGTTGCCGTTGGGATCGAGCATCTCCAGCACGACGGGGATCACCGGCGCGTTGAAGACGGTCTTGCGGTGGGCCTGCGGCGGCTGGCCGACCATGGTGTACGGCCAAACCGTGCGAGGCCGGTTCCGGCTATCGACGCCGTTTGCGATGAACTGATCGGAGAAATTAACGACGGTATCGAATTGGGGAAGGCTGCTCGAGGCGGCCTCCGGCATGCCCTTCGGGCCATCGCCATCGCGGCTGCCCAATAGCGGCGTTACCGAGGCGAGTTGATCGGCGCTGAGCGCGACGTCGTCCACGCTCTTCGCGCTGGCCGGATCGCCCGCCGCTCTCGCACTGGAAGCCGTTAGAACGAGACAAGATCCCACGACGGCCGCGAGGCCGCCGAACCAAGGTCGATTCATCTGTGTCCCCTCCGTCGGATTTGCTGGAACCGCGGGCATCCTGCTCGCACGATTTTCGCTAGTACATCCGACCGATGTCTCGACGCGTTGCGGGTCGATAAGAACAAAAACTTGGATTTTGTTTCAGGCTAGAAATAATAACCCAGCGGTAAGTAATCGTAGATATTGAGCTTTTAGCTCGCGCCCCAGACCTCGCGCGCCGTCTCGACGATGAGCCTCAGTTTCGCGACCTGCTCCTCGTAGCTCAGGGAATTGCCCTCTACGGTGGAGGAGAACCCGCACTGCGGGGAGAGGCAAAGCTGCTCGAGCGGGACGAAGCGGCTCGCCTCGTCGATCCGCCGCTTGAGGTCGTCCTTCTTCTCCAGTTCGCCGCGCTTGGTGGTGACGAGGCCGAGGATCACCCGCTTCTCCTTGGGCACGAATCGCAAAGGCGCGAATCCGCCCGAACGGGCGTCGTCGAACTCGAGGAAGAAGCCGTCGACGCGAAGCTCGTTGAAGAGCGCCTCGGCGACGAAGTCGTAGCTCCCTTCCGCCACCCACGAGGAACGGAAATTCCCCCGGCACATGTGCGTCGTGATCGCCATCCCGGCCGGTTTGCGCTCGAGGGCCGCGTTGATGTTGCGGATGTACCTGAGATGCAAGTGCTCGGCATCGTCGCCGCGGGCCGCCATCTCCTCGCGCTGGTGGGGATCGTTCAGGTAGGCGAGGCTGGTGTCGTCGAACTGCAGATAGGTGCAGCCGAGCTCTCCGAGCCTGCGCACCTCTTCGGCGTACGCGGCGATGAGGTCGTTCCAGAATCCTTCGATGTCGGGATAGACGGCAGGGTCGATGGCCGCGCGCCCGCCCCGGTAATGCACCATGCTCAAGGAGGGAATGGTGAGCTTCGGCGTCGCCCGCGAGACGAACGACTGCAACTTGCGAAAATCCTCGCCGAAGATGGTGTGTTGAAGCCGCACCTTCCCTTCGACGCGCGGGACCGGCGCGGTGAAATCGAGGTCGCCCGCCTGGTTGTGGAAGTGGACCTTGAGCGATTCCTTGGAGCGGACGATTCCTCCCAGCTGGTAGATGAAGTCCATGTGCCAGGAGGCGCGGCGGAACTCGCCGTCGGTCGCCGAGCGCAGCCCGACCTCCTCCTGCATCTTCACCGCGTCGTCGATCGCCTCGTCCTCGATGGCGCGAAGCTCTTCGCGAGCGAGTCGCCCCGCGGCGAAGGAGGCGCGGGCGTCGAGGAGCTTCTTCGGTCGCAACAGGCTACCGACGTGGTCGGCGCGGAAGGGCGGTCCGGGGGTAGCGGGCATGGCGCTCCTCTAGTCGCGCGGGTCCTTCACCTCGGGGAACTTCTCGAACTCGATGTTGAACAGCCGGCCGTCCCGCTTCTCGACGCGGCGGACGTAGACCGTCTGCACCACGTCCCTGGTCGCGGGATCGACGAAGATGGGACCGCGGGGACTGTCGATGCGGAGCCCTTTGATCTCGGCCATGAACTTGTCCGCATCGACCACGCCGCCGAGCTTCTTGCACACCCGGTAGATGGCTTCCATCGCGTCGTAGGCCCCCACGTTGATGAAGTCGGGGCGCGCGCCGGGCCCGAACGCTTCCACCCACGCCTTCACGAACGCCCGGTTCTCGGGGGACTCGTGCGCCATCGAATAGTGGTGCGTGCTGACCACGCCGAGAGCGGAATCGCCGATGGCGTCGAGCACCGCATCTTCGACCACGTCGCCGGTGGTGACGAGCTTGATGCCGGCCTCCTTGAGGCCGCGCTGCGCGTACGTCTTCATGAAGGCGATTCCCTGGTCGCCGGCCGGAACGAAAGCGAAGACCGCGTCGGGCTTGGCGTCCCGCGCACGCTGCAAGAAAGGGGAGAATTCCGGGTTCTGTACCGGGACCCGCACTCCACCGATGACGGTGCCGCCGTTCTTCGCGAACGACTTGCCGAAGGCGCGCTCGGCGTCGAGACCGGGACCG
>VBKL01000265.1 GCA_005879805.1 Deltaproteobacteria bacterium | reverse complement strand
CTCCAGCACTGCGGGAGCTTCGCGAGGACCGCTGGTAGCGCTCGTCGGGATGAGAGGCGCCGGCAAATCAGCCATCGGGCGCCGCCTGGCCGAACAGCTCGGGGTGCCGTTCTTCGAACACGATCAGCTGGTCGAGCGCGCCGCCGGGCTGTCGCTCGCGGACATTTTCTCCCTGCACGGCGAGGGGTACTATCGGAGGCTAGCCCGCGAGGTACTCGCCCGGTTCCTCTCCGAGACGGAGGCGGGCGTCCTCGCGACGGGGGGCGGGGTCGTGACCGATCGCGAGGCGTATCGCCTGCTGCAGAAGCGTTGCGTGACGGTATGGTTGCGCGCGGCGCCCGAGGACCACTGGCAGCGGGTGCTGCAGCAGGGCGACACGCGTCCGGGCGACGCGAGCGCCGATGCCCGCAGCGAATTGCGCGCCCTCCTTCAGGCCCGCGAACCGCTTTATGCGCTGGCCAGTGTGACGGTGGACACATCCCGGGTCGGCCTGGAGGGCGCCATCAAGGAGGTAGCGAGGCGCGTCTCACGGGCACTCGCCACCAGCCCAGGACCAGAATAGGATAACAATTCGTGAACGCGGATCAGTTGCCAACGACGAGGAAGTCGATTCTCGAGACCCTCAAGCGGGAGGGGAAGGCGGCCATCGCCGACCTGGCGGGGCGCCTGGGGATGTCCGGGGAGGCGGTGCGCCAGCAACTCCTCCAGTTGCAGCGGGAAGGCTGGGTGGAAGCGATCCGCGACGAGGCCCACGAGAAGCGCTCGGGCCGGCCGGCCGCCCATTACCGCCTGACCACCGCCGGCGACCACCTCTTTCCGAAGAACTACGATCAGCTGGGCATCGCGCTCCTCGACGCGGTGGCAGGCCACCTCGGTCCCGACGCGCTCTCGCGGGTGCTGGCGGGAATGACGGAGGCCCGCGTCAAGCTCTGGGAGCAGCGCCTCGCCGGAAGACCGCTCCCCGAGAAGTTGCAGGCGCTCACCGCCCTCTACGATCCGCAGGGCACGAACGGCGGCACAGCCTACGCGCACGTGGAGAACGGAGCGGGCGGGCTGCGGCTCGTGGAGCAGAACTGCCCGTTCCTCAACGTCGCCACCGAGCGGCCCGCCGTCTGCAGCGTCTCCGTCTCGCTCCTCTCCCAGCTTCTCGGCGTGGAGGTGGTACGGGAGGAGCGCTTCCAGGACGGCGACGGACGCTGCGTGTTCCGGGTCTACGAAGACCGGCCAATCCCGGAAGACCAGCGCGGCTGGAAGCCCGAGCCGGCGAAGTCGTCCTCGTAGAGGCTCACTTGCCGGTGAACTGCGGCGTCCGCCTCGCGTTGTAGGCGGCGATCCCTTCCGCCGCATCCTTGCCCTCGAAGAGCCGCTGCTGCAGCTCCCGCTCGAGGGCGAGCCCCTGCTCGAGGCCGACCTCGAGTCCGGTGGTCACCGCCCGCTTGATGAGGCCGACCGCCCGTGCCGCCTTCGCGGGCGGCGTGAACTTGCGCGCGTACTCGAGCGCCGCGCCGCGGAACCGGTCGGCATCGACGTCGAGCACCTGGTTCACGAGCCCGAGCCCTTTCGCCTCCTCCATGGAGAAGGTCGCGCCTTCCGCCATCCACTCGATGGCCTTCGCGCGCCCGACCGCGCGAGCGAGCCGCTGCGTTCCGCCGGTGCCGGGCAGGACGCCGAGGGTGACTTCGGGCAGCCCGATCTTCCCTCCTTCGCGGCGCGCGATGCGCAGGTCGCAGGCGAGGGCGATCTCCAGGCCGCCTCCCACGGTGTGCCCGTTGAGGGCCGCGATGACGAGCTTCGGCGTCTGTTCGAGGCGGCACAGCGTCTCGTTCGCGTGCAGGCAGAAGTTGTACTTGAAGTAGGGGTCGGCCTTCTCCAGCATCTTGATGTCGGCTCCGGCGCAGAAGAACTCGGCCTTGCCGCCGTGCCGCGCGCCGGTCACCACGATGACGTGAATCGCGGGATCCATGCGCGCGTCGAGCACGTTCGCATCGAGCTCGCGCATCATGTCGTAGGAGTATGTGTTGGCGGGCGGTGCGTTCAGCTCGAGGACCATCACGCTTTCGTTCCTGGTCGCGTTGACCAAGGGCGTCGTCATGCGCGCCTTGTACCACCGCTGCGAGTACCCGGCTCTTGGCTAGAGCCGGGATCAGACATGACACCTCACCAGAACGATCTGATGACCGAGGCGCGCCGCGACCGCGTCGACGAACTCATCGAGGAGCGGCGGCCAGTTCCAAAAGGCGATGCCGAGATGCCCGAATGCCCAGGGCCGCGGACCGCGCCACTCGACGAGCCGGCGGGGCGTGCCGCACGAAGGGCACGCGAACTGCGCATCGTCCGCGCCTGCCTGCCAGGCTTCGACTGCTTCAGTCCACGCAGCGTCGCCGTGGAAATCGACCGCGAACGTGCTTCCGCAGCTTGCGCAGGTCAGCTCGATCCCATTGCCACCCGAGTCGAACACTCGCCGGCCGGCTTCGACGATGACACCATCGATTCCTTCACTCGTTGCGTACTCGGGGCCAATCGCGCGGGTGAACCGCGGACCGGGAAGGAAGGTCACGCCTTCGGGTGGAGTGCGAACGTCGGCGCTGATGATTCCTTCGTCGAGGAGCCAGAGCCGCACGGACTCGCCGAGGCGCTCTGGTCTCGCCCGCGCTGGCCTCGACATCGACGATGGTCTGCCAGTCATCGCTCAAGAGAACCTGTCACCGCGAGTCCCGGTCGCATCAAGAGGCTTCATCGTCACAGCGCCCCGGCGTTCTTGAAGTAGCGGCCTTCTCCAGCATCTTGATGTCGGTCCCGGCGCAGAAGAACTCCGTCTTCCTGCCAAAGACGAGGCGAACGATGCGCTCCGCCGGGAATGCGCGCGATGCCGGCACGCAGCGAACCTATCACCGCGTTGGCGTCCGGATGCCTGGCCCTCGTGGCCGCAGGATGAAGCTTCCGGTCATTCGGCGATGACGCGCCTTCCATTCGGAGCGCTCCTGTCGCTGATTCCCCTGGCCGTCGCGCCGTCGGTGCTCGGGGACGACGGTCCGCGATTGCGTCCTTCGGTGGCATTTGGCGGGGCGGGACTGTTTCCCTCGAGAGATGGACAGCGCCGGGCGGACCCGAAGGGAGCCCTCGACATCGACGCCTCTCTCGAGCTCGGCCCGGTCTTTCTCGCGGGCACCCTGCTCCAAGGCCTCGGAGAAACGACGGTGCCCGATCATTCGTTCCTGGGTGTGAAGCTCGGATACGTGTTTGGCGACGGGCCGTTCGCCCCTTACTTGTCGGCTGGCATCGGCCATCTTTCGCAAACCGCGCTCTTCAATTTCGACGAAGGCACGACCGGGAGCGCGTCGGGATTGGGGTTCGAGCTCGAGGCGGGTGCGGTCTTGTTCCGGCGCGCCGAGCTCTTCCGCATCTGGATCTACGCCCTGGTCTTGTTACCGACGTTCGAGGTGCGAAGCTCGTTCGGTCCGGAAGCCGCTCACATCAACGCGCTCGGCTTCGGTCTGCGGCTCGGGCTCTAGCGGCTGGGCCGCGCAAGAATTGAATTCCGAGCCCCGTCCGAGGGCACTACGCGCAATTCCTGCGCCCCGCGTAACGCGCGGCCCGTGTAACGTTGCTCGTGGCCGACGTTTTGGGATGAAGTTTGCAAGGATTGCGCGGGACGCCTGGGGCGCCAGCCGGGGCTCGACCTTCTCGGTCAACCGCGCTTCGTGCGCGTCGGGATCGCATACCATGCCCGCTGACGGCGCTCCGAAGCAGCTCCTCCTCGAACGGCGGCGGTCCGTCGATGCGGTCTGGGAAGCCTTCCTCGCCAAGGGGGTCCAGCCCGCGGGCCTCTCCGGCGAGATCCTCCGTTCCTGGCAACGGGTGCGCGATGCGTACCGGATCGATCCCGCGCTCAAGCGCATCCCCCGGGTGCTGCGGAAGGACGAGCTCGACGAGCGGCGCCGCCGCAGCGAGTTCTTGCGCCTCGCACGCCCCATCCTCGCGGACTTCACGGCTCGGCTCGGATTGTCCGGTCACGTGCTCTCGTCGTTCGACGCGGACGGCACCATGCTGTCCATCGACGGCAGCCCGGCGACCATCGAGCGCGTCGCCGAGATCGATTTCCGCCCCGGAGCGAGCTGGGCCGAGGACAGCGCCGGCACCAACGGACCAGGAACGGCGCTGGCGGAGCGACGGCCGGTGGAGGTTTTCGCCTCCGAGCACTATGTCGCCGCCTGGCAGCCCTGGACCTGCTCGGCGGCGCCGATCTTCGCGCCCGGCGATCCGGTTCCCATCGGCATCATCGATCTCACCGGCCCTTGGGAGGTACAGCGCCGCAGCGCTCTCGCGATCGCCAGCGCCATCGCACGCGCCGTCGAGGAGCGGCTCCGCGCTGCTGCCGGCGTGCGCTCCGAAGTGGTCCGATTCGCATTCCGCGCCGCCCGATGCTCGGGCGACGCCATCCTGGCGGTCGACGGGCGGGGCAGGGTCATCGCCCAGAACGAGGCCGCGCAGCGCCTGCACCTGGCCGAGAGCGGCAATCTCCTGCCGGGGGCCCGCGAGGCTCTCGCGCGCGCGTTCGCCTCGCCGGCGCATGGAGACGAGATTCCCCTCTCCTTGCCGCCGGCGCGGGACGCGACGGTGACTCCCGTGCTCTACGAAGATCTGGTGGTGGGTGGTATCGCGCGTATCCCATCCCGCCGCCGCGAGCCCGCGGTGCGCCGCCATGCCGCCACCCATCCCGCGCGCTATGACTTCGAGCGCATCCAAGGGCGTTCCGCGCCGCTGCGCATGGCGGTCGAGATTGCTTGCACCGCCGCGAGCAACTCGCTGCCGGTGGTGCTGGGCGGCGAATCCGGCACGGGCAAGGAGCTCTTCGCCCATGCCATCCACTCGGCCAGCTTGCGGAGCGGGGGCCCCTTGGTGGTGGTCCATTGCGGAGCCATCCCCGCGCAGCTCGTCGAGGCGGAGCTCTTCGGTTACGAGCCCGGCACCTTCACCGGCGGCAGGAGCGGAGGAAATCCCGGCCGCTTCGAGGATGCGGACGGAGGCACGCTGTTCCTCGACGAGGTCAGCGAGCTTGCGCCGGCGGCGCAGACGGCGCTGCTCCGCGTGCTGCAAGAAAAGGAGGTGGTGCGCCTCGGCGGCAGCGCGCCCCGCCAGGTGGACGTGCGCATCGTGGCCGCCTCGAACAAGCCGCTCGACGAAGAGATCCGCAAAGGAAGGTTCCGCCGCGACCTGTACTACCGGCTGAACGTGCTTCCCATCGCGATTCCGGCGCTCCGCGAGCGGCCCGAGGACATCGAGCTGCTCGCCCAGACCTTCCTCGAGGAAGCGGAGAGGGCGGTCGGGCGCAGCGGGCTCTCACTGTCGGCGGCAGCGCTCGCCGCCTTGCGGGCGCACTCCTGGCCCGGCAACGTCCGCGAGCTGCGCAACGTCATCCTGCGCGCGAGCGCCACCTCGCCGCGGGAGGAGATCAGGCCCGAGGACATCACGCTCGAGGCGGACATCGTCGCCGACGTGCAAAGGGTGGAAGCGACCTGCGAACCGCCGCCGCCGAAGCCTGTAGCGACGCTGCGCGATGCGGTCGGCGAGTCGGAGCGGACGGCGCTCCTTGCGGCGCTCGAGGAGTCCGGCTGGAACTTCGTCCGCGCCGCGGGAGCGCTGGGCGTGTCGCGGATGACCGTCTATCGGCGTCTGGCCCGCTTCGGAATCGCGCGTCGCGCTTGATGCGTCTCAGGCCTGTTACATGTCGCGCGACATGTAAACGGGTTTCCGCCCTCCCGGGACATCCTTCGAAAGGCCCTCGAAATCGCCATTTTCACAGGGTGGCCCGGTGCGTCGACCGACATTGGCGCACTCATTGCTGAAGGAAGTTGCCGGGTTTTCAAATCGCGAAGGGGAGAACGATGCGATACGCGGATCCGGGTCAACCGGGAAGCAAGGTCGAGTTCAAGAAGCGCTACCAGAATTTCATCGGAGGCAAGTGGCGCGAGCCCGTCAAGGGCGAGTACTTCGAGAACGTCTCGCCGGTCACCGGCAGGCCGTTCTGCGAGGTGCCCCGCTCGAACGCGGAGGACGTGAACCGCGCCCTCGACGCGGCCCACGCCGCCAAGGACGCACCGTCGCCTACCATTTCCATGAGCCTCTCGGCGTCGTCGGTCAGATCATCCCCTGGAACTTCCCCATCCTCATGGCCACCTGGAAGCTCGCCCCGGCGCTCGCCGCGGGCAACTGCGTGGTGCTCAAGCCGGCCGAGCAGACCCCGGTCTCCATTCTCGTCCTGCTCGAGCTCATCCAGGACCTGCTGCCTCCCGGCGTCCTCAACGTCGTCAACGGCTTCGGCCTCGAGGCGGGAAAGCCGCTCGCCTCCTCCAACCGCATTGCCAAGATCGCCTTCACCGGCGAGACCACCACCGGCCGGCTCATCATGCAGTACGCCTCGCAGAACCTGATCCCGGTGACGCTGGAACTCGGCGGCAAGTCGCCCAACGTCTTCTTCGAGGACGTCTTTGCGAAGAACGACGACTTCGCCGACAAGGCGCTGGAGGGCTTCGCGATGTTCGCGCTCAACCAGGGCGAGGTGTGCACCTGCCCGTCGCGGGCGCTCATCCAGGAGTCGATCTACGATCGCTTCATCGAGTCGGCGGTCGCCCGGGTGAACAAGATCACCCAGGGTCATCCCCTCGATACGAGCACGATGATCGGCGCGCAGGCTTCTTCCGAGCAGCTGGAGAAGATCCTCTCGTACATCGACATCGGCAAGCAGGAAGGCGCCAAGATCCTCACTGGCGGCGCGCGCAAGACGCTCGATGGCGAGCTGAAGGACGGCTACTACATGCAGCCCACCGTGCTGCGCGGCCACAACAAGATGCGCGTCTTCCAGGAGGAGATCTTCGGGCCGGTGGTGGCCGTGACTACCTTCAAGGACGAAGCCGACGCGCTCGCCCTCGCCAATGACACGCTCTACGGCCTCGGCGCCGGTTTGTGGACCCGCGACGGCAATACCGCTCATCGCATGGGCCGCGGCCTCAAGGCAGGGCGGGTCTGGACCAACTGCTACCACCTGTATCCGGCCCACGCCGCCTTCGGCGGGTACAAGCAGTCGGGCATCGGGCGCGAGAACCACAAGATGATGCTCGACCATTACCAGCAGACGAAGAACCTCCTCGTCAGCTACTCGCCCAAGGCCCTCGGATTCTTCTAGGCAGCAAGGAGCGGACCATGAAGCCCGTGCGCGTGACTGCCACCCCGGCAGCGCTGGACCTGATCGCCGCGCTGCGCGGGCGGCACGGCCCGCTCCTCTTCCACCAGTCCGGCGGCTGCTGCGACGGCAGCGCGCCGATGTGCTACCCGCAGGGCGACTTCCTCGTCGGCGAGCACGACGTCCTCCTGGGCGCCATCGGAGGGACGCCGTTCTACATCTCCGAATCGCAACACCAGTACTGGAAGCACACGCTGCTCATCATCGACGTCGTCGAGGGCCGCGGCGGGATGTTCTCGCTGGAGAACGGCGAAGGGCGGCGCTTCCTCACCCGTTCGCGCGTTTTCACCGACGCGGAATATGTGGAGCTGTCGCAGGATCGATAAACAATTTTCTGGGAGGTCGGCATGTCGAGCGAATCGAAGGGTACCCGTCTGTCGAGGGACCGTCCTGCCCTTCTGCCTGGTCCTTGCCGCGGCGGCGTCCGTCCGGGCTGCGGGGGTCACCGACAAGGACATCCTCAACGACGCGACCACGCCCGGCGACGTCGTCTCGTATGGAATGGGCCCGCATGCCCAGCGCTACAGTCCGCTCGCGAAGATCTTCCTGCCGCCCTTGCGTCGCGGCGTCTTCCGGGACGACCGCACCCTGATGCCCAAGTTCGAAGGCGTGGTGAGTCAGGAAGGCATCTGGGCGATCCGGGCCTTCCTGGACGCGATCTACGAGGAGTAGGTCACACCGCTTCGACGATGACCGAAACTCCCTGCCCGACGCCGACGCAGAGCGTGGCGAGCCCGTAGCGCCCGCCACGCGCCCGCAGCGCATGCACGAGGTGGATGAGGATGCGCGCGCCGCTCATGCCGAGCGGATGACCGATGGCGATGGCGCCGCCGTCCACGTTGACGCGGTCCGGGTCGAGGCCCAGCTCTCCGATGACCGCCAGCGCCTGCGCCGCGAACGCTTCGTTCAATTCGACGAGGTCGAGGTCGCGCACTTGCAGCTTGGCCCGCTCCAGCGCCTTCCGTGTGGCAGGAACCGGCCCGATGCCCATCTCCCGCGGGTCCACTCCCGCGGACGCCGCCGCCACGATCCGCGCGAGCGGCGTGAGCCCGAGATCCTTCGCCCGCTGGCCCGAGGCGATGAGCATCGCGGCCGCGCCGTCGTTCAACGAGGACGAATTGCCCGCCGTGACGGTCCCGCCTTCGCGAAAAGCGGGCTTCAGCTTCGCGAGCTTCTCGATGGACGTGTCCGCGCGAGGACCTTCGTCGCGCTCGACCATGCCTTCCTGGCCCTTCTTCCTGTCGGCGGCCAGATCGGAGAGCGGCACCGGGAGCATCTCGGCCCGGAAGGCCCCGGACTCCTGCGCCGCGAGAGCGCGCTTGTGAGAGCGAAGCGCAAACTCGTCCTGCGCCGCGCGCGGCACCTTGTAGTGGGCGGCGACGTTCTCCGCCGTCTCTCCCATGCTCTCGAGCGGGAAGCGGGCCGCGAGGCGCGGATTGGGGAAGCGCCAGCCCAGCGCAGTGTCGAAACTCTGCGGCGAGCCGCTCGCGAACGCCTCGGAGGGCTTTGCCACCGACCAGGGAGCGCGCGTCATGCTCTCCACACCGCCTGCGACCACCAGGTCCGCCTCGCCGACGCGGATGGCGCGCGCGCCCTGCACCGCGGCTTCCAGCCCGCTCGCACAGAGCCGATTCACCGTGAAGCCAGGGACCTCGTCGGGAAGGCCCGCGAGGAGCAGGGCCATGCGCGCGACGTTCCGGTTGTCCTCGCCGGCCTGGTTGGCACAGCCGAAGATCACCTCGTCGATCTCCTTGCTCGGACCGATGCGCGTGCGCGAGAGCAGGCTCCGGATGGCATGCCCGCCGAGGTCGTCGGGGCGCACCGGGGCGAGCGCTCCCCGCACCTTCCCGACCGGAGTCCGCAAACCGTCCACGATCACCGCGTCCCTGGGAGAAATCGCCATGCCGGGCATCCGCCTTCGCGCGGGTGTACGATGTGGCGCATGGTGCCCCGCGTAGGCGATCCCGCGCCGCAGTTCGATCTCGAGGGCGTTCCGCCCACCCCCGGCGGCCGCTATCGCCTCGCCAATCAGCGTGGCCGCGTCGTCGTTCTAGCCTTCTATCCGGGAGATTTCACGCCCGTCTGCACCCGGCAGTTGCAGTCCTACGAGGACCAGCGCCAGCGCCTCGTCCAGACCGGGGCTGTGCTGTGGGCCATCTCCACCGACACGCTCGAGAAGCACGAGCGGATGGCGAAATCGTACGCGCTCAGCTTCCCGCTCCTCGCCGACGAAGGTGGGAACGTCGCGTCGCTCTACGGGGTCCGCAGCATGCTGGGCAGCGCCCGCCGCTCCATTTTCCTCATCGACCGCGAAGGCGTCATCCGCTACCGGCACGAGGAACCGCTCTCGCTCTCGTATAGCAGCGTCGACGACATCATCTCGGCGCTCGGCGCGAGCGGCCTGACGCCGCAACTGGCGGCGTCCCCGTCGGTCCACTGACAAAAAAGACGGGGGGCGCGCCTCGCAGCGCCACCCCCCGGAGCCTTCCAGCGTTGGCCGGCAGGCTTCTACTTGTTGTCCATCTTGTCCATCTTGTCTTTGGCGTCGTTCTTGGTGTCGCGCGTCTTCTTCTGCGCGTTGCGGACCTTCTTCTTGGCGTGGCGCTTCGCCTTATGAGTGCCCGAGTCGGTGCCCATCTTGTCCTGGGCGTCGTCGGCGGTGTTCTTGGCGCTGTCGCGCACGTCCTTGGCCGTGTCGTTCACCCGATTGCTCTGCGCGAAGGCCGGCATGGCAAACCCGAGCGCGAGAGCGACTGCAATTCCCTTCAACAAGCGTCGCATCGTTTCCTCCATCCGTGTCCGCGAAGAGTGGACACGCGAAGTCGTCCAGACAACAAAAGGGGGAGCGCCTGGTCGGGCGCTCCCCCGGGGGGCGACTGCGTCGGAGCCGCGGTCCTAGCGAGGCGGCGTCGAGGTCGAGGAGCTCGACGAATTCGACGAGTTCGACGGCGCGCTGCTCGACGAGGAGCTGTTCATGTCGGTGCCCTGCGACGCAGGGGGGCTCGAGGTGTCAGTGGTCTGGCCGCTCGACTTGGTCGAGTCGGGGGTGGAGCTGGTCGAGCTTCCGATGGTGCCGCTCGACGAGCCGCTCACCGACGTGCTGCCGGTATGCGACGAATCGACGGGCCCAATCGCGCCGCTCGAGCTGGTGGTACCGGTCGACGAGTCCGCGCCGGTCGAGGGCGCGGCGGGGCGGGCCTGATCGGTGCCGCTAGAGGACGTGGAGCCGGCCGTGTCGCCGCTCGACGAGTTCTGATCCTTGGAAAGATCACGCGGCGAGCTGTGATCGCTCGAGCTGCCGCGGGAGCGCGAGGAGCTTCGGCCCTGGGCGCGGCGGCTCGACTTCGCCGTGTCGCTGGTGGAGTCGTGACCCTTGATGCGGTCGTCCGACTTGCTCAGGTCGGTGCTCTGGCCCGCTGCCGTCGTGCTGGAATCGGACGAGGTGGAGCTGCTGCTCGCCTTGTCCTGGTCCAAGGTCGAGGACGTGCTGTCGGCGCCCTTCATCTTGCTGCTGTCCGACTTGCTGTCGGAGGTGGTGGTGCTGGAAGAGCTGGGCGTCGAGCTCGAGCTCGTGTCCTGGCTCTGTGCGCGCGCGCCTGAGGCGGCAAGCGCCAGGGCGAGAACGGACAATGCGACGAATCTCATCGGAAATACCTCCGCGGTCGTTGTGTACCCCGAAGGTTGGCGACGCCCGACCTCGTTCACAACGCACGACCCCTCGCGAGGCGGTGCGTGGACCGGACGAGCTAGCCCCGAAAGGCCCGAAGCACGAAGAGCCGGCCCGAACGGGTCGGCTCTCCGCAAGAACTCTCGAATCGAGACTACGCCGAGAACGAGGATCCACACCCGCAGGTGTGCTTCGCGTTCGGGTTCTTGAAAGAGAACCCGTCGCTGAGCTTCACCGGGCCCTGAGGCTCGGGGTTCGCGCTCTTGTCCAGATCGCCGCTGGGGGCGATTCCCTGCGTCTCCATGTGATCCTTTCGAAAGAAGAAAGCGTCGCTCTCGACCGTTCACAATAACTGTGGAAGGCAGGCCACGCAATGAGCGCCTGCCTGCTGTCGCCAGAGCGCAACATCGCGGCTTTCATAAGATGCACGCCCGCGGCCGGCGTTTCGGTTTGACATGCGACCGGCCCCCGGCCACGGTGCCCGGGCCGTGGGTAAGAAGGCCAAGAAGAAGCCTGAAGCGACCTCGGCCGGCGAGGCGCCTGTTCCCGATCCCGGAGAGGGAGCGACCCTCGCCCAGCCCGAAGGTGCCCCCGGTCCCGCCGAAGGTGCGGCCGGGCCTCCGGCGCTCTCCGCGGCGCCCTTACCTCTGGACGGCCTCCCCGCCCCGGACCTGGGGGCCTTTTTCGAGCTCACCTTCCCCGACAAGCGGCTTCTGGCCCTCTGCCATGAGCTGGGCCTGCACACGCCGGGATACCGCCTCGAGGCCCTTCCGCCCGACCAGGTCGCGCGGGTACTGGCCGACGAGGTCGTCGCCGCCAAGGACGTGCGGCCGCACCTGGAACGCGCCGTCAGGCAAGAGCTGCGATCGCCGGCATTGGAGGGCCGCGAGCTTCTCGGCCCGGAGTTGTCGTCGCTCATCGATCTCGTCGTCGCCGGCGACCCGCTCCAGCATCTGGCCCGGATCGCGTGGCGAGCGCTGCTCTCGGCGGACGAGACCGTCCGCAAGGTGGCGATGGAGGCGCTCGACGAAGGCATCCGCTCCCTCGACGCCAGCGCGAAGCCGCAGAAGAAGCCGCAGCGCGCTCCGCCTCCTCCCGGCGCGAAGGAAGCGGAAGAGGCGGTGAAGCGCGCCGAGCGCGCCGAACGCGAGCGGGAAGCGATGAAGACCCAGCTGGTCGCGGCCCGCGGCGAGATCGCCCAACGCGAGCAGCGCCTCGCCGAGGAACGCGCCGAGCACGTGCAGGCTCGCGCCGAGGTGGCCCGGCTGGCCGCGGAGGTGGCGCGGCTCTCGGCGGCAGGAGAGGGTAGGGCGCTCGCCGACGCGCGCAAGTACGCGGACGAGGCCCGGGCGCTTTCCGAGAAGCTCCGGACCAGCGAGGAAGCCCGCCAGGCGGTGGAAGAGCGCGCGGCTTCGCTTTCCCGGCGTCTCGCGCAGGCGCCCGCGCAGCCCAAAGCGGTGCCCGTGCCGGAGGAGGAGGACCTTCCCACCGACGAGGAGGCGGCCACGTTCCTCGTCCCTGTCCTCACCCGCGAGTTCTACGACTCGATCGAACGCTGGGACCGCCGCATGCAACGGGCGGCGTTCGACAAGATCCACCGCCTCGCGACCGACTGGCGCCACGGGTCCTTGCGCGCGCTCCAGCTGGAAGGCGTGCCCGGCTACTACCGCATCCGCGTAGCGACCGACGTGCGGCTCATCTACCGGCGCGACGGGAACCACCTGGAGATCCTTTCGCTCATCGACCGCGAGGATCTCGATCGCTACGTCCGGCAGGCGCGTACGAGGCCGGCCTGAGCTAGAGTGCGGTTCGTGCAACCTCCGCAGATCGAGCCCGCCACCCTCTCGGAGAAGCTCTCCGCCGATCCGAGGCCTCTCGTCCTCGACGTGCGCCAGCCGCAGGAAGTGCAGGCCGACGGCCGCGTCGCGGATTCGCTGCTCATCCCGATGAATGAGTTGCCGGCGCGGATAGGGGAGCTGCCGCGGGACCGGGAGATCGTGGCGATCTGCAAGAGGGGGCAGCGGTCGTGGAATGTGGCGCAGTGGCTCAGGCAGCAGGGGTATGACGCGTCGAGTTTGTCGGGTGGGCTCGACGCGTGGACGGCTCGGGGGCTGCCGGTGGCCCGCTAACGAATGTCTGGATCGTTGACGTTGACGTTGTCGTTGACCTTGACGTGAGCGTTGACCTTGACGTGGACGGCGACGTGGACGAAAGACTTTGACGTTGACGTAGTTCGTGGACGTCAACGTCAACCCACCACGTCAAGGTCAACGTCGGTCGTCAACGTCGCCGTCGCCGTCAACGTCAACGTCAACGTCAACGTCAACGATCAGGTCAACGAGGTTTCCGGCCGCTATCGCCACTCCGGTACCCGCATTGCCCCATAACCCCGCCCGCGAAGCCTTCCTCCTCTGGCTCGCCGTCCTCGCGGCCCTCGCCATCCTCCAGCTCCTCGGCCTCGCCGTCCCCCTCATCCACCAGCTCGTCGGCGCCGCCGCTGTCGCCGCATTCCTCTGGACCCCCCTCCGCATGCTCGAGCGGCGCGGCCAGGACGCCCACGACGCCGGCTGGCGCTTCGACAAGCTCGGTACCGACCTCGCATACGCGCTCCTCGCCTGCGCCCTCATCCTCCCGCCGTTCGCCCTCGCCTTCTCCTGGTTCATGGACGCCTTGCCGGGTCTCTCCCCGGCGCACGCGCGGCTCCTCGGCCCGTACGTCGGCCGCGCCCATCCGTTGCGCTTCACGCTCGGTCCCGACCCCTGGGAGCTTCTCGGGCGCATCGCCGGCAACGCCGCCGTCGCCTTCGGGGAGGAGTTCTTCTACCGGGGTTACGTCACCTTGCGCCTCGAAGAGCGCTGGCCACCCGTGCGGCGCATCCTCGGCGCTCCGATGGGAAAGGCGGCGCTCCTCGCGGCCGTCCTCTTCGCCCTCGGGCACTTGCTGGAGCCCGCGCCCTGGCGCCTCTTCGTGTTCTTCCCGGCGCTGATCTTCGCCTGGCTCCGAGCGCGCACCGGCACCATCGTCGGCGCGGCGATCTGCCACTTCATCTTCAACGTGACGCTGCTCTTGCTCGAACGCGCAGCGTTTGCGTGAGCTAGATTTTCTCGATCTCGAGCGTGCGCGGGACGACGACGATCTCGCCCTCGGCCACTTCGCGAGCCTGGTCCGGCAAGTTCTCCTGCGCTCCCGACAGGACGACGACGGCGCGCACCGCGCGATGGGCACGGGTCCTGGGATCCAGCTCCTTCGAGCCCGGTCCGATTTCGCAGCGCGCGCACTCCTCGAGCCCGTCGATGCGCGTTACCCAGAGCGGGTGCCCGCGACGCAAGGCGGCAATCACGCGTCCGTTGGTGGCCAGCGCCGCCAAAGGAGGCAACCGCGCGCCGTCCTTCTCGAATGCCCGCTCCGCCGCGCCGACCGCGGCCGCGAGCGCCTTGGCCGTGCCGTCGGCGCTCACGTCCACGTTGTCGAGCTGCCCCGCGTCCCGGAGACGGGAGAGGAAGGTAAAGAAGATGGCCTCGGCCGCCGATTCGCCTCGCGCGGCGCGGCGCAACGAGTCGGGTAGGTCGGCGATCAAAGCGCCGTGGGCAGGACCGAGCGAGGCGGGGTTCCCGCCGAAGGCGAACAGCCACCGCTTGAACCGGAGCGGGAACGTCGACTCCTCCGCGAATGCCCGCGTCAACGATCCCGTCGCAATCACGGCCGCTTCGCTCTCTACACCCTCGGTCAGTTTCTCGAAGGTCGGGGTCCCTGCCACCGGGCGCTTACGCACGAGCACGTCGTCGCTCTGGAAAAACCCCAGACCGGCCGCGTTCTCGGGGGGCCCGAGGGTCGCCCGTCCCTTGAGACGCCGGAGCAAGCAGGGCAGTAAGCTCGCGTCCGTATGGTGGATGGCGAGGAAATCAGCCACGTCCTTCATCCTCCGGTGCCACTACGGCGCGCCACGTATCCGTGCGGGCGCCCTGCGGCTTGGCGGGCAGCAGCCCGCCTCCTTCAACATGAGTCTTCCTCGATCGTAACGCACGTCCCCCCACAAAACCATCCGCTCTCTTGCACTCCCCCACCGACCCTGGTCGTTGATCGTCCGGGATCCGGCCGGTAGACTTCACCGCCCTCAAGGCAAGGCGTTTTTCCGGGAGCGTGCGTGGCGGAAGGCGAGATCGCGATCGGCATCGACCTGGGGACGAGCTACAGCTGCGTCTCCATCCTCGAAGACGGCCAGCCCGTCGTCATCCCGAACGAGTGGGGCGAGCGTACCCACGCCTCGGTGGTGAGCTTTCTCGAGGACGGCACCGTCCTCGTCGGAAACAGCGCCAAACGCAACATCATCACCAACGCCGACAACACCGTGTACAGCGCGAAGCGCCTCATCGGGCGCTTCTTCTTCTCCGACGAAGTCAAGAAGGCGCAAGCGGTGATGCCCTACCGGATCGTGGAAGGGGAGAACAACTCCGTCCGCATCCAGGTCCGCGATTCCGTCTACTCGCTGCCCGAGATCAGCGCCCTCGTCCTCAAGGAGATGAAGGCGGTCGTCGAGAACTATCTCGGCTACGAGGTGAAGAAGGCGGTCATCACCGTTCCGGCCTACTTCAACGACAACCAGCGCCAGGCGACCAAGGACGCCGGCCGCATCGCGGGGCTCGAGGTCCTCCGTATCCTCAACGAGCCCACCGCGGCGGCTCTCGCCTACGGGTTCGGCAGGGAGATCACGCAGAAGATCGCCGTGTACGACCTCGGCGGCGGCACCTTCGACATCTCCATCCTCGAGATCGGTAAGGACGTCTTCGAAGTGCTCTCCACCGCGGGCGACACGTACCTCGGCGGTGACGACTTCGACGACCGCATCATGACCTGGCTCGCCGACAACTTCCTCAAGGAGCACGGCATCGATCTGCGGCTCAACAAGTACTGCCTGCAGATGCTCAAGGAAGCTTCCGAGCGAGCCAAGATCGACGTCGGCAAGGACGCGGTCGCCAACATCCACATCGAGGGCATCTGCCAGGATCCCACCGGCAAGGTGATGGATCTCGACGCGACCCTCACCGAGGCCGAGTTCAACAAGATGGTGATGGATCTCGTGCAGCGGACCTTCAAGGTTTGTGATGAAGCGCTCCAGAGCGCGCGCATGACCGCGGCCGATCTTGATGCAATTATTTTGGTCGGCGGTCCGACTCGCCTTCCCATCATCCGCACCAGCGTCCGGCATTACTTCCAGAAGGACCCGATGGCGGGGATCGACCCCGATGAGGTGGTGGCGATGGGTGCCTCCATCCAGGCCTCGTCGCTCCTCGACGCCAAGGGCGAGCACTACCTGCTCGACGTCACCCCGCTCACGCTGCGCGTCGGCACGGTGGGCGGTTACACCGACAAGATCATCGAGAAGAACACGCCCATCCCCATCGAGCGGTCGAAGACCTACACCACGAACCGCGACGGCCAGGACAAGGTCAAGATCCGCATCTACCAGGGGGAGTCGAACAAGGCCGCGGAATGCGAGATGCTCGGAGAGTTCGAGTTCTCCGGGTTCCGCATCGCCTACCGCGGCGAAGTGCGGATCGAGGTCACTTTCGAGATCGACACCAACGGCATCGTGCACGTCACCGCGGCGGATGTGGAGACGGGACAGAAGACCACCACCACGATCCGCTTGTCCTCTGGCCTCACCGAGGACATGATCCGCGACGCCCAGGAGAAGAACGCCGCCACGCAGCTTGCCCGCGGCGAGGCCGCGTAGGCCGCAGCCCGGGGGCAAGGAGCTTTGTTGGACGACACGTTCGAGATCGAAGCTCACGCCCTCGCCCAGGTGCTGGACGAGCTCGACTACTTCCAGATCCTCAAGATCGGGCAGGGCGCCGCGCCGGCCGAGATCAAGGCCGCTTACTACCGCGAGTCCCGCGCGTATCACCCGGACCGCTTCTTCCGTACCGAGAGCGCGGACCTCCAGGAAGCGGTGGGCCGCATCTACAAGCGCATCAACGAAGCGTACGTCTGCCTGCGCGACGACGCCCGCCGCTCGAAATACCTCGTCGACGTGAGCGGGCCGGATCGGCAGAGGAAGCTTCGCTTCGTCGAGGCGAGCGAGCAGGAGCTGAAGAAGGACAAGGAGCAGGAGATCGGAACCACTCCGCAAGGGCGCAAGTTCTTCATGGCGGGGCTGTCGGACATGGCCGCGCAGCGGTTCGCCGCGGCCGAGCGCAACTTCAAAATGGCGCTGACGTACGAGCCCGCCAACGCGAACTACAAGGCGAAGGCGGCCGAAGCGGGGAAGCTCGTGAAGAGCGACGCGTCGGTGCGTTGAGTGCCGTTCGACCTGTTCTGCGCAGGTCTC
>VBKL01000264.1 GCA_005879805.1 Deltaproteobacteria bacterium | reverse complement strand
AGGGCATCGACGGCCTGGTGCACGTCTCCGACATCTCCTGGACCCAGCGCATCAAGCACCCGGGCGACCTCTTCAAGAAGGGCGACGAGGTCGAGGCGGTGGTGCTCAACATCGACGTCGAGAACGAGCGCTTCTCGCTCGGCATCAAGCAGCTCCATCCGGATCCATGGACGGAGCTCCCCAACAAGTACCCGATCGGCAGCCGCGTGAAGGGCAAGGTCACCAAGGTGGCCGACTTCGGCGCCTTCGTGGAAATCGAGCCCGGCATCGAGGGCCTGGTCCACGTCTCCGAGCTTCGCGACGAGCGGGTGGAGAACCCGCGCGACGTGGTGAAGGAAGGCGACGAGCTGGACGTGAAGGTCATCGACATGGACCCGCACGAGCGCAAGGTGGCTCTGTCGGTGAAGGCCGCCCTGCACGAGGGCGAGGACTACCGCGAGTACATGCGCGCGCAGCAGTCCAGCTCGCGGTCGTCATTCGGCGACGTGTTCGGGGAGAAGCTGGGGCGGAAGGGACGCGACCGGTAGCCATCGCTCGCGTAGGTCGTTTTCGCAGAGGGCTCCAGCCTCACGCTGGGGCCCTTTGTTTTTCGCGGGTACACTCCCGCGAATGACGAAGAGGTTCGTCGCGCCGTTCGGACAGCGCGTAGCACGGCGCGTGTATGGGCTTCGGCGGCGAGGCCGGTCACCGAGCCGGGTCACGGTCGAGATCGGCACTCCCGCTGCGGTACCTGGGAGCGATTGGGGCTGCCGCGTTCGGATCCGTGGGTTGTCGCCGCGGGTCGACACGACCATCTTCGGGATCGACTCGATCCAGGCGCTCGAGCTCGCCCTCGTCTACTCCGGCAGTGTTCTGACATCTTCTCGCGAGTTTGTTTCGGGCCATCTCCGTCTCTGGGACGAGCCGGCCCGGAACATGTTCGAAGTCGTGTTGCCGCTTTCGCTGCACTCGCTTCAGAGCGCTCTCAAACAGCTGAGCGCAGGGATCGAACGCCTCGAACGCCGCAAGCATGTTCCGACCGTATGGATGGCGGGCATGAAGACGAGCCTCCGCAACATAGCGGCCGAGCTGCGCCGCAGACGAACCTGATTCGGCGCACATTCGGCTGGCCATCCCCCACCGCCACGTTCCAAACACTTTGCCGGATTGGCATGGGCCATCCGTTCCACGAGCGCCGCGTTGTTCGCTGATTCAAGATGAGAAGCGTGCCGGGGCGTGAGGTGGCTACCGCCCACCACTCTGGCGGTCTCGACGCGCTCACGCCTTGCGCCCGGCCAGCGACGGGCAAAGCGAAAAGCATCCCGTCGCCGTCCGCGCGCCCTGGGGAAATGTCTCCTCGGCTTCGGAACATTGTTCGCCGAGTCAAGTCCGCCGCGTTCTCGCGCGAGTGGAATGTCAGACCCGCTTGGTACGGTCATGTCTCGCTCGATCGAAGCGGTGGAGATGCAATGAAGCAGCTCGCGATGAAATTTCGGAGTTGGGGCGGGAAGCGGAAAGGTGCCGGTCGGAAGCCCAAGGGTTTGCGGCCGGGAGTGCCGCATGCTTCGAGGAAACAGCCACGTCGGATGCCGGCGCTCGTGACGATGCGAGTGCGCAGCGGTCTTCCTAGCTTGCGGGCGAGTCGCAGCTTCCGCGCCATCGCGGCTGCATTGCGCAAAGGCAAGGAGAAGTTCGGGCTTCGGGTGATTCACTTCACCGTGCAGGGGAACCACTTGCACCTGCTGGTAGAAGCCGACGACGTCGTCTCCTTGGCGCGCGGGATGAAGGGGCTCTCGGTTCGCATGGCGCGTGCCCTCAATCGGGTGCATGGCCTCCAGGGTCAAGTCTTCCCCGACCGGTTCCACTCACGGGCGCTGAAGAGCCCGCGCGAAATTGCCTATGCGATGCGCTACGTCCTCGGTAACCATATGAAGCATGGGCTCGCGAGTTGGAACCGTGGACCGACGGATCCCTGCTCGTCCGCGGCTTTCGCTTCGGGCCGCGAGGGCCTGACCGTCCGACCCAAGCTGTATTTGATCCACATGACGCTGGAGGGGCGGTGGCTTTCCCTCGCCGTTCCTTGAAACGGCCGTTCTTTTCCAGCGCCGCCGCTGCCGACGGCTTCCTGAGCTCGTTCGAACCGGACCGTAGTGCGCCGTCGTGGACCGTCTGCTAGGGAATGGCCGTGCTCGAATCGGCGGTCCTCGTCGTGCCCGCGCGGGGTCGTGGCGATGATCGTGCGCTCTTGCGACCGGTCGGCGACGCGCTCGTGTTTGCCTTCGGGGATGGAGCGGGCGGCACTGCGAACGGTTCGGCCGCTGCAGAGGCGCTCGTCGCCCTGGTGGCGGATCGAGCCGAGGCGCTCGCGGCTGGCAACGAGATGGCCTTCGTGGGGCTCCTCGAGGAAGCAGACGCGACTAGCGTTGCGGCGTCCGGTGGCCAGACGACAGCCGTGGTCGGTGTAGCGATGCCCGGACGCATCGTCGGCGCGAGCGTCGGCGATTCGGGCGCCATCCTCTTCCGGGAACCGCTGGTCGATCTGACGTCGGGGCAGGCTCGCAAACCACTCCTGGGATCGGGCAGCGCGCAGCCGCGCGGGTTCGCCGTCGAATGGAATGGCGAGCCACTGCTCGTCGCCACCGACGGCTTGCTTCGCTTCGCGGTTGGGCGCGTCATCGGCGCCGAGCTGGCCAGTCCGCGCGATTGCGATTCGGCGGCGCGTCGACTGACAGATCTGGCGCGTCTGCCCTCGGGAGCTCTGCCTGACGACGTTGCGCTCGTGCTCCTACGGGATGTGAAGCCGCGTTGATGTCTGCTGATTCAAGTTGATGCGCAACGAATGGTTCCTCATTCCTGCGCGGTCGCGCCCGCGCCGTCGTTCCGCGCCCGCCACAGCCCCCACACGTACACCGCCGCGAGCCCAACGAGGCAGACGACGCCCAGGACGACATACCGGCGAACGAGCGCGCCCGTGGTCCAGCCGAACAGCTCGGTGAGGACGCTCGGGTCGGAGAGGCCCGAACCCTCGTTCTGGCCGAAGGGAATGAGGTCGTAGTCGGAGCGTGCCCCCCACCAGAGCGCGAATACGTCGGCGAAGGACGCGGCTCCGATGGCGAGGAAGCCCCAGCGCAGCCAACCGCGGCGGATGGCGCTCTCGGGGGACGCATAGACGGTCGCCATGAGCAGCGTGCCGAGCACGAGGCAACCACCGTCGCCCGCGAAGATGATGAGCTGTCGCGCCGCGCGCGGACCGAGCAGGAGCGTGCAACCGAGCTGCAGGCAAAGAATGCCGGCGAAGAGGGCGGCCCAAGTCTTGCGCTCCGCGCGCCAGGAACGGAACGCGCCGTACCCGAGACCCGCGGCGACGACGAGGACGAGCAGCGGCGAGCGGCTATTGGCGACCGGCGTGAACCACGGTCCGGGGAAGGCGAGGTACCCGCAGAGCCAGGCCGCGACGGCGTGACCCGTCTCGTGGACCCACATGCTCGCGAATGTGCGGACGAAGAAATGTCCCAGGCCGCTCCAGACGAGAAGAGCTGCGACGAGGACCGCGAGCGGGATGGCGAAGATGCGCAACCGAAACTCGAGCGTCTCATCGCTCGTCTCGCCGGACCAGGCCTCGGCCGTCTCCGCAGGCGGCGTGGCGACCGCGGCGGCCAGGGCATGCGCCTCCGCCTTGGCGTAGATGACCCCGCATCGCGGGCAGTCCGCCGCCTGCACGCGCGGCGCGCCACATCGCGGACAGGTTCCGGCGGTCGACACCGCGCCATTGTACCGGCGGGAAGGCCCTCACCCTGAGTCCGACGACGTAGGCGGAAGCGCGAAGACCTCCCACCGGGCGTCCGACCGTCGTAAGGTCCGGCCGAACCCGGAGGCCCGTATGAAGCTCTATTACGTCCCGATGACCCGCTCGAACCGGCCTCGCTGGATGCTCGAGGAGCTGGGAGTGCCTTACGAGCTCGTGCGGCTCGATCCCAAGAAGGGCGAGAACCAGACGCCGGAATACCTCGCCATCAACCCGACCGGAAAGGTGCCGGCCCTGGTGGACGGGGAGGTGAAGATGTTCGAGTCGGCGGCGATCGTCGCCTACCTGAGCGACAAATTCGCAGACAAGAAGCTGGCCCCGCCGGTCGGATCTCGCGAGCGACCCATCTATTACCAGTGGCTCTTCTTCGGCATGACCACGCTCGAGCAGCCCGTCTCGCTCTACGCGAAGCACACTTCTTCGCTACCGCCCGGGAAGCGCGTCGCGGAGGTCGCCGAGGACGCGAAAGCGGGCGTCGAGCGCGCCCTCGCGCCGCTCGATCGAGCGCTCGCGGATCGCCAGTGGCTCCTCGGGAGCTTCACCGGCGCGGACGTCGTCGTCGGCGCCACTCTTCTCTGGGCGAGCGGGATGCGGCTTCTCGAAAGCCATCCGAGCCTTCTCGACTACGTGAAGCGGCTCAAGGAGCGGCCCGCGTTCCAGCGCTCGCGGAAGGACTGAGTGCGGAAAACGCGAAAGGGCGGCGAGCGATTCTGGCGCACCGCGCGCCGCCCTTCACGGCCGCTTTCCCCCCTCGGCGGCACGTGCATATTTCCACCTCGCCACGGAGTCGAACAAGCCCCCGTCAGACCGAGGTGGGGGTGCGCCCACCTGGACCTACAGGGGCCGGGGTGGTGGGCGTTTTGGACGACGGGGGAAGCTCCCGAGGTGTCGGGGTCTTGGAGCGCAACTTGAGGGCGATGACGAGGCCCAGCACGGCGCCGATGAGAAAGGCGATGGACTGGGTCTCGATGAGGCGGTTCATGCCCCAACGGACCGCGTCGTCACCTTTCATCATCACCACTCCCCCTTGGGGCGGGGTGAAGTACCAGCCGAGGACGGAAGGAGCGATGAGCGTCGCCAGCACTTCGAACACGACGCCGAGGCCCAGGACCCAGACGAGGACTCGCCGCATGCGGCGCACCCTAGCAGGACGCCGGAATTCCCGCCCGCGCTTCGTCGGCCCCGGCGCCCCGGAACCGGTTGACTTCCCTCGGAGCGGCTTCTATGGTGCGCCGCTTTCCGTGGAACCCCTCACCTTCAACGTCGACGAGATCGAGGATTCGGGCGACCTCTTCGAAGCCGACCTTTCCCGGGCCTTCATCGACGGCGCGCTCCGAGGGGATCCGCCCACCGAGTTCTACGCCGGCGGCGCCGCCCACCTCCGCGCGAAGGTGACCAAACTCGGCCGCAAGGTGCTCTTCCAGACGAGGTTCACCGTGCCGTTCGAGGGGCAGTGCAAGCGCTGCCTCAAGAAGGTGCGCGTCGACGAGCCGATCGATCTGACCCTGACCTTCGTGCCCGGCGAGGTGCGCGGCGAGCCGGGGGGCCCGGCGAAGAACCCCGGCGCCGCCGAGACCGCCGCATCGTTCGACCCCGAGACGGTGGACGAGGAGCCCTACAGCGGGAAGGTCATCGATCTCTCGGGCCCGCTGCGCGAGCAGATCCTCCTCGCCATCCCCCCCTCTCCGGTTTGCGACGAGGCGTGCAAGGGGTTGTGCCCGCTATGCGGGAAGGACTTGAACCAGGGCGACTGCGGCTGCGAGCGCACGGCGATCGACCCGCGCTGGGCGGCCCTCAAGGACATGAAGGTCCAGAAGAAGGAGAAGTGAGATGGGCGTTCCGAAGAAGCGAACCAGCCGGCAGAAGCGCGATCAGCGCCGCGCGCACTGGAAGGCGACGGCCCCCAACGTCGGCGCCTGTCCGAAGTGCGGCGAACCGATCCTGCCGCACCGCGCCTGTCCCAAGTGCGGCGAGTACCAGGGCCGCGCCGTGATCGAGGGCAAGGAGGACTGACCGGGCGGTAAAAGGATCCCCACATGGCGATCGCCTTGGATGCGATGGGGGGAGACCTGGCGCCGGCCGCGACGGTCGAAGGCGCTCTTCGCGCGCATCGCTGAGCGCCATGGTCTCGGCGGGCAACTCCGGTGCCGTGCTCGCCGGCGGGATCTTCGTCCTCGGCCGCCTCCCCGGCGTGGACCGTCCCTGCATCGGAGGCTCGCTGCCGACCCTGGGTGGAGCCGGGCGGGCCGTCCTCGTCGACATGGGCGCGAACGTGGACGTGACCCCGCTGCAACTGGTGCAGTTCGCGCTCCTCGGCGAGGTCTATGCGCGCCGCGTCCTCTCGGTAGCGCGGCCGCGCATCGGGGTCGTCTCCAACGGAGAGGAAGAGGAGAAGGGCACCGACCTCACCCGCGCCGCAGCCGCGGCCTTGCGAAAGCCCATGAGCGGGGTGCACTTCAAGGGGTACGTGGAAGGCAGGGACGTGTTCGCGGGCGAGGTGGACGTGGTGGCGACCGACGGCTTCACCGGCAACGTGCTCCTCAAGACGGCCGAGGGGGCGGTGTGGGCGTTCGGGCAACTCCTCAAGCGCCAGATCAAGTCCTCCCCCATGGCGAGCGCGGGCGCACTGCTGCTCGGGTCCGCCCTGGAACAGGTGAAGAAGCGGGTCGACTACGAGGAGGTCGGCGGAGCGCCGCTCCTCGGGATTCGCGGCACCGGCTTTGTCGCGCACGGGCGGTCGAGCCCGCGGGCGATCCTCAACGCCTTGAGCTCGGCGGAGGCCTTCGCCGCGCGGCGGATCGAAGACGAGCTTTCGGAAGCCGCGGAACGGGCGGCGGGGCTGTTCGAGAAGAACGCGGCGTAACGCCGCGAGGAGTACACGATGCAGCGTTCGCGGATCGTCGGCACCGGCACCCGACATGCCGTTCCCCGCTGCCGCGTGCTTCGTCCAGGCGAAGCTCGGGGCGAGCCGCGCCGCTGCCTTCGACGTCTCGGCAGCCTGCGCCGGATCGCTCTTCGCGCTCTCCATCGCCGACTCGTTCATCAAGACCGGGACGGCGAAGAAAGTGCTGGTCCTCGGCGCCGAGCTCTTGAGCCGGATTACCGACTGGACCGATCGCGGGACCTGCGTCCTGTTCGGGGACGCCGCCGGGGCCATGGTCCTCGTCGTCGAGACGCGCAAGGATCGAGGCATCCTCTCCACCCATCTGCATACCGACGGGACGCAGACCAACATCCTCAACGTGCCGGGCGGCGGCAGCCTCTGCCCCGTGACCGAGAAAGTGATCGCCGACAAGGGGCAGTTCATCAAGATGAATGGCCGCGAGGTGTACAAGACCGCGGTGCGGGCGCTGGAAGCGGCTTCCCGGGAGGCGCTGGAGACCAATGGTTGTACGCCGCGCGACGTGACGCGCGTGATCGCGCACCAGGCGAACATGCGCATCCTCGAGCACGTGATGAAGAAGCTGGAGATCCCGCTCGAGAAGTGCGAGATCAACATCGACCAGGTGGGCAACACCTCCTCGGCCTCCGTGCCGCTCACGCTCGATCAGGCGAATCGCGCCGGCAAGCTGAAGGACGGCGATCTGGTGCTGATGATGGCGATCGGCGGCGGGATGGCCTGGGGCAGCGCCCTGGTGCGCTGGTGAGGTAACGATGGCTGTAGCGCTCGTTTTTCCGGGCCAGGGCTCGCAAGCGGTGGGGATGGGCCGGGCGCTCGCCGAGGCCTACCCGGAAGCGCGCGCCGTCCTCGACGAGGTCGATGCCGCCCTGGGCGGCGGCCTCTTGCAGCTCATGTACGAAGGTCCCGAGGAAGAGCTGCGCAAGACGGCCAACACGCAGCCGGCGATCATGGCGGTGAGCATCGCCTGCCATCGCGCGCTGGTGAAGGAAGCCGGCGGGCGGTTCCAGCTTCCCCTCTATTACGCCGGGCACTCGCTCGGGGAGTACTCGGCGCTCGTGGCGGCGGGCTCGATGACGCTTTCCGATGCCGCGAGGGCGCTACGAGCGCGCGGCACTTTCATGCAGGAAGCGGTCCCCGCGGGCGAAGGCGCGATGGCGGCCATCCTCGGTCTCGATCCACAGCTCGTCGCCGAGGCCTGCAAGGAAGTGCAGGCGCAGGAGCCGGGCAGCGTGGTCGAGCCCGCGAACTACAACTCGCCCGAGCAGACAGTCATCGCGGGGCACTCCTCCGCGGTCGATCGCGCCATCGCCAAGTGCAAGGAAAAGGGCGCGAAGCGCGCCGTGTCCCTGCCGGTAAGCGCTCCCTTCCACTGCTCGCTCATGTCGCCCGTGCAGCCCCGGCTAGCCCAGGTCCTCGCGGCAGTGACCTTCAAGCAGCCGACGGCCCCGATCGTCGCCAACGTGACCGCGGGGCCGAACACCGATCCGGGCCGCATCGTCGAGCTCCTCCTCAGCCAGGTGACCGCCCCGGTGCGCTGGGTCGAATCGGTCCAGCGGATGGCGCTTTCGGGCGTGGATACGCTGGTCGAGGTCGGTCCCGGCAAGGTGCTTTCCAACCTCGCGCGTCGCATCGAGAAGAAGCTTCGGGCCTTCAACGTCGAAGACCCGCCAAGCCTGAAGGCCACGCTTGCCGAGGTGTTCAAGTGAGCCGTCCGCTCGTCGCGCTTCTCGTCTCCTTCGCCGCAGGGGTCGCCGTCGTCTACGCCTGCTCGACTCCCTCGAACACCAAGAAGACGGTGTCCGAGGCGTGCACCAAGAACCTCGACTGCAACTATGGGCTCGAGTGCGTGGCTCCGGAAGGAAGCGCCGCCGGTGCGGACACCGACGCTGCGATCGTCCAGGGGCGCCGCACTTGCCAGTACAAGTCGTTCGGCGACTGCGATTCCTCCGCCGGGGACGGCGATGGGGGCGGAGTCCCGGCCGCGGCCCAGACCAGCGGCCAGCAGTGCCTTTCCGGCTACCGCTGCAGGGACGGCAAGTGCACCGTCATGTGCGCCGGGAAGAGCGATTGCCGCGAGGGCGAGGTGTGTCGCATCGGCGTCTGCCAGCGGACCGGCGGACGCGCGGGCCAGCAGTGCTACGACAATCGGGACTGTCCCTGGCCGGAAACCTGCTTCTACGGACAGTGCGTGATGCGTCCCGAGGGCGGCCGCTGCCAGACGGATCTCGACTGCCAGGGGAACTTCCGCTGCGTCAACGGTCTCTGCCAATAGGTGACGCGATCGGGCTTTCCTTTGAGGTTCTCTGTGCTACAAGGCCGCGCGGACAGCTTCTCCGGACCATTTTCCTGAAAGGAACTGCGCATGACGGTCGAGGCGAAGGTCAAGAGCATCATCGCGGAGCAGCTGGGGGTCGGGGAAGACGAGATCAAGGCGGAGTCGGCCTTCATCGAGGACCTTGGCGCCGACTCCCTCGACATCGTCGAGCTGGTGATGGCGATGGAAGAGGAGTTCGAGGTCGAGATCCCGGACGAAGAGGCGGAGCACATCAAGACGGTCCAGGACGCAGTCAACTTCATCAACGAGCACAAGAAATAGGATCCTGCATTTCCATCCGGGGTGGCTGAATGCAGCGCGTAGAACGTAGGGTGGTGGTCACCGGGATCGGCCTCGTCACCCCGCTCGGGATCGGCAATGAGCCTACCTGGCAGGGCGTGCTGGCCGGAAAGAGCGGAATCGGCCCCATTACGCGCTTCGACGCGAAAGACCTGCCGAGCCGCATTGCCGGGGAAGTGAAGGGCTTCGACCCGGCGCAGTTCATGGACAAGAAGGAAGCCCGTCGCAACGATCTCTTCATCCAGTTCGGCCTGGCGGCGACGCAGATCGCCATCAAGGACTCGGGGCTCCCTACCGACAAGCCGCTCGGCGAGCGGGTCGGCGTGATCGTCGGGAGCGGCATGGGCGGCCTCGCGACGCTCGAGGATACACACCTCACCGCGGTCAACAAGGGCCACCGGCGGGTGAACCCGTTCTTCATTCCCTCCATCATCGTGAACCTGGTAGGCGGGCAGATCTCGATCCGGTATGGCGCCGCCGGCGTGAATTACGCGCCCGTCTCCGCCTGCGCGACGGGGAACCACGCCATCGGCGAATCGATGCGCCACATCCAGCACGGCGACGCGGACATCGTCATCAGCGGCGGCGCCGAGGCGACCATCACCCTCCTCGGCATCTCGGGATTCACCGCCGCGCGCGCGCTCAGCGAGCGCAACGACGACCCCGCCCGGGCATCGCGGCCGTTCGACAAGGATCGCGACGGTTTCGTCCCGGGCGAGGGATCGGGAATCCTCATCGTCGAAGAATTGGAGCACGCGAAGAAGCGCGGCGCGCGCATCTACTGCGAGCTGACGGGCTATTCGGCCACCGCGGACGCGTTCCACATCACCCAGCCCTCGGGCGGAGGTGCCGAGCGGGCGATGCGTCTCTGCCTGCAGGACGCCGGTCTCGAGCCCGAGGAAGTGAAGTACGTGAACGCCCATGGCACTTCCACGCCGGTGGGCGACATCGCGGAAACGAAGGCCATCAAGAACGTGTTCGGCGGCTGGGCGAAGAAGGGGCTCCTGGTCAGCTCGACCAAGAGCATGACCGGGCACATGCTCGGGGCCGCCGGAGGCGTCGAGGCGGCGGTGAGCGCGCTCGCGCTCTACCACGGCGTGGTGCCGCCTACGATCAACCTGGAAAATCCCGATCCCGAGTGCGATCTCGATTACGTACCGAACCATCCGCGCGAGATCCGGTTCGACGCCGCGCTCTCCAACTCCTTCGGCTTCGGCGGCACCAACGCGGTTCTCGCGCTCGAGCGCTTCACCGACTGACCGCGCTCGATTGTGATAGGGAACCGGACGCCCACCGATTCTCGAAGGGGAGGACGATGACGTCGTCGTTCGAAATGCCGCTCGCGCAGGCCGACCCCGAGGTCGCCTCGCTCATCCGGCAGGAAACCGAACGGCAGGCGAACGGCCTCGAGCTCATCGCCAGCGAGAACTTCGTCTCCGAGGCGGTGCTCGAGGCGGCCGGCTCTCCGCTCACCAACAAGTACGCCGAGGGCCTGCCGGGAAAGCGCTACTACGGCGGCTGCGAGGTGGTCGACAAGATCGAGCAACTCGCCATCGATCGGGCCAAGGCGCTCTTCGGCGCCGAGCACGCCAACGTCCAGCCGCACGCCGGATCGCAGGCGAACATGGCGACGTACTTCGCCCTGCTGCGGCCGGGCGATCGAATCCTCTCGCTCTCGCTCGCCCAGGGCGGCCATCTCACCCACGGGTCGCCGGTCAACTTCTCCGGCAAGCTCTTCGAGATCCACCATTACGGCCTCGACCCGAAGACGGAGCAGATCGATTTCCCCGCGGCCCGCAAGCTGGCCCAGGACGTCAAGCCGCGCATGGTGCTCTGCGGCGCCTCCGCCTATCCGCGCACGCTCGATTTCGTGAAGCTGCGCGAGATTGCCGAGGAGGCGGGCGCGATGATGGTCTGCGACATCGCGCACATCGCGGGCCTGGTCGCGGTCGGCTTGCATCCCTCCCCGGTGCCGCTGGCCGACGCGGTGACGAGCACGACGCACAAGACGCTTCGCGGCCCG
>VBKL01000263.1 GCA_005879805.1 Deltaproteobacteria bacterium | reverse complement strand
TCATGATCCCTCCACTAATCCTGCCTGACGGCAGGAAGTGATTTCCCGAGAGGCGATGCACGGGAAAGGCGATGGTGTACCTCCGCTCGCGAGATCCAGCAATTGCGGTCGAAGGCGCGCCGCTTCCAGCGTCCGCTCGCCTGGTTGACGGCTCCGGCGGGCTGCGACAATCCGCGCCCCTGCATGAGGCCCTGGTCCTGCCGTACTGCCCTGCTCCTCGCGATCGGAATCGCCTCCGGCGTCCTCGCGCAAGAGTCTTCATCCAGCCCGAACCCACTCCGGCACCGGCGTTCTCGCTCCCCCGACCTCTCCAGCAAGAAGTTCGACTCGAAGGCGCTGGCGGGAAAGGTCGTCGTGCTCAGCTTCGGAGGCTGCCAATCGTAGCGCGAGCGATCTTCGTCGCAAGTTGCGCGAGCGGCCCGCCGCGCTCGCGGGACGGGACTAACCTGCGTCTCGTGAACTCAACCTCGTCACGTGGTGAGGTGGTCGGCGCCGAGCGCGCGCCGGCGATCGACCCGTCGCTGCCTTCCGGCGGAGCGCAGCGCAACGCCATCCCGGGCTACGAGTTCCCCGACGTGCTGGTGATGCCTCACTACGTGCGCGAGGCGCCCGTGCACGGCTCGTCGCTGCGCTCGCTCGGCGCCGGCGAGTGCACCATGGGCCCGACCGCCGCGGCGATCGCCAACGCCCTGCACGATGCGCTCGGGGTGCGCGTGCGCGAGCTGCCCCTGACCGCGGAGAACATCACCAAAGCCATCAACGCTTGAGCGGCGATCTTCATCTTTTTAGAATTTTGCCCGTCTCTCGTGGTGTTTACAAATAATGCATATTTGCAGTCTTAAGCCTAAAGGGTTTAAGTGAAACTGAATCGCGGGTTCCAGGCGATCAGCAGGGGGGATTACCGTGTATCTACCGAGAAGCGCGTCGAAGGCGCGCCTTCGAGAGGCCGAGAAGGCTCGCAACAACCGGCGTGAGATCGTGAAGGCGCTATCTCACGGTCAAATCAATCGCCGCGACCTGCTGCGGATGGGCCTGATGACGGCGGCCGGATCGCTGGTCTTGACCAACGGTCTCAGCGTTTTCGCCAAGAGCGCCTACGCGAGGCACGGGGGGCCGGAGTCCGGCCCGACGGGCGCGCCTCGGAGCCCGCTCTTCGGCGTCCCGCCATTCTCGACGCCGATGCCGCGCTTCGACGTGCTGAAGCGGCACAGCGTGGACGCTCTCGATCCGGCGCCCACCGCCGAATCGAACCAGACGCAGCAGCTCCTCGACCCTGCTTTGCCCGGGGTCACGGCGGGTGATACGGGGCCCATCGAAGGGCGGCCGCCGGGCCCCATCTGGGCGCACCAGGACTTTGCGGCGCGGCCGCCGAAGGTCGCCATCATCGCGACGCAGGAGGGCGCCAGGAACAACGGCGGCATCTACGATCCCGCGGTCGCCTCGGATTACAACGGCGGCATCGATCCGACTGCGGCGTTCGATCTGAGGTTCCATCCGGACCTGCCCACGCAAAACCCGGCCAACGTCTGGACCTTCAACGGGACCATTCCGCCGAAGCTCGTCATGGGCCGCTATGGCGAGCCGATCCTCTTCCGCCATTTCAACAAGCTGCCGTTCGACCCGACGCAGAACGCGGGTTTCGGCCGGCACACCATCTCGACCCACGAGCACAACGGCCACCACGGCGCGGAAAACGACGGCTTCACCGGCGCGTTCTTCTTCCCCGGCCAGTTCTACGACTACCACTGGCCGATCGTTCTCGCCGGCTTCCGTTCCGTCAACAAGGACGCGACCGACCCCATGGCCTCGAGCCCCAACGACAGCGGCGGTCTCGACAAGGTCCCGGGCGACTGGCACGAGACGATGAGCACGCACTGGTTCCACGACCACATGTTCAGCTTCACTTCGCAAAACGTTTACAAAGGCAATGCCGCGATGTTCAACATCTACAGCGGCCTCGATCGCGGCAACGAGGCCATCAAGGACGGCGTGAACCTGCGCCTCCCCAGCGGGACCGCGAAGTCGTGGGGCAACCTCGAGTACGACGTGAATTTGATGTTGGCGGACAAGGCCTGGGACAAGAACGGCCAGCTCCTCATGGACATCTTCGACTTCGACGGCTTCCTCGGAGATGTCATGACGGTGAACCTCACCTACGAGCCCTACTTCGAGGTCGAGCGTCGCAAGTACCGCTTCCGAATCCTCAACGCTTCCGTCTCCCGCTTCTTCAAGGTGGCGCTGAGCGACGCCTCGCCGATGATCCAGATCGCCAACGACGGCAATCTGCTGCCGAAACCGGTGGTCCTCACCGAGCTCGACGAGCAGGGCATCGCCGAGCGCTACGACATCGTCATCGACTTCTCCCGCTACACGGTCGGCAGCAAGGTGTGGATGGTCAACCTCGCCGAGCACCAGGACGGCAGGGCCCCCTCCGCCGATCTTTCCATCGCCGAGGCGCTCGCCGGAACGTCGCCCGATCCCTGCGTCGGCAAGTTCCTCGAGTTCCGCATCGTGCGCAATCCGCCCACCCCCGACGTCAGCCAGGTCCCGGGCGTGCTGATCCCGAATCCCGATCTGTCGAAGGTTCCCGTCGCGCGGACGCGCCAATTCGAATTTGGACGGGACGCCCAGCAGACGACGAACGATCCGGTATCCTCGTTCTCCGGCCCCTGGGGCATCAGGACCGGGATCGGAGCCATGCTCGCCGCGGACTTCGGCCGCGTCTCGGCGGCGCCCCGCAAGGACACGCGCGAGATCTGGACCCTCAAGAACGGCGGCGGCGGCTGGGACCACCCCATCCACATCCACTTCGAGGAGGGCCAGATCCTCGCCCGCGACGGCAAAGCCAGGAACGTCCCCGCCTGGGAGAAGGGGCGCAAGGACGTCTACCGGCTGCGCCCAGGGGGGGACGTCACGCTCACCATGCAGTTCCGCGACTGGGGCGGGATGTTCATGGAGCACTGCCACAATACGGTGCACGAGGACAACGCCATGCTTCTGCGCTGGGAACTCGACGATCGCGGCGCGCCGTTCTTGCGGCCGCTGCCGACGCCGATCCCGACGCCGCAAGGCGTGAACTTCGTACCGGCCGACGACACCCTCACGGATGCGTTCTGAAAGGAGCGAACATGAACACGCGACGATGGCTCGTTCCTGCGATCCTTTTCTTGTCCTTCGCTCCCGCCGCGAAGGCCCTCCATCCCACCACTGTGTCCGTGCCCATCGCGGGCACGGTGTTCGGGTTGCCGGAAAGCGTCTTCTTCTCCGGAACGGCGGAGATCACCGTCAGACCCGCTGAAAGCGACGTACCGGGCACCGTCCCCCGCGTGGTCGTCGCAATCGATCTCGGCGACCTGGTCGGGAAGGGATTGTCGACGGGCGACGTCTATGTGACGGGCGGCCTCATCAGGCTGACTCGCAGCCTCGTGAAAGGCGACGTGATCCACGCGACCATCCCGTTCTTCGTTCGGGGCTCCGGCCCCACCGCGAAGGGCCGGACGGCGGTGGCGAGCTTCAGCTTCGACTACGACATCACGACGGGCGCGCTCACCTCGGCGAGGGCAGCTCTCGCGGCGCCGTGAGGGGCGGGGCCTATCCGACTCGAGGGCGCGCCGGCTCGAGCGCCGCCAGGATCTCATCGAGCGAAGGCGCCGTTGGCGCGTCCTTGAATCGCTCGAGCTTGCCGTAGACTTGCGCCGCGGCGAGCGGAAAACCTTCCGGCAATCCCGCGGCCCGGAAGCTCGCCGCGATCTCTTCCATCTCGCCGATCCAGCGCCATGCCTTGCGCGCCGCCGCGGTCACCGCTTCCGAGCGCCGGGAAACGTCGGGCTGCGAGCGTTTCCATTCGTCGACGAGCGCCGCCTCTACGCCTTCTTGCCGCGCCAGCGCGCGGATCGAGGCGAGGAGCGCGGTGGTGCCCTTGGTCCATGCTGCATAGCAGGCCTTCAAGGCAGAGGCCGCGCCCGCCGGAGCGTCGAGCAGGACCGCCTCCATGTTGGTGCCGGCGAAGAGGGTCGCGATCTGCGGGCTCGCGCCGCCACAGAGAAAGAGGCGCGAGCGGCCGCGTTCCGTCGGGGGCGGACCGACGATTCCTCCGTCGACGAATCGGGCTCCGGCCGCTTCCGCGATCTGCATTGCCGCGCGGGCCGTTTCCGGGGCGATGGCGTTGCAATCGACGAACACGCCGTGAAATCTCGCCTCGGCGACTTTGCGCGCAAGCGCCGTCGCTCCGTGCGGAGGACAAATGGAGAGCACCACCTGCGCCTGCTCGAGCGCGCGCTCGAACGTCACGGCGTCCTCGAGGCCCGCCGCCTCCGCGCGCGCGGCGCTCGCGACGCTGCGTCCCGATGAGGCCCAGAGCACGCGATGGCCCCTGCCGACCAGGCAGGCGCCGACGGCGGCGCCCATCTCGCCGGGATGAAAGAGCGCGATGGTTTCGTTTTCCGTCATGCCGTCCTCGATCCCCAGTTCCTGATCCGACAGCGCTTCAGCTGAACTGCTCGGCCAGCGCACGGTTGCGAACGCGAGATATATTCCGGTGACGCGATGAGCCTCCCGTGGACCTGAACATCAACGGCGCCGTGCGCGTGGTCGACGTGAACCCCGACACGCCGCTCCTCTACGTGCTGCGCAACGACCTCGGCCTGGTCGGCAGCCGTTTCGGCTGCGGCAGCGGTCTTTGCGGAGCGTGCTTCGTCCTGGTCGACGGCCGGCCGATGGCATCGTGCGACCTCCCCATTTCCTTCGTTGCCGGCAAGAAGGTGACGACCGTAGAAGGCCTCGGGTCGGACGGCGAGCTGCATCCCGTGCAGAAGGCGCTCATCGACGAGCAGGCCGCGCAGTGCGGCTACTGCATGAGCGGCATTGCCGTCTCCGCAGCTGCCCTGCTCGCAGGGAACAAGCGGCCCAGCGAGAAGGAAGTGCGCGAGGCGCTCGACATGCACTTGTGCCGCTGCGGGTCGCACAACCGCGTCGTACGCGCCGTCCTGAAAGTCGCCCATGAATGAGCCGGTCGATACCGCCGGCGCGCGCCGGCTCACGCAGCGCGTGCACTTCGAGCGCGACGGGACGGTGACCGTCGCGACCGGCAAGGTCGAGCTCGGCCAGGGGATCACGACGGCGTTTCTGCAGATCGCCGCCGACGAGCTCGGACTTCCGCTGGAAAGAATCAGGATCCTGCCGGCGAGCACCGCCTATAGCCCCGACGAAGGCTTCACCGCCGGCAGCCTCTCGATCCAGGACGGTGGCAAGGCCTTGCGAAAGACGTGCGCCGAGCTGCGCGCGCTGCTCGCGAAGAGCGGGAAGAAGAGCTACTGGGATCTCACGGGCTTCGACATCCCGGGCGAGGGGCCGGAGAAGCCGGCCGCCGACTATCGCGTCGTGGGCACGAACGCGATGCGCGTCGACCTGCCAGCGAAAATCGCCGGCCGGCCGGCATACATCCAGGACATCACGCTGCCCGGAATGCTGCACGCGCGCATGCTGCGGCCGCCACGACCGTTTGCGAAGCTCCTTTCCGTCCCCGATCCGCCTCCCGGTGTCGAGCTCGTTCGCGACGGTAGCTTCGGGGCTGTTCTCGCCGCCCGCGAGGAAGACGCGATCGAGGCGGCGAAGAAGCTGCGTGCGAAGGCGCAATGGAGCGACGGGCCGGCCATCCCGCGTGACATCCATCGCTGGCTCAAGGCCAACGTGACGGAGAGCAACGTCGCGAAGGAGAAGGTCGACGCCGCCGCGAAGGCACGGAGCGTGAAGGGGCTGCAGGCGGAGTACCACAAGCCCTTCCTCTGCCACGCGTCGATCGGCCCG
>VBKL01000049.1 GCA_005879805.1 Deltaproteobacteria bacterium | reverse complement strand
GAGGACCGGCGTGATGGAGGCGTTCGTGACGCCGTCAGGTGCAATTCCGTTGGCGTAGTAGATGCTGATGAGCTGGTTCGGAGAGCTGTCCGTTCCCGTCACCACCCAGCGGGTCTTGTCCGTTCGGAAGAGCGCGCTGGAGGGCACCACCGTGTCGGCGAAGATCGCGTTGATCGTCACCGTCGCGACGTTGGAGATCTGCGTCCCGACCTGCACCTTGTAGGTGAGGGCGTCAGCGCCGTTGGCGTTGCTGTTCGGCGTGTAGGTGATCGATCCGCCGCTGATGACGGCGGTGCCGAGCCGGGGCGACGACACGAGGGTGATGGTCCCGCCCGCGGCCGCGAGGTCGTTGGCGAGAACGTTCAGGTTCTGCGCCCCGCTGTCCTCGAGGACGCTGAACGAGTCGTTCACCGCGGTGAGAGTCACCGGCGGAGGCGCAGCGGCGACCACGCCCGTTGTGACGTTGGCCTCGGTGGAACCCTTCGCGCTCGACGCGACACGGATCTTGGCGGGCGCGCCGGCCAGGTTGGAGACGACGGCTTGTCCACCGGCGAGCGCCACGTTGAACCCGTCGATGGTGAGCGTCGGCGGGACGAGGCTGTCGGAGGAGATCGCGCTGACCGTGAGGGTCTTGGCGGCCGGGTTGAATAGCGCCTGGGTGACGTTGATTTCGTCGACCACGGTCCCATTGAAGAAGGCGGGGACGATGTTTCCAAGCGCGTTGCGAGCGGCCGAATCCTTCACGCAGACGCCAGCCGGAATGGTGGCCGGCCGCGTCTCGCCGAAGAAGCTCGTCCCGCTGGAGACCATCTGCACCTCGATCGCACCGATCGGGGCGAGCAGGTTGCCGGCCGCATCCGCGCTGCAAGGCGCCGTGAAGTAGGAGAGCTGCGGGAGGACGACCGGCGGACGCGGGAAGGTCGGCAGACGGCCCTGGGTCGTCTGCGCGCCGGAGGCGTACACGTCCAGACGGCGGGCCGTCGCCGTCGCCGCATAGCTAGCGCGGTCGACGGACACGCGGCCTGGGATCGCATCTGCGAAGGCGCGGCCCGTGAGCGTGAAGTCCGCCGTTTCGAGGAAGTCGATGGTGCTGCCGTCGGGATTCCTGCCGCCGATCGCCGATCCGGGCGGGCCCTCGATCCGGTAGATGTTGTGGTTGCGGACGGCGCCCGTCGAGTCGATGAACGTGCCGAGCGGCGCGCCCCGCTGCGTTGCGATGCTGCCGGTGATGGGGCCGACGCGCGCGGGATCGGCGAGATACGCCTTCCCGGTCCCCGGGTACGCGGTCGGCGTGAAGGCGCCACCGAAGTGGGCCGGATCGGTGTCCGGCGTCGGGTTGGCCGCCGTCAGCGCTGCCATTTCCGCGCCGCCCGGCGTCGTCGACGGGACGAGGAACGGACCCACGCGCGAGGTGAGGGCTTCTTCGAAGTTGCCCGCCGTCAGGCCCACGTCGTCAGTGAAGAAGATGCCACGCGGATCGCCCGCGTCGGCGGCGATCGATTCTTCGCCGTACGGGTGGATGAACCGGTACGTTCCCGTCATCGGAACGACCGTCATGCGAACGCGGATGCGCGAGAAGACCATCTGGTCGCCCGGCTGCACCGCGGTCACGAACGCTGCCTCGACCGCGCCCCGGAAGAGGGCCTTGCCGCCAGTTGCAGGCGTCAAGGCGGCGTCGGCCGCGTAGTAGAAGTGCTCGTCCGCGTAGGTGGTCGGAAAGATTTCGGGGACGACGGTGTCGCCCACCGCAAGAAGGCACCATCCGCCTTCGAGTTCGGATTGCGTCGACGGGTTGCAGAACTCCAAGGCGAGACCGGTCCGATCCTGGTACCAGGTCGGGAATCCGCCGATGGCAGGTGCATTGCTGACAGGCCCCGTGCGCTCGAGAGCGGCGTGAGCCGGAGAAGTGACCGCGAGAGCCGACAGAGCTACCGTCGCTCCAGCGATGGTCGTGGAAAATCGTTTCGAGATGCTGGACTGCATTTTGTGCTCCCCCCCGGAAGCTGCCCGGTCCGCCCGCGCAAGCGGCGCGATGCATTCCGGTGCGGTTGAATGATTGCAGGAACGTAGCACTTACGTCGTATCCGACGATTGACGTAGATCAAGGCTAAAGTCTTACAGACGTAAGGCGATAGGACTCAACAAATTCAGTAAGTTGCCTTTGGTCTTGTAGGACACGATCAACGCGTCAGCCCAAGGCCAATGGTGACGGTAGCCCTTGGACGACGCGCGTCCGCACCCTCGCGCCGGGTGCTGCGCCGCAATCCGTCGCCGGCGGTGGAGTGCCGATCCTTGGTTGATTCGCCCGTTGATTCGCGAAGCGGATTCGCGATGGCCCGGATCCTGGCCCGCCAGGCCCGAGTTCGGACAGGGCGTCTTGACGGACGGATTACTTCGCGGCCGTAGCCGGCTGCTCTTCCTCGATGCGCTTCTTCGCCCGCTCCAGGGCCGCGATGACGCCGTCGATGCCTTTCTTGGGGAGGAGCCTGTTGACCTGGTCCTTGTAGGTGTCGACGAGCGAGACGTCTTCAGTGATGACGTCGACGGCCTTCCAGCCGCCCTTCCTGGGCTCCATGACGTAGTCGACCCCCGCGGTGTCGTTTCCCGCCACCACCCGGGTCTTCACCACCGTGCGCTCGCCCTGCTTCGTCTCCCCGACGATGTCATTCTTGACCTTCGACATGTCGACCTGGCCGCGCTCCATCTTCGAGAGGTAGTTGGCCTCCATCGCGCCGCGGAGCGCCGCCGTGTAGCGGGTCCGCTGCTGCGCGGTCAGCTCGGACCACCGCTTACCCATGGTCGCTTGCGCCAGCGCTTCGAAATCGAGCAGCGAGCCGACCGCGCTGCGAGCGTCGTTCCGCGCCTTCGCCTTCGCAGCACCCTCGGCTTTGAAATACCGATCCAGAGCGGAGCGGACTCGGTCGTTGGAAGCCCGGACGGCGGCGACCGGAGCGCTCGCGGCGAGGGCGGCGGGTGCTAGAGCGAGGGCGGCGATCAAGGCGGCGAGCTTGCGCACGGGAAGATGACCTCCTGCGAGATCGACGCCCGCCGGGGCGGGCATCTTCAACGCGAGGCGGGAATCTACAATCCGCCCGTGGCCTTCTGCACGGACGCCCAGGCGATTTGCGCATCGAACAGGGCCTTGAAGCGCTCGCCGTCCGCACGGGCCCACAACAGGGTGTCCTCGAGCAACTCGCGCGCCTCGCCGAGGCCGCTGTCGAACGCGAGCGCCGCCTGGACCGCAAGCTGCTTCCCGATCGCCGTCTCGTTCGTGTAGCGGTCCGCCCGGATGCGGGCCTCCTGCAGGTCGCCGAGCGCCTGGCGGAGCTCCAGGCGGATGAGCTGTTCCGCTCCCCGCTGCTGCGCGAGAGCGTCGTTCAGCTCGGCCTCCGCCTGGCGGATGCGGGCGAGCTTTTGCGGAATGTCGAAGGTGCCCTGCACGCCCAACGCGATGAACGCGGTGCTCTGGTTGTAGGGGTTGTAGGCGAAGGGAGTGTCGGGGCTGTCGGCGCTGCTCGTGTACGCGAACGTTGCACCGCCGACGACGGCCACGTCGGGATAGAGCTTGGCCTTCTCCACCTCGACCAGCGCGCGCCGGGCGCCGACCTGATCGGCGGCCGCTCGGGCTTCGGGCCTGCGTTCCAAGGCGCGGCGCACGACCTCGTCCTCGTTGGGCTGCGCCGGCGGGGGTGGAAGCTTCTCCTCCGCGACGACCAGCGTCTGCTCCGGCGGTGTTCCGGTGATGAGACGGATTGCCATGAGGGCAAGCGCCGCGCCCTTCTCCGCTTCGGCGGTGCGCGCCTCGATCTCCTCGGCGAGGTAGTCGAGCTTCATGGCGTCCGCCTTGCTGATCTGATCGCTCTCCTCGGCAAGGAGCTTCTTGGCGCGCTGCTTCGCCTCCTCCAGCTTCTTGCGCACGTCGACCACGGAGTCGTGCGCGCCGCGCGCCGTCTGATAGCCCCAGTACGCCTTGGTGACGTCGAAGGTGGCCTGGTCGGAGGCGCGCTGGAGCAGCGCCGTCATCGCCCCGACGAGATGATCGGTGGCGGTCTTTCCCGCCGTGTACTTGCCGAAGGTGTAGATGGGCAGGGTCATCGAGATGTTGGCGAGGAGGCCGATCCCCACGTTCCCGCAGAACCGGCAGTGCGATCCGGGCGTCACATCGAGCAGGCTCCGCGCGCCCGGATTGAGGCGGGCTTCTGGCGTGGGCCCGCCAACTCCGAGCTGCGTCTGGAACTGCGGGAAGAGCGACCAGTAGATCTCGTCGCGCTTGGCGCGCGCCCCGTCGACTTGCGCCCGGGCAATCCCCGTGCGCGGGTCGTTCTTGCGCGCAAGCTCCTGCAACTGGGGCAGTGTGAGCGGCGCAGGCGCAGGCGACGGCGGCGCCTGCGCAAAGGCCGCCGAGGCGACCAGCACGAGGACGAACGGGGCGCGCATGGCGCGCATGCTACTCGTTCGTGTAGTCCGAGCCGAGATAGTTGATGAGCTCTTCGCCGATGAGGTAGCGCAGGTTGTTCTCCAGGCGGACCTTCTGGGCGAAGAGGTCGTGCTCGGGATAGACGCTAGCCGCGTGCTGGGGGCTCTTGAAATAGAAGCTGAGCCACTCCTGGATGCCCTTCATCCCGGCCCGCTTGGCGAGGTCGCCGAAGAGCGCGAGGTCGAGCACGATGGGCGCCGCGAGGATCGAGTCGCGGCACAAGAAATTCACCTTGATCTGCATCGGGTAGCCCATCCACCCGACGATGTCGATGTTGTCCCAACCTTCCTTGTTGTCGCCGCGCGGCTTGTAATAGTGGATGGACACCTTGTGCTGCAGGTCCCGGTACAGGTCGGGATAGCGCGACGGCTCGAGGATCTGCTCCAGCACCGAGAGCTTCGAGACCTCCTTGGTCTTGAAGTTGGCCGGATCGTCGAGCACCTCGCCGTCGCGGTTGCCGAGGATGTTGGTCGAGAACCAGCCCTCCATCCCGAGCATGCGCGCCTTGAGCCCGGGGGCGATGATGGTCTTCATCAACGTCTGGCCGGTCTTGAAGTCCTTGCCGCCGATGGGCGTACCCTTCCGCTCGGCGAGCTCGATCATCGCCGGAAAGTCGGCCGACAGGTTGGGAGCGCCGTTCAGGTACGGGATGCCCATGCGGATCGCGGCGTAGGCGTAGATCTGCGATGGGGCGATGGCGGGATCGTTCTTGTCGAGCGCCTTCTCGAAGGCCTCGAGCGACTGGTGCTGCGGGCCCGCCTCGCAATACGCCTCGGTCGAGGCGCACCACACCATCACCGCGCGCGTGCACTTGTTCTTGTCGAGGAAGGCGCGGATGTCCTGCTCGATCTGCTCGACCAGATGGCGCTTCTTGCCCGTCTTCACGTTCTTGCCGTCGAGGCGCTTCACCCAGCTGTGGTCGAAGACCGCGGGCATCGGGCGGATGGTCGAGAGGTACTCGGACATCGGCGAGAGCAGGTCCTGCGAGAGCACCTTGGCTTTGCTCGCCGCCGTGTAGGCGTCGTCCGGAATCGGGTCCCATCCGCCGAACACCAGGTCGTCGAGCGTGGCGAGGGGGACGAGGTCCTTGATCATCGCCCACCGCTTCTCGCTCCGCTTCCCGAGGCGGATGTGGGCCATCTGCGTGAGCGACCCGATCGGCTTGCCCAGACCGCGGCGGGTGGCCTCGACTCCGGCGATGAAGGTCGTGGCCACGGCCCCCATTCCGGGCAGGAGGACCGCCAGCTTTCCTTCGGCGGGGGCAATGCGGGTCTGTTTGAATTCGCTCATGCAGGGCTCTCCGCTGGCGGGCCGCGCACCTGTGGCGACGCCGCTTGGCGCGGCGCACCATAAGGGCCGGTCGACACCGTGTCAAAGATTGTCGTGAGGCGAGAGACCGCCCGCCAGAGGGCGCGGCCACGGCGGGAGAAAACCGTCTGTCAGGCGGCCTGTTGCATCCCTGCCGGGCACGATTCTTCGCCTTGGAAAGACGAGTAACGCTGGCGTGCGCGCCGGCCATTGGGGCCGGTGCGGGAGCGGCTCACGCCTCGGGGCGCGTCACCACGGCAAGGGTACCCGCGCTCACCCCGTACTTCTCCAGCGCTCCGAGGTCGCGGATGATCGAGCGGCCCGGCCGGGTCCCCTGGAGGAGCTCCGCGTAGGCGGTGAGCACCTGCCTCGTCTCCGCGGCATTCTCGCGCACGAGCTCCACCCGGAAGCGGCGCACGCCGAGGCCGAGGAGGGTCGGGAAGCAGCCGGCGGCGCTCTGCGCGCGGGCATTGAACACGGTATTGCGGCAGCCGACGTCCACGATCACCGGATGCTCGAGCCCGAGATGATCGCGCAGGTGGACGAGATGGCTTTCGCAGGGCCGCCCGCAGGTGCGGAAGTCGGCGCCGGCGCTGAGCAGATGCGCATAGACGCAATGCTCGTTGTGGAAGAGCGGCAGGTGCTGGTGGATGGTCACCTCGAGCCGCTCGCCCGGGACCCCCGCGCACAGATCGCGGAGCTGGGCCAGGTCGAGGTCGTAGGCCGGCGTCAGCGTCGCAAGTCCGAGGCCGAGCAAGGTGCGCGCGGTCACCGCGTTGGTCGCGTTGAGGGAGAAGTCGCCGTGCACCGTGAATCCTGGGGCGGTGGTCGCGCCGCGGCGGCGGAAGTGCTCGAGCGCACCGAGATGCCTCGCGAGGATGCCGTCCGGCTTCAGCCGCTCGAACCGGGCATCGTATCCCTCCTCGCCGGGCTTCTGCACACGAGGGGTGGCGATGACCACGCGGAGCCCCGCGGCCCGCACCTTCTCGACCGCGACGCCGAGAAGCGACGAAAGCGCGGAGATGAGAGCGCGCCGCATCCGCTTCAATTCCTGTGGCGGCAGGGCGACGCTGCCCTCGAGCTCGAGGACGAGGCGGCGCAGGGCGAACTCGCTCTCGCCGAGCGCGCACAGCTTCTCGCGCACGATCCCTTCGTGCAGCGGGCTCGCGACCGCTCTGGCGAGCGGCATCGCGCTCTCGACCCGCGCGGACCGCCCGAGATCGTCCTTCGCTTCCGCCACGAGCGGCGAGCCGGCGGCGCCCCGGACGCGTAGCTCGAGGCCAACGCGGCGCTCTTGCGAGGCGATCCGCTTCGCCTTGCGCGTGAGCTCCGCATCCTTCGCCTTCCACACCACGTCGCCCGGGCGGACGAGGCGGAGATCGAGGGTGCTTTCGTCCGGGCCGCCGAAGCTGAGCCGCAACAGAGCGGGTCCGACGCGCTCGCAAGCGAAGAGACCACCGCGCGGCTCGTCGTCCTCGGGCTTGCCCTGGTCGAAGAGGATCCGGTCGCCTGGTTTCAGCTCCGGTGCCGAAGGCTCGGTCGCGACGAGGACGTGGCGGGCGCGGGCATGTACCTCGACGACCCTCCCGACGAGGACGCCCCGATGACCCGGATAGAGCCCGTGGACCAGCTCCTGGTGATTGGAGCCGCGCAAGAACCCATGCGAGAAGCCGCGGCTGAAGCTGTAGCGGAGCTCTTCCTCGTCGCGAGCGGAGAGCGGAGAGGCGCGCCGCTCGATGGCCGCGTCCAAGGCACGGCGGTACTTGTCGACGACGTTGGCGACGTACTCGGGCCCCTTCATGCGGCCTTCGATCTTGAAGCAGCTCACGCCGGCGTCGATCAGCTCGGGAAGCAGATCGTAGGCGGCGAGATCGCGCGGGCTGAGCAGATAGTCGAGTTGCTGATTGCCCCTCGCGAGCTCCTCGCGGCCGTCGAGGACCAGCCGGTACGGCATCCGGCAGCTTTGCGCGCACTGGCCGCGGTTCGCGCTCCGATGCTGCAGCGCTTCGCTCGTCAGGCACTGCCCCGACCAGCTCACGCACAAGGCTCCGTGGACGAAGCACTCGAGCTCGAGATCGGTGCCCTGCGCGAAGAGCCGGATCTCCTCGATGGACAACTCGCGCGGCAGGACGATGCGGGTGACCCCGAGCTCCTCCGCGATACGGGCAGCCTCGGGGCTGGAGACGGTCATCTGCGTCGAGGCGTGGAGCGGGAGCTGCGCGCAGACCGCGCGGGCGAGCCGCAACGCGCCCAGATCCTGCACGAGGATGGCGTCGGCTCCCGCGCGGGCAATGGCAGAGAGCGTCTGCTCGGCGAACGGAAGCTCGCTGTCGAAGACCAGGGTGTTGAAGGTGATGAATCCCTGGACTCCCTTGCGATGGAGGAAATCGAAGACGCGCGGCAGATCCTCGATGGCGAAGTTGTCCGCGCGCGCCCGCGCGTTGAAGCCGCCGCGCAGGCCGAAATAGACGGCATCGGCGCCGGCCGCCACCGCCGCACGCAGGCTCTCCTCATCTCCCGCGGGAGCGAGCAATTCGGGTCGCGCCAGGCGCTTCGCCATCGAGGGGCCCTTTACTAACAGACATCGCTGTCCCCGCGAGCGGTCGCGGCCGGGCAGGCGAGCGGACGGTCGCCGGGGATGTCTCCTGCGCGACGTTCCCGCCAGAGAGGGCAATGGTTACCGTGACTTGGGAGCCGTACCGAGGGGAGGGGCGTGGTGAGAGGAGCCTTGGGCGTCTTCGCCGACGGACATGGCGTCGACATGAAGGCGAAGCGGCCGCAGCAGACGATGGCGCTCGCCTAGAGCGAATCTCGCAGCCGCTCAGGGCCTTCGCGCCATCCGGTGCGGATCGGCGCGCGTCGCCGCCGCGATGTCGGTGACCGGGACGCGGTCGTGGCTGTGGAAGACCGCGTAGTCCTCGCCGTTCTCCGTCACCACGTCGACCACCACGTCGATGAAGCAGAGACCATCTCGCAACGCCACCGCCACCGGCCGGTGCACGAGCACCGCTTCCTCGAGCACGTCGATGAAGCTGCACCGGCCGACGATGTCCTGGCAGATGGCTGCCACGGGACTGAAACATACACCCACTCGCGGAGGGGCTCGAAGGCCGCCCGACCGGTAACCGCTGGGCGCGGCGCGGCATGGCGGGAAGTGCACGAAAGTCGAGGGAGGCTGTTCCAAGAAGCCTGGTCCACGGGCGTAGAATCGAGCCATGCGGGCGCGGTGCATGGCTCTTTGCGTCCTCCTCGGAGCCTGCGGGCCGCCGACCCAGACCTCGGGTAGCTATTCCTTCGAAGGGTCGCTGCAGGGATGGACCCCGGCCGCCCTGGACGTCGCCCCCGCAGCCCCCGCAGGCGGCTGGTCGATCATCGCATCGACCGACCAATCCTACGCGGGCGTATGGTCGGCCCGGGTCTTCCTCGACAACGAGACCGATGCCGGGAAGGTGTGGATCGCCCGGACCTGGCGGCTCGCTCCCTTCCGGAGCTACGACCTGCACATCGAGTTCGCGCTCGGCACCTCCGATGCGGACCCGGCCGGCGCCTTCCGCATCCTCGCCGGCGCGGCCACGACGCTGCCGGCGAACGGAGACGACGCCATCTCGCTGGCGCGCGACGACACGGCGAACGGCGGCTCGACCTCCGTGGAGTGGGTTTCCAAGCAGTACGACTCGGTGGTGGAAACCGATCGCACAGGCGAGCTCACCACCGTGGTGGGAATCTGGGGAACCTCGGGAGGGACGAGGACCTATTACCTCGACACGCTGGCGGTGGAGTTCACCGAGCGACCTTGACAGGGACGGGCTACGCCCGCGGCGGGCGGAGCGCAACGCGCGGAGCACCGATCGCCGCGCAGCGCGGGCAGATGCCTTCCACCTGCACCTTCAGCGCGCGCACCTCGAATCCCTGCAGGTCGGAGACCTGAAGGCCTTCGAGACCGGGATCGTGCAGGTCGCGGACGTCCTTGCACTGGACGCAGACGAGATGGTGGTGCGGCCGGCCCGCGCCGGTGCCAGGGAGCGCCGCCTCGTAGCGTCCTTGCTCGTGCAGCGGGTTCACGTCCGCCACCGCCCCGATGGCGCGGAGCGCCTCGAGGTTCTTGTAGACGGTGGCCAAAGACAGCGTGGGGATGCGGCGCCGCACTGCCTTGTGGATCTGCTCCGCGCTCGGGTGCTCGCGCGAGGCTGCGAGCGCCTCGAAGATGGCGAGCCTCTGGCTGGTCACCGATAGTCCGTGCGCGCGACAGTGCGCCGCGAAGGCGTCGACCTGGGAACGAAGCTCGGTGCGGGTGGGGCGCTTCTCCATCAGACGGAATTCCTCCGGGTGCTCCTCACTCTCGATCATTACACCACACCCGCGTTCGTCTAGCGAACGGCGCGAGCGGAGGCGGTGTCAGGCGCTCGACTGGTAGGAAGAAATGCCTGCGGGCGCGGCCACTAACGGAGCGCGGCGGAACGCCCTCCGAAGCGGCGAGGGCGCGCTGCCCTGCGACCGGCGCGCGCCCCCGGACGTCCTAGCCTCGCACGAGCGAGCAGCTAGCCCTTGAGGTTCTCGTTGACGAGCTTCGTCATCTCGAACATCGAGACGGTCTTCTTCCCGCCGAAGATCTCGCGGAGGGTCTCGTCGGCGTTGATGTTCCGCTTCTCCTTCTTGTCCTGGAGATTGTTCTTCTTCACGTAGGCCCAGATCTTCTTCACCACCTCCGTGCGGGGGATCGCTTTTTCGCCGACGACCTTGGCGAGGGCCGCGCTCGGCGTCATCGGCTTCATGAACGCGGCGTTCGGCTTGCGGGTGGTCTTCTTCGCGGCGGGCTTCTTGGCGGCCTTCTTCGCGGGCATCTTTTGGTTCTCCTCCTGGAGGGGGCACTCCATCGGAACGAAATCGAGCGGCACTCTGACAGAGAGAGATCGAGGGAGTAAAGCCCTTTTTTCCCTCTGGCGGCTCTCGGAAGGAGCACCCGGCGCGCTCTCTTGTCAAGAGGCGGATCCGGGACGCCCCCCTCGGGGCCGGGAAATCCGTACCACGCACGCGCCTTGGCGGCGCGCGAGGATCGCCGCACCCATCCCCTCGGCCGCGCCTGCAAGCCATTCGCGTGCCTGCTTCTCGGTGACGGCGATCACGGCCTCGCCACCCGGAGCGCAGAGGTCGCGCGCGTCGCGCAGTTCGCGGGCGAAGACGGCGGGCCCGGCCGGCGCAGACGACTCGCCCACGATCAAGTCGGCCTCGCCGGGGCCCATCGCCTCAGAGGGGAAGAGGCACCCGACGAGGCGTAGACCTTCGCCAGAGAGGCCCGTCGTCCCGGCGTTCTTGCGGGCGAAGGCGAGGGCGAGGAGATCCCGATCTTGCGCGACCACGTGCGCCTCGGGGTACCTCGCCCGCAAGGTGAGCGGCACCGCTCCGTATCCGGAGCGATAGGAGAGGATTCTGCGGGGCGGCTTGCGCGGCAGCGCCTCGAAGAGCAGCGCGAGCCTCGTCCGGTGCTCGGGATCCTCGGAGGCGTCCTGCGGCCGCGAAAGGCGCAGGGTCCGGCCCGGCAGCGCCTCGATGGAAGTCTCGTCGCGGGCGTAGACGTCCTCGGTCTCGTCGAGAGAGGCTGCGCCGGGCGGCAACGCGTAGACGGCGTGCCGCCGGCCCAGGGCGACCTTCCGCAGCCCGGAGAGGTGCAGGCGGCCGGCTTGCGCCTCGACCACTTCGCGCAGGTCGCGGATGACCACGACGCGAAGCTCGCCGCGAGCCGTGAGCTTCGCCGATCCCGATGCGAGGAAGTGGCCGATGGCCCGCTCGCCGATCCGCGCCGGCACGTTGCAGAGGATCCAGTCGAAGCGCTCCTCGCGAGCGAGGTCCCGATAGCCGAGGCCGGGCCGCACCTCGACGTTCCCGAGAGCGAGGCTGCGGGCATTGTGGGCGCTCGCGCGGACCGCGAGCAGATCGCGATCGACGAGGAGCCCGCGCGCCCGGGGAAACCGAGCCGCGACCGGAAGCCCGAGGGCACCGTAGCCGCAACCGAGATCGAGGAACGAAGCCGGGGGCGAACCGGGAAGGCTGCGCAAGAGGAGGAGCGTGCCGTCGTCCACCGCGTGGGAGGCGAAGACATCGAAGGGCACGTCCAGTGGAAGGGCGAGATCGCCCGTGCGCACGACCAGTCGCCCGCGCGCATACGGACCGAGGGCGGCGAGCGCTTCCGGCGTCGGAGATCCGGCTCCGGGCGGTCCAGCTCGTCCCGCGGGGCGGCGGCGCCGCGATCCGCGAGACGCGATCACGCCCGCTGCCGTCGATGGGCGGCGCTGGCGGCGCGCGAGAACGCCTCGGAGACGTCGCACGCCAGGGCCCCGGGGCAGTCCTCGCGCAGGGTCGCAGGCGCCTCGGTCGCGCGGAGATCCGTCGCCGGCAGGGGACCGAACTGGAAGCCGCGCACGGTTCCCGGACCGAGGCGCGCGTTGAGGCGCCGCAGGATGAGCGCCCGCGCCGCGTCGATCTGGTCGCGCCATCTGTGATCGACCACGGCCACGTGGAGGATCCCACGGGAGAGCGCCGTCGGCCGGGTGCGGGCCGACAGGAAAGGGCCGACCGCGTCCATCCACGCCTGCAGGGGAATCGGCGTGAGCGCGCGGGAGAACCGCTTCTTCTTCAGGGCGCGGGTGAGGATCCCGAAAACCAGCTCCTCGCGGGCGTCGCCGAAGAGGCGGGGCATTAGGATTCGCTCCTCAGCATCGCGAGGCGGAGCGCGTCGAACAGCTCGTCGAGGCGATAGGGGCGCTCGACCACCGGTACTCCGCGCGGGATGCGGCTGCCGCGCTGCGATTCGCCGATGCGCCGGGAGAGAATGAGCCCCACCCGCGGTGCCGATCGGGTGCAGAGAGCGCGCAATTCCTCGAGCGCTTCCGCGTCCACTTCGGGCCAGGTCCGATCCTCGAGAAGGACGACGTCGGGCGTGCCTTCGCGCCGCAAGCGGTTGCGTCCCTCGCAAGGCGAGGCGCACACCGCGACCTGCGCCGTCGCGGCGCCGTACGAGAGCAGCCTCCTCACCCGTTCACCCTCGTCCCGGTCGCGGCCGATGAGGAGCAGCTTCGGAGGCCCTTTGCGAGTCGTTGCGGCCACCGCTTGCTTGTCGGTCATCGGGATGCTCCTTCTCGCGCAGGATCTCGCGCACTTCGTGCTGCTTCTCGCGGTTGTCGGGTCCGAGCACGTCCACCGTGTCGCAGAGGTCGAGCAGGCGCGAGTAGATGCGCGCGCCGACCCGCTGCTCGAGCGTCTCGCGGACCTCGCCCTCGGCGCCGTAGGTCCACGGCGCGCCCGGTGGCGGGTAATTGGTCGCGAGCAGGGTGGGGCGCTCGGCGTTGTAGCGGACGCTCAGGATCTCGTCGAGGACGTTCTGCTCGAACTCCCGGTTCTTGCCGCCCTTGCCGATCTCGTCGATGGCGAGGACCTCCACCTTGCGCAATGGCTCGAGCCATTCGCGCGAGGAGAGGCCGCGGGAGAACCCGTCGCGGATGTCCGAGAGCAAGAGGAAGAATTCCTCGTAACGCCCCCGGACGCCCTTGCGCAGCGCCAGCTCGCGGAGCATGGCGCAGAGCAGGTGGGTCTTTCCCGTTCCCGGCGGTCCGCACAGGAGCAGGGCGCGGATGCTCGCGCCGGGGACGTACTCGTCGACGAACCGGCGGGCGCGCAAGAGCGCCCGCGCCTGCTGCGGGCTGTAGCAGCCGTAGTTGGTCAGCGTCCGATCGGCGAACTTGTTCGGCAGCCGCAGCGCACAGAGCGTGGCGATGCGCCGGGGATCCCGGCCGCAGGCGCAGGCTCGCATCGTCGAATAGCCCCGCTCGTCGGTAGCGAAGATGCGGCCGTCGCCGCCGCATTCGCGGCAGCCGTTGGTGTGCGGACAGGGCTCGGCGACCGTCCGGCCGTCCTTCACGAGGAGGACGACACCCTCGCCTCCGCACGAGGCGCAACGATCCGGAGAAGGGGCGGAGGCGGCGTCCACGATGGGTCCTAGAGCAGGAACTCGCGGGGAGGAACGCCGAGGCGCTCGCTCGAGGCCGCGAGAAGCTGGAGTTGGAGGCTCTTGCGATAGACCTCGCGGCCCATGCCGGGAGGACGCGGCGCCATCCGGGCGCGGAGCGCGCGGCCCACATCCCGGACCCGTTCGCGCGGCAATTCGCGCAGCGTGCGCTTGAGGGCCGCGACCGCCTCCGCCCAGTACGCTTCGGCGCCCCGGGAGAGGAGCTCCTCGGCGCGCGCCGCGAGCGCCTGCCAGACGTCGCGCCCGGGAACGTCGGCGCGCGAGGCGGTGAGAAGGCCCGCGGAAAGCGCAGGCGTCTCCGCGGAGGCCAGCTTCTTGCGCGCGCGGCGCGAGGCGAATGCACCGGCGATGAGCTGCAGCGAGACCCCGAGTTGCGTGGCTCCGCGCGCTGGGGGCGCGGCGGGGCGAAGGGCGCGGCGAAGCTCGCCGAGCACGTCCTCGAGCCCGATGCCGGCGGCGTGCCAGCCGAGCGCCAGCTGGGCATCGGCAGGGGAGAGGACGAGCCCCCGCCCGCGGGCCCGCGACAACTCCTGCGCGATTGCTTCGATGTACGAGCGCGGGTCCACTCTCGTGCTCCACGATAGCGAGTGGGTCCGACAGAGGGGCGCGCGAGCGCCATGCCGGGCCTGCTCGGCGAGCGTGCTAGCACCGCCCTCAAGTGACCGTCA
>VBKL01000104.1 GCA_005879805.1 Deltaproteobacteria bacterium | reverse complement strand
GGGTCTCCGACCACCTGCACCCGCTTCATGATCGCGCTGATCTGCGGATCGCTCATGTGCTCGCGCGAGTGGCTCTTCTCGAACGAGACTCCGCCGTCCACCAGCGCCGTGGCGATCAGGTGCTGGCAGTTGACGTCGGGCATGCCGCTGTTGCCGACGATGCCCGGGGCGTCTTCGGGCAGCCGGACGACGATGCGCTCGACGTTGTCGGGACGCAGGTCATGCTGGCGACGAAGCGTCAGCAACGCATCGAGCGGAGCCTGGTTGGGGTAGCCCACCGGGAAGGTCTTGATGCCCGTCTCCGAGACAAAGAACCGGGTGCCCATCCCGGCCATCATTTCCTCGGGGCGCGGGTTGGCGGAGAGCGCCTGCAGCGCGTTGTGCCGGCACGTCAGCACGTCGCGGACGGCAGTGCAGCCGCTCTGCACCATGACGGCGGCCGTGACGCCGTTGCGAGCACCCATCCCGCCAATGTCGAATGCCTTCTCGATGTGCTCGTGGTCCTCTACCCAGCTCCAGAGGCCGGAGATCTGTTGGGCGCCGTAGGAGATTGCGTAGCGCATCCCCTCCTCACCGAGCCTCGCCAGGGACGCCGCCGCGGCCATGCCGCCCATGGTCGAGACGGGACCTTCGATGGCTCGGTGGCTCTTGCGAACGGCATCGTGGCCGAGGGCGATGACGAAGCGACATCCGACGTCGTAGCCGAGCACGACCGCCCGGAGCAGCTCCAGCCCGGACCGCTGCTCCTTTTCCGCCATCGCCAGGGCAGCCGGCACGACCCCTGCGCCCGGATGCGCCTTGGTCAGCGGATCGACATCGTCCGTCTCGTCGGCGTGCGCGAACATCCCGTTCGCCAGCGCTGCGTTGATCGCGGTCGTCTTGATGTTCGTGCCGAGCACGGAGGCCTCCTGCACGCCGCCCTGCGCACGGATGAAGCGGATGGCCGCTTCCCCGGGTCGGAGCCGTGTGCCCGACACGATCGCTCCCAGCGTATCCAGGATGCGGTGCTTCCCGTCGCGCATCGCCATGGGTGGGAGGTTCTGCTCACGGGCCGCCACCATGTAGAGCGCCAACTCTCCGGTGAGATCGTTCATTGCGCCGGACGCCGGCTTCGCCGGCACCACCGCCGGTGTGTCGCGCGCCCCACTCGCCGGCAGCACCGAACCTGCGAGGACCACACCCGCGCCCTGCACCAGATTGCGTCGCGTCAGCATCGCGGACCCTCGGATTGCGCGAAAAGTCTTCCCGCTCGGCCAGGCGTGGCCGTCACGTCGGCCCGGCGCTGTTTCTCGGCAGCTCGAGCCGGAAGCTCGTGCCGGTCTCGGCGGTCGAAGCGACCTCGATGTGTCCCCTGTGCGCCTTCGCGATCGCCTGCGCGATGAAGAGCCCGAGCCCCAGACCCTGGCTGCGTCCGATCCGTTCTCCGCCGGACTTGAAGGGTTGGAAGATCTCCGGCAGCACTTCCGGCGGAATGTGCCCTTCGTTATGCACCTCGGCGACGACGGTGTTTTCGCGGGCGTCGATCTTCACCTGGATCGGAGAGCCAGGCGGACTGTGCTCGATGGCATTGCCGACCAGATTCGAGATCGCTTGCGCGAGACGGTGCGGGTCCCAATCGCCGACCGCTTCCCCCTCGCAGCGCAGCTCCAGCGCGCGGTCCTTGGCCGCCGCGTCGAATTCGTCGAGGACCTGGCGGCAGATGCTCCGTAGATCGGTGCGTGCCCGCGCAACCGGAACGCCGCTGCCCTGCCGCTCGCGCGAAAGGTCGAGCAGGTCGGCGACGATTTCCTGGATCCGCTCGGCCCCGCGAAGGACGCGCTCCCCGGCGCGTTTCACGGCTGGGACGTCCGTCATCTCGAGCAGCGTGGACGCGGAACCAGCGATCGCGTTCAAGGGGTTCCGGATGTCGTGGCTGACGATGGCGACGATCCATTTTTCGAAATCGCGAGCCGAGGCGAGCTGCTGCTCGCCCTTGCGTTCGCGGTCTGACTGCGCGCGGCGGCGATTGTCGACGTCGACGCAGCTGCCGATGAAGCCCGCGAAGTTGCCGGCGTCGTCGTAGAAGGGCGTGCCGCGATCGAAGATCCAGCGGTATACGCCGTCGTGGCGGCGGAGCCGATACTCCATCTCGAACGCCTCGCGCCGCGCGAAATGATCGAGGTAGTGCTTCACGCAGCGATCGAGATCTTCGGGGTGCACGCCCTCGGCCCAACCGTTGCCCATCTCCTTGGCGAGCGGGCGGCCGGTGAACTGGAGCCAGGTGTCGTTGAAGTAGTCGCACTCCGCGTTGAGCGCCGCCCGCCAGATCATGACCGGTGAATGCTCGACGAGGAGGCGGTACTCGGTCGCGCTGAGGTGGTCACCCATGCTGCCGCTCCCGATCGAGGTGTGGTTCCCGCGCTGCTCGGGCAATAAACCACGGGGGGGTTCTGCGATCTATAGATCGCGAAGCGCCGCCCCTGCGGCCCCAGACGAACGCATCAAGGCGCGTGGCTTGCACTGGCCTCCGGCAATCTTCCGGAGGCCCCACATGTTTGCGCCCCTCGCTCTGATCGCCGGCATTCTCGTCCCCCTCGAGAGCGGCCAGAAGCCGCTCCTCATCCGCCAGCAGGACCTGCAGATCCGCATCAAGGATCAGGTCGCTCGCTCCACGCTCGACGAGGTCTTCGAAAACACCACCGCCCGCCCGCTGGAAGCCAACTACGTGCTGCAGTTGCCCGACGGCGCGGCGGTCTCGGACTTCGCGACGTGGGTCGATGGACAGCGTGTGGCCTCGCGCATCGAGGAGAAGAAGAAGGCCGAAGAGACCTACGACAAAGCGAAGCAGCGTCACCAGCAGCCGGCGATGCTGCAACAGAGCGATGCACGCCAGTTCCGGATGCGGGTCGACGGAATTCCAGCGGGTGGCACGAAGCGGGTCGAAGCTTCGTGGGCGCAGATCCTTCCGTACGATGGCGGCCTCGTCACGCTGCGCGTTCCGCTGCAGAGGACCGCTGACGCGATCGGCGTGATGCGGATCCGCGTCGAGTGCGAGGACCAGAAGCGCATCGCCGAGGTGAAGCTCGCATCCAGGCAGCAGGCGAAGATCGAGCAGACCGCCACGGGGTTCGTCCTCACCTTCGAAGCGAAGAATGCGCAGCCCGACGAGGAACTGTTGCTCACCTACCGGACGGAGTCATCGCGGCTCGGTCTCTCCTTCGTGCCCTTCAAGCCGGAGGGCGAAGAGAGCGGCTACTTCCTCTTGCTCGCCTCGCCCCAGGAGCTGACGGGCGCGCAGGACATCGTCCACAAGGACGTCCTCTTCGTCTTCGACACCAGCGGCTCGATGGGGGACGCGCGCAAGATCGACCAGGCGCGCGATGCGCTCAAGCGCTGCCTCTCGAATCTGAACCCCGAGGATCGCTTCGCGGTGATCGCCTTCAGCGACTCGCTCGATCCCTTCTCCAACCAGTTCCGGCCCGCGAGCGCGCAGAACGTGCGGGAGGCGATGCGCTTCGCGGATGCGCTCCGCGCGGGGGGCGGCACCGACATCGACACCGCGCTGCAGTACGCGCTGGCGATGACGGCGGAAGGCGATCGCCCGCGCGTGATCGTCTTCATGACCGACGGGATTCCCTCGACCGGCGTGCGCGATCCGGTGCAGATCGCGCGGCGCTTTCGCGATCTCAACCAGGGGCACGCGCGCCTCTTCGCCTTCGGCGTGGGCAGCGACGTGAACCGCACCTTCCTCGAGAAGCTGGGCAGCGAGAACCGCGGCGGGTCCGGATTCGTCCCCGAAGGGGGGAACATCGACACCGTCGTCGGCGGGTTCTACGCGAAGATCGCGAAGCCGGTGCTCAGCGATCTCTCGCTCGACTTCGGCGATTCGATCACCGTGGCGATGCAGTACCCCGACGTGCTGCCCGATCTGTACAAGGGATCCCAGCTCGTGCTGGTCGGCCGCTATCGCGGCGCGGGCAGGGCCCAGGCCGCGCTGGTGGGCACGCTCAACGGGCGGAAGATCCGCATCCCATTCATGGCGCAGTTCCCGGCGAAGGACGAGGAGAGCCCGTTCGTCGCCCGGCTGTGGGCGCAGAAGCGTATCGATTACCTCCTGGCGCAGAACCGGCTGCAGGGCGAGCGGAGCGAGGCGAAGGACGAGATCGTCGCCCTCTCGATGCGTTACCAGATCGTGACGCCGTACACTTCTCTCGTCGCGGTGAAGCCCAGGGACCCGCGGCTCGCGCAGGTGTTTCCCGCGCGCGTGCGGCCGGGCGATCCGATCGTGATGGTCCGCGCGGCGCGCGATTCGCGGAGGGTCCGCGTGAAGCTCCCGTTCGGCGGCGAGCCCCTAGAAGCTCGCTGGGACGACGAGCAGCAGGCGTTCAGCGCGCGCTTCCTCGTGCCGGCGGAGACGCCCGACGGCAGCTATCCCATTCGCGTGGAGATCACTGCTCGCGATGGGCGCGTCTCGGAAACGCCGCTCACCATTTCCATCGACACGCACGCGCCCGAGATGGTCGTCTGGGCAGACCCGGTGCGCGCGGGAGAGATGCTGCGTCTGCACGCCATCGCCACGCTCACGCCGGGCGACCTGTGGCGCGCGCTGACCACTCGCGACGATCGCGCCGAGGCGCTCAAGTCGCTCTTCGACGTGCGCCGGGTGACGGCGCGGCTGTGGGACGGGCGGGAGATCGACGTGCCGCTCGACGGCCACGGTTTCTCGGCGCTGATCGAAACGGGCAAGACGCTCGTTCCGGGCCGCTATCCGATCGAGCTCGTGGCCCAGGACTTCGCGGGGAACAGCTCGCACCGCGAGATCGCGGTCGAGGTCGTGCCGTGAAGAAGCTCGCCGCGGTGTGCATCGGATGTGCGTTCGCCTGGCTGCAGACCCACGGGACGCCCTCGCAGTGGCTGGAGCGGGCGCAGCGCTTTCCGCTGCCAGTCCTGCGCGCGCAGGAGACGCATCGTCCCACGGATCCCGCCGAGCCGATGACGGCGCAGGTGCTGGAGCGGATCGAGCTTCCGGGCGACGTCGTGGCGCTCGCCTCGCATGGTGATGCGCTGTATGCGGGCACCTTCGATCGAGGCGCGTTTCGCATCGAGAACGGCAAGCTCGTGGCGCTCGCGATCGATGCGCGCGTGAACGATCTCGCCGTGGCCGACGACGGCACCGTCTATGCCGCGACCAACGGAGGCGCCTTTGCGGAAGGGCACAGGCTGTCTTCCGGCGCCTTCACCGCTGTGACGATCTGGAACGGACGCGCCGCCTTTGCATCGCGCCATGGGATCTCGATCGTCGAAGGCGCGGACTTCCAAACGCTCGGACCCGGGCAGGGCATTCGCCGCACGCGCTGCTCGTCCATGGCGGCACGGTGTTCGTCGGGACGCCGAGCGGGCTCGTCGTCCTTCGCGACGGGCGGTCGAAGCTCGTCCGCGAATTGGCCCCGGTCACGGCCCTCGCCGCATCGTCTCGCGGCGGACTCTGGGTCGGTACGCGCAACGCGGCCGTTCGAGTGGATGTCTCCGAAGCCCTGGTGATGCGATGAGGCTCGCCTACCGGGTTTCGATCGAGATCGTTCTCTTCGTCGCCGGCGCCTGGGCCGGTGGCGCGCCGCGGGTCCTGCTCTGGACCGCGGCGGGCGCAGGCGCGATCGCGCTCTTTTGCAGTGGAGAGGTGCGGCTTGCGGTCCGGTGCCCGCGGCTCGACCGCCTCGGGTTGCGAGTCGCCACCCGCGACGCGCCGTGGGAGGCGCTGGCGGCTGCCGACGCGGCGCTGCGGACCCTCGACAGGGACATCGGCCACTTCCGCGACTTCTTTCCCAGCGCACGCCGCGATCTGATCAATGCCGCCGCCCGCGCGCTCGAGGCCCAGCGGGTCCTTCTGCGAACCGATGCCGCGCTCGCGGAGGCACCGCCCGGGGAAGGTCGAATCCTCCTCGAGGCACAGCGCACGAAGTCGTGGCACGAGATCGCCGGCCTCACGCTCTCGCTGCGCGAGTTGCGCGCGCGGCTCATCGCTTCCACGCAGCCGCTGCCCGCGGCGATCGATCCAGCCCTGGGGCTGCGCGCTCTCGAAGACCGGACGTCGGCGCTCTCGAGGGAGCTGCAATCATGATTCGCCATCCGCTTCTGCGCGCGGCGCAGTCCGTTGCCGCTTCCGCCGCCGTCGCGCTCGTTGCCGTGCGGCCGGCCCCCGCAGCGCACGTCCGTTTCTCGCTGGCGGCGATGGGCGAGCGCGAGCGCCCCGACGGATCGTGGGAGGGCGTCGATCTCCTGCGCGGCCAGGCAGAGCCGATCGATCGCTTCCAGCTCACGCTCACGCCGGAGACCGACGCGCGCGCGCGGGTCGAGGCGCAGGCGGCCGACGGATCGTGGGAACAGCTCTACCAGGGGACGCTCGCGGGCCATCGCCAATATGCGCTCCCGGCGCCGCATTCGTTCTTCGGGGTGCAGGGGAATGCGCGGGTCCGCGTGACGCTGTCCCGGATCCACGCGCCCATCTCCGAACCGCAGACCGCCGTGCCATCCACCGTCGAATCCGGTCCGCCGTTGCCGCTCTCCGACGGCTCCCCGTTTCGCGCCGCGCGCGTCCGGTATTCCGCCGATCGCACAGCGATCCTTGAGCTCCGCCTCCACGGACGCTGACGGGAGGTTCTACGTTCTTCGAAGCGGACCGAAGACGTCTACAGTGCCATCTCGATCAGGCTCGGACCTCGCTCCGCGAGCGCGCGCCCCAGTGCATCCTGCAGCGAATCCGCTGAATCAACCCGCCTCGCAGGCACTCCCATTCCCTGGGCGAGGTGCACCGTCCGGTCGGGACAGGCGATGGCGGCACCGGTCGCGCAGGGAGGACCCATGCCGATCGAGCCGCCGGTGAGCGTGAGCAAGCTGAACCGCGGGGCCGACGATGCCACCGGGAAGTACGCGAGACCGGTGGTTGCCGATTCGTCGACGACGATCGCGCCCTCGGGCTGGAGCAGCGCGAGCACCGTCCCGACCGCTTCAGGGGTGAGTGCGCCCTGGGGCATCTGCGGGCGTTCCACCGAGGGCGCAAGACCGGCGCGAGGAGCGTCGAGCGCGTCCGCCAGCGCCTCGATCGCCGCCTCGACGTCGTCCTCCGGCGCGGCCAGCGTCGAGAGCGCGCAGCCCTCGGGCGTGAGGCGGCTCGGCATTCCCGGATACCCGAAGAACGCCACGGGCTCGCCGGCGCCGGCCAGCACCAGCGTCTGCAATCCGGCGAGGAACGCGACCACCCGCTCGGGGAAATAGGGATTGCGGTCCACCTTGGGCAGACCAGCGCCGCGTTCGAAGCGAGCCGGGAAGCACTCGGAAACAAGGCGGCAGCCCGTCGCCCTGGCGACACGCCCGGCCGCGATCTGCCCGCGCTCCCCCAGCGCGCGCCCTCCCAGGTAGATCGCCGCATTCGACCGGCCACGCAGGGCAGCGGCGACGGTTTCGATGCGATCGGCTGGCACGAGCCGGGCTGACTGCGGCGCGATGCGCTGCGCGGGACCTCTCGAATCGCCGCTCTGGCAGTCGGCCGGAAGGATCAAGCTCGCGACTCCGCCGGGAGCTTCTTGCGCAGCGGCGATCGCCTCCGCCACGTCCTGTGCGGCCTGCGCGGCCGTCCTCGTCTCGCGTACCCACTTCGACACCGGGCGCGCGAGCGAGGCGATGTCGGAGGTCAGCGGTGCGTCCGCTTCGCGATGCCAGGTCGCCTGATCGCCGATGAGGTTGACGACGGGCGACCTCGCACGCCGCGCGTTGTGGAGATTGGCGATGGCATTCGCGAAGCCGGGACCGAGATGGAAGAGCGCCAGCGCCGGCCGTCCGCTCATGCGGGCATAGCCGTCGGCGGCCCCGCTGCAAACCCCTTCGAAGAGCCCGAGCACGGCGCGGATCGACGGAACAGCGTCGAGCGCCTTCACCAATCCCATTTCCGTCGTGCCGGGGTTGGCGAAGCAGACCTCGAGGCCAGCTGCCGCTGCCGTCCGGAGCAGCGCCTCCGCACCCGTCATCGACCGACCTGGACCTCGCGCATCTGTCTGCACCGGGGATAGCTTAGACGAATCGATTCCTGGATGATGCAGGGCACGGGAGGCATCCATGAGGACGACAGTCATAGGCTTGCAGTTCCTGCTCGCGGCGGTCATCGGAATGTCGGCCCCCGGGCAAGCGGCTCCCGCCGCAGCGGGAGCCCCCATCCGCATCGGCATCACCACCCCCATGCAGCTCGCCGTCGGACGCGACTCGCAGGACGGCGCGCAGCTCGCCATCGACGAGATCAACGCCAAGGGAGGTGTCCTCGGCCGGCGTTTGGAGATGGTGGTGGCCGACGAAACGGAGAACCCGGAGACCGGGATCACGGCCGTCAAGAAGCTCACCTCCGACGAGAAGGTCGACGTCCTCGTCGGCGGCTATTCGAGCGGCGTCACCCTGGCGCAACTGCCCCACATCTCGACGGCGAAGACCATCTACCTGGGCATCGGCGCTGCCTCGCCCGCCATCACCGCCAAAGTGAAGACCGATAACGAAAACTACAAGTACATCTTCCGCGTCAACCCGCTCAATTCGAAATGGCTCGCCGCTTCGCTGGTCGACTTCGTCGTCAACTTCGTCGGAGCGGAGAAGGGCCTGAAGAAGATCGCCATCGTCGGCGAGAGCGCGAAATGGGTGCAGGACCTCGTTCCCGCGCTCAAGAAGGGCATCGTCGACGGCGGGTCGCAGGTGCCGCTGGCCGAGTTCTTCGACGTGCAGACTTCCGACTTCTCCCCCCTCTTCTCCAAGGTCCGCGCGAGCGGAGCGGAGTTCCTCGTCGTCATCGTCTCCCACGCTTCCTCGGACGTGCTCGTCAAGCAGTGGTACGACGCGCGCGTCCCGATTCCCATCGGCGGCATCGACGTCAAGTCGCAGGATCCCGACTTCTTCGGGCGCGTGGGCGGGAAGGCCATCGGCGAGACGGTGCTGGTCGGCTTCCTGCGCGCGGCGGTGACGCCGAAAACCATCCCCTTCTGGGACGCGTTCGTGAAACGGTTCCAGCGCAATCCGGTCTACACGGCAGGCGGCGCCTACGATGCCATCCATCTCTATGCCGAGGCGGCGGCGCGCGCGAAGACGATCGAGGCCGGACCGGTCATCAAGGAACTGGAAAAGACCGACATGGTGGGCACGGCCGGGCGCATCGCCTTCGACGACACCCACGATCTGCGCTACGGGCCCGGCTACGCCCAGGTCATGTTCGTGCAATGGCAGGAGGGCGGAAAGCGCGCCATCGTCTGGCCGAAGGAGCGAGCCGACGGCAAGTTCGTCTTGCCGGCGATGGCCAAGAAGTAGCGGGCGGCATGCTCGAGATCCTCCTCTACGGCGCCGTGACGAGCGCGGTCTACGCGCTCCTCGCCATCGGCTTCACGCTCGTCTTCGGCGTCGCCCGGGTCTTGAACCTCGCCCACGGCAGCTTCTATGCGCTCGGCGCGTATCTCACCTTCGCCTTCGGTACGCGGCTCGGACTGCCGCTCTTCGCGGCCGGACCCTGCGCGGTGATCGCCGTGGCGGGGTTCGGCGTGGTGGTCGAGCGGGTCTTCGTCCGCCCGCTGCGACGCTCGCCGCTGGCGGTCCTGCTCATCACGCTCGCCGTCGCCCTCCTCGTCGAGCAGGGCCTCTTCCTCGTCTTCGGTTCCGAGGTCCGCAACGTTCCGGCCTTCGTGGCCGCGAACGTATCCATCGCGCACGTCGATCTCGGCGGCCAGATCACGGCGTTCTCGATCGTCATCCTCGGCGGCCTGCGTTCGATCCCCGGAACGCTCCTCGCCGCCTTGGCGCTCGGGTACAGCGAGACCGCAGTCGCGTACCTCACCTCGGGCTCCTACACCGAGCTCGTCTCGCTGGTCGCCATCCTCCTCACCCTCGTCTTGCGGCCGTCAGGGTTCCTCGGCGCGCGGGCGGCGATGTAGCCCGTGGCGCGCATCGCGCTCCTCGTCCTGCTCCTCGCGCTCCTCGCCTCCGCGCCGCTCTGGATCGGCAGCGGGTACGCGCTCTCTGTCCTCGTCCTGTGCAACCTCTGGGCGGTGTTCGCAATCAGCTGGGACTTCATGTCCGGGCAGACGGGCCGCGAGAACTTCGGCCACGGCATGTTCATCGGGACGGGCGCGTACACGGCGGCGCTGCTCAACCTCCATACCGTCGTCTCACCCGCAGCGTGCCTGCCCATCGCCGGGGTCGCCGCCGCGGCCGTCGCCGTCGTCATCGGACTTCCGACCCTGCGCTTGAAAGGGCCCTATTTCGCCCTCGCCACGCTCGCTGCCGCCGCCATCTTGCAACGCTTCACGATCATCTTCTGGGAGCAGATGGGCGGCGAGGAGGGATTGTCGGGACTGTCCAGCCTCGTCTCGTCGCCCGTCGGCTTCTACTACGCGTCGCTCGCGTTCCTCGTCCTCGCGACGGGCGCGCTGGTGACGCTGGCCGCTTCTCCGTGGGGGATCCTCCTGCGCGGTATCCGCGGCGACGAGGTCGCCTGCGACGCCGCGGGGATCAGCACCACGCGGCACAAGATCGGCGCGCTGGTGGTGAGCGCCTTCGTCGCCGGCGTCGGCGGCGCGATGTACGCCTTCTTCCAGCTCCAGGCGGGTCCGTACCTCCTCGGCGTCAACACCTCGCTCTCGGTCATCATCATGAGCTACGTGGGCGGCATCGGAACCGTCTACGGCGCCATCGGCGGCGCGTTCCTCCTCACCGGGCTCGGCGAAGGCCTGCGCCGATTCGGCGAGTACCGGCTCCTCTTCAACAGCGTGTTCCTCATCTTCATCGTCTTCTTCCTGCCCCGCGGCCTCTTCGCGCCTCTCTGGCAACGGCTGCGCCGGCGGGCGGAGACCGCGTGAGCGCACTTCTGGAGGTGCGCGGATTGACGCGCAGGTTCGGCGGGCTCACGGCGGTGAAGAACGTCAGCTTCGCCATCGCCGGCGGCGAGCTGACCGGCGTGCTCGGTCCCAACGGGGCGGGAAAGACGACGCTCTTCAACCTGCTCACCGGATTCGTCGCCCCCGACGCGGGCGAGGTCCGTTTCGCGGGCGCCGACATCACCGGCCTCGCCCGGCATCGAATCGTCTCCTGCGGGATGGCGCGGACCTTCCAGCAGCCGCGTCCCTTCCGGCTGATGACCGTCGAGGAGAACGTCGCCGTCGCCTGCCTTTCACCGCGCGGGCGGCAGCAACCCGGCCGCAGCCTTCGCGATCGTGTGGAGCGCGTCCTGCGCCTCGTCGGACTCGAAGGGAAAGGGCGGACGCCCGTCGAGTCTCTCCCCTACGGGGCCTTGCGCCGCCTCGAGCTGGCGCGTGCGCTTGCCACCGGACCGCGCCTCCTTTTGCTCGACGAGCCGTTCGCCGGGCTGGGGACCTCCGAGATCGAGCCGCTCGCGGCGCTCATCGCCGAGTTGCACCGTCGGGACGGCCTGACCGTCCTGATGATCGAGCACAAGCTCCGCGAGTTCATGCGGCTCGTCCGGCGGGTCATCGCCATGGACTTCGGGGAGATCATCGCCGACGGGTCGCCGAGCGAGATCGTCGTCAATCCCTGCGTAGTGACCGCCTACCTCGGCGGCGCGGAGGCCTCGATTGGCACTGCTTGAGATCGAGCGCGTCGTCGTGCGCTACGGCAAGGCGCTTGCGCTGGACGGTGCATCCGTGCACGCGGACCGCGGCGAGCTCGTGGGCGTGCTCGGCCCGAACGGAGCGGGAAAGACCACCCTCTTGCGCGCCATCGCGCGGATGGTCCCCTCGACGGGCACGCTCCGGTTCGCCGGCGCCGACTTGCAGACCTTGCCGCCCCATCGGGTCGCGGCGCACGGCATCGGGCACTGCGCGGAAGGGCGCCACCTCTTCGCCGAGCTGACGGTGGGCAAGAATCTCGAGCTTGGCGCCTATCTACGGCGCGACCGCGACGGCGTTGCGCAAGACCTCGAGCGGATGCTGGCGCTCTTTCCGGTGCTCCGCGAGCGGCACGGCCAGATCGCCGGAACGCTTTCGGGCGGCGAGCAGCAGATGCTGGCCATCGCCCGGGCCCTCATGTGCCGGCCCTCGCTCCTGCTCCTCGACGAGCCCTCGACCGGCCTCTCCCACCGCATCAAGCGCGACATCTTCCAGGCCATCGCCCGCATTCGCCGGGACGGAGTCACCGTGCTGCTCGTAGAGCAGGACGCCGTTTCCACCTTCGAGATCGCCGACCGCATCTACGTGCTCGAGCAGGGCCGCATCGCCAAGGAAGGGACGGCCGCGGATCTGGCGAAGGACGAGGGTGTCCGGCAGATCTATCTTGGCGTCGCTTGATTGCGAGAGCCCGGCGAGGCCAGCGTCAGGGCGTCACCTGGAGCGAGATCGGGACATCGAACGTCTGGCCAGCGACGGCGATGTGGAGAGTGGCGGAGTAGGTGCCGGCGGATAGCGGGCCCTCCGCGAACAGCGTGAGGATGCCCGGAGAGGGCCCGGATTGCGGGAACGAGCTCGACGGTCCGACTCTCAGCCAGTTCGTCCCTGAGAGGTAATCGACGGTGGCCGTCCAGGTTCCGGTACCCTTCACCAATATATCGCCAAAGGGGCCGCCGACATTGGCGGCCGCCATCTGGGTCGTGATCGCCGGCGGAGAGACGCTCGGCGGCGCTGGGGTCACCTGGTAGGTCACCGTCAGCGCCCGCAGGGCGATCGGCGTCCTGTCCGCCTTGAAGATGGCGACCGAAGGGTGCGCCGTGTACGTGCCCGGAGTGGGCTGGGGCGTCACGGTGAAGTTGATGGCGGTGCTCGCGGGATTCTGGCCCGCCGGAATCGTCACCTGAAGCCAGGAGACCTGCTCGGCCCCGTTCGCGTAGCCGACCTCGATGCTTGCGGCGTCGCTCGCAGAGATCGTCGCGTGCAAGGACTGCGAGGCCGGCCTGGCGGGTTCGCTCGTCGCGCCCGAGAACGAGACCGTCGTCGTGTCGATGGAAAGCCCCGTGCCGAAATCGCCTCCTTGTCCGCTGCTTCCTCCGCCGCCGCACGCGGCGGCGAAGCACACGAGCAATGCGGACGCGGAACCGCAAATCCCACGGATTGCGCTCATTTTTCCCCCTCTCTCGAGTCGTCGAGCGGGCCAGAATAGAAAACGGTTCGCGGCCGGTAATCCTATCGATTCGATGTGCGAGGTCAATCGCCCATACTGGGTACGCCCCAGACATTGTCCCCCGAATTGGGTACTGCGCGGGTTCGCCAGAACGCGTCGAGCGGCGCTATGGTGTGCGCTGGTCCGGCAACGGGGAACCCATGGAAGTGGCATCGGAAACCGCGCCGATCACCCGTGTGGCGCTCGTCGAGGACGACCGTGAGATGCGCGCTCGACTCGCGGCCTCGATCCGCGCGCAAAGCTCCCTTCGGCTCGTGGCCGAATACGCGACCGGAGGAGAAGCCCTCGCAGGGCTCGAATCAGCCGCACCGGACGTCCTCCTCGTGGATCTCGGGTTGCCGGACATCGCCGGCCTCGAAGTCGTTCGTTTCGCGGCCAACCGGTATCCCGGCTGCGACATCCTCATCGTCAGCATCTTCGGCGACGAGGCGAACGTGCTCGCGGCCCTCGAGGCGGGCGCGCGCGGCTACCTCCTCAAGGGCTCGTTGCAGCGCGACATCGTCCTCGACATCCGGGAGATCCGCAACGGCGGTTCCCCGCTCTCGCCCATCGTCGCGCGGCAGCTCTTGAAGCGGCTGCAGGCGCCCCGCCGCGGACAGGCGGCCGCGAAATCCGAAGAGGAAACCAGGCTGACCCCGCGCGAAACCGAAATCCTCAATGCCATTTCGCGCGGGTTCTCCTACGGCGAGACGGCTTCGATGCTCGGCATTTCGATCGGGACGGTGCACACCTTTCTCAAGCGCATCTACCGCAAGCTGGCCGTGCACTCGAAGACCGAAGCGGTATTCGAGGCGAATCGACTCGGGCTCATCGGATGAGATTTGCGGCGATCGCGGGATTCGTGCTCGCGGCCATCCTGCAAGCGCAGTGTCGCGGCGCGGATGCGCACGATCCGGAGATGCACGTCCTCACGCAGGGCGAATTCGTGGTCAGCGACACACGATCGCCTCCCTCCGACGATGCCCCGTGGCGACCCGTCACGCTGCCCGACAACTGGTTTCTCTCGCATCCCGGCCCCGCTCGAGCAGGGTGGTACCGGCTGCCCTTCGATCTCGCTCCGGAAAGCGCCGGGTCGACCCACACGCTCTACCTGCCGCGAAACGGCGCGAAGCGGATGCTATTCTTTTTCAACGGCACACTCGAGGGTGGCAACCTCGGCTACGGCGACCCGGGCGCTCGCAACTGGGCGCCGCCGCTCGCTCTCGCGGTCCCGGGTAAGCTGCTCGAGCCGGGCCGCAACGTCCTTCACATCCGCGTCGTCGCCGTACCCGGGCTGCGCCAGGGCCTCACGCGGGTGATGGTCATCGCAGGAAGCTCCGGGCGCATCCCCTACGAGCATCGCTACGCGATCCAGGTGCTCTCCCTGCACATGTTCGGCGCCGCGGCGCTGCTTTGCGCGTTGCTCGCCGCCGGATTCTGGCTGCGCGAGCGCAACGACGCGGTGTTGTTCTGGTTTGCGATAACCGCATTCGCCTGGGCGGCGACCGCCTTCCCGGCGCTGCACGCCGCTTTCACCCCGCGGCCGTTCTTCCACGGGTCGCTCGCGTTCACCGTCCGCTTCGCTTCCCTCGCTCCCATGCTGGTGCTCTGCCTGCGCGCCGCGGGCAAACGTTGGCCGCTGGGAGAGGGAGCGGTCTGGGCATTCACAGCCGTGGGTCTCGTCCTGGCAGGCTTTCTCGGCGAAGACAGCGAAGGCGCTCTCATCACGATCTGGAGCGTGACGTACCTCGGAGCGCTCTTTGCCCTGCTCGTCGTGCTGATCCGCTCGCAAGAGCGCCAGCGCCGATGGGCGTTCTGGCCGCTCGCCGCGGCGCTGGTCGTCGCGGTCATGCTCAGCGCCCACGATCTCGCCTGGTGGATGGGATGGATCGATTACCAGAGCTTCCAGCTGGCGCACTTCCACGTTCCGCTGGTGCTGGTCGCCATCGGCGCGAACATCATCGACCGGCACTTCCAGGCAGTCGCCGCGGTGGAGCGGGCGACGGAGGGCCTCGCGCGCGAGCGAAAGCGCATCATGGCAGACATGCACGACGGGCTCGGGTCGAGCCTTCTCGGGCTTCTCGGGGCGGTGCAGTCGGGGCGAGCCTCATTCCCCGAAGTCGAGCGGCGGCTGCACGACGCCCTGCAGGAATTGCGGCTGGCGGTGGATTCGCTGGAGACGACGGACGGCGATCTGAACGTCATCCTGGGCAACGTGCGCCATCGCATGCGCGCCGCGATCGAGAGCTCCGGCGTCGACTTTCGCTGGCAGGTCGGAGAGCTGCCGCAGTTTTCCTCGCTCACGCCCAGGTCGGTCCTCGCCATCCAGAGGATCGTGCTCGAGGCGCTGACCAACTCGCTCCGTCACGCCGGTGCCCGCCTGGTGACGGTCACCACCCGGCTCGACGGGAGCTGGCTACAAATCGGAGTTGCCGACGACGGCGTCGGCTTCGACCAGGCGAGCATCGTGCCCGGTCGCGGCCTCGAGAGCTTGCGACAGCGCGCCCACGGGCTCGGTGGAACCGTCGAGATCCGCTCCTCGCGCGGAGCCGGAACGAGTGTCACCTTGCGGCTGCCCTTCGAAGGCGCTCGAAGGCCCTAGGCTTTTTGGACGACACGGTCCCGCCTCGCCAGTAGCAATCAGTAACTGGTTTTGACGTAAGCGCAAACCCGTATGCGGTAATCATTCCCGCGAACCGTCGAGATTCGCGCTTTCATTCGTCACACTTCATCTTCCCCCTTTGAGATTGCGTGGATAGATCGCGCTCGGGGTAGTCGGGGGAGTTGAAGTCAAACGGGTAGGGGGATCAAAAACAATGAAGAAACTATCGTATGCGGCGGCTGCCGCTGCGATCGTCTTGTCGAGTTCTGCCCGGGCACACGAGCTCGTCTGCGAGAAGACGGTCGACGGCAACCTTGTACGTGAAGTGACGCATTATCCGGCGAGGTTACATTTCAAAGTCGTAGTCACAAACACGCACCCGACGGACGCCTCGACGGCGCTCTCGGTGAACGACGACTTGATGAAGGCCCTGGGTATTACGTTCACGCCCGCGGCCCCCTTCACGCTTGGCGTCGGGCAATCCACCGAGTTCGACTTCGACGTCACCGTCAAGGACGAGGCGCAGTGCCTGCAACTAGCCAAGGCACAGGCCTGTGCGGCCAGCTTCGAGGATCGCTTCGAGGTCGATTTCGACGGCGGTTCGGCGCAGTGCGCCGCGCGCGTCATCTGCAAGCCCGAGGCGGGGAACGACAACGGCGGCGGGGTCTGCAAGTACGATTCGGATTGTCCTGCACACAACCATTGCCTCTACGGCCGATGCGAGCAGGACGACGACCACGATCGGGATCACCACGGAGACGGGGATCACGACAAAGATCACGACGAAGATCACGACAAGGATCATCACGACAAGGACCACGACAAAGACCACGGAGACGGGTACGGGGGCGACCGATGAACCGGTGGATGATGAAGGCGCTCGTTGCCGCCTGTGTTTGCGCGGTCGGCTGCGGCGGTGGGAACGGGCCTGAAGCGCAGGGCCTGAAAGGGAGCGCCGTGCAGGGCGGCGGCGATACCGGCTCCGGCTCGGGTGGCGGTTCCGGCGGCGATACGAGCTCCAATCCGGGCAGCGCCGCGGAGAGGAGCCTTGAGCTCCGGCTGCAAGGCATGGACGCGGGTGGCCTCGAGTCGCTGTTCTTGCGAGTGAAGGGTGTCGAGGTGCGCGCCAACGGGATGGTGCTCGCCAACGCCTTGATGACCTCGCAAATGGACCTGACCGTGGCAAACAACGCGTTCTTGTTGACGACCTTCAAGGCGCCTGCCGGCGTCGAGGAGGTAGAGGTCGCTGTCGCGCTCGATTCGGCCACGGCGGTCATGCCGAAGGAGAGCTTCGATGTCGACCTGCAGTGCGAGGTGATCCGGCTCAACGCGAAGGTGAAGCTCCTCGAGCAGCGTCATCACGCGGTGATCTTCCTGGACCTGGCGCGCTCGCTGGGGAAGGTCGGAACGAACATGGCGTTCGCTCCGCACCTGCACCTCGTCTACTGAGGCTGGCCGAGCGCTACAGCTGCATCGGCAGGCCCCGCGACGGGCGCAGCGTCACTCCGTATTCCGGTTGCGGGAAGTAGCCTTCCGCAAGCCGCGGAGCAAACCGCTGCGCCAGCGTGGCGAGGATCAGGACCGCTTCCATCATGGCGAAGCTGTTCCCGATGCATTGGCGAGGACCGCCGCTGAACGGCATGAACGCGAAACGCGGCCGGCGGTTCGCGGCGTCCTCGTCCAGCCATCTCTCGGGATGGAACGCATCCGGGCGGTCCCAGAACGCAGGGTGGCGATGAAAGACCATCGGCGTCATCACCACGACGCCGCCCCCATGAATGCGGTGGCCGCAAATGACGTCGTCCTCCTTCACGCGGCGGAAGAGGATGTACACCGGCGGATGCAGCCGCATCCATGAGCAAGGAGAGGAGGTCCGACGAGTCGCTACCGCGCGCGCGCTTCTCCGCGACGATCTCCTCGACGATGGCGAACAGCTCGCGGCGCGCGCGCCGGAACGCCCGGTCGTACGCGGTGGGCAGGATCGCCGGAAGGAGCCGGCGCCGGCTGAACCGCTCCGCCATCTGCCTGCTCAGGACGTCCCAGGCTCCGCGCACCGACGACGCCCTGGCGGGAAGCACGGTGCCGAAGAGCGCGTCGGCGACGATCCGGAGCGTGAGGCCGGACATCTCCTCGAGCATGGAAAACGGCTCTCCCGAGTGGACGCGGGGCTCCCATTCGCGGGCGAGGTCGACCGCCGCCTGCGTCATCCGCGCCGCCATGGCGGCGATGCGCTGTCGGTGGAAGGCAGGCTGAGCGAGGCGGCGCTGCCGCAGCCAGAAGCTCCCTTCGCTGGTGAGCAGGCCGTTGCCGACGAGCCGGCGCAAGAGGGAGTAAGACGGATGCTCCTTGGTGTAGTTGGTGACGTTGTCCTGCAAGACGCGGCGGGCACCCTCGGGATGGGTGACGAAGTGGGAATCGTCGAAGCCGAACCGGTAGCGCGACACGTCCCCGTGCCTCTCGCGGATCCGCGTCCAGCGGGCGAGCGGGTCCTCGAAGTCGCCGCGCAGGACCCGCAAGAGGGAGACGTCCTCGCCGGTCGCTTCCTTCGCCGCGAGGAATTCGGCGCGGGTCGCATTGACGCTGCTCATGCGCCCATTTACGAGATGGAAACGAAGGCCGTCCACCGCCGGGCGCGCTGACGCTTCCCATGTTTTCCATGCGCAGACGCCTTCGCATCGCGGGCCTGGCCATCGTCGTGCTGCTTGGCGTGTTCGCGGGCGTGGCGTTCTGGGCACTCCACTCCCGGATGCCGAGCGAGCCGCGATTGCCCGGCAAGATCGAGCGCGGCGCGCTGGCGCATGGCGGTCGCACCCGAAGGTGGATCGCATATCTGCCCGCGAAGCTGCGGGCGCATCCCGCCCTCGTGATCGCGCTGCACGGCTCCATGGGCTCGCCCGCGCGCGCTCGGGAGGCGTACGGGTACGATTTCGATCTGCTGGCAGAGGCCAATGGGTTCATCGCGGTCTATCCGCAGGGATACGAGGGCCACTGGAACGATTGCCGCGTGAAGGGACCCTTCGCGGCGAAGGCCGAGAACGTCGACGACGTGGGCTTCTTGCACGCGCTCGTCGATCGCCTCGTCAAGGACCACGGTGCCGCTCGCGACCACGTCTACGTGACCGGCGTGTCGAATGGAGGCGCGATGACGCTTCGCCTTGCGCTGCAGACGCCAGATTTCGCCCGTGCGTATGCCGCCGTCGTCTCCAACGTCCCCGCCCCGGGAAACATGGCGATCACGCCGAAACGAAAGCCCGTGTCGATGCTGCTGATGAACGGCACCGCCGATCCCTTCGTCCCGTGGAACGGGGGCGACGTCGTGCTCCATGGCGTCTGGGGGAACCGCGGGGCGGTTCTCTCGACGCAGGCGAGCATCGATTACTTTCTCGCGCTCGACGGACTCGTCGGGCCTCCGGCAACGACGCAATTCCCCGATATCGACCCGACCGACGGCAGTACCGCCGAACGCCGGCGCTGGATTGCCGCCGGTAAGCGTAACGTGACGCTGATCAGCATTCTAGGCGGCGGTCATGCCGTGCCCCATCCGGAAATGCACGGGCCGCTCCTTCTCGGTAATTCCAACCGCGACTTCCATGCCGCGAACGAGATCTGGGAGTTCTTCCAGCAAGCACCGTGAGGCCAGGCTTGCAGATGTTTGATTGAGCAGTACGCTCCGGCGCATGCCCGACGCCGTAGTCGTGGGGAGCGGTCCGAACGGGCTCTCCGCTGCCATCGAGCTGGCACGCGCCGGCCTGCGCGTGCACGTCCACGAAGCGGAGCCGACCATCGGCGGCGGCACTCGTCGTCGCGCCCCTGGCAGCTCGGTTCCAGGAGCTGCTCGCCGACGCGCTCGGACCGATGTTGCGGCTCCCCCGCCATCCGTTGCTGCTCGGCCGCTTCGGAGTGCGCGCGATGCTCCCCTCGTCTCGTCTGCCCTTCCGGGGTGAGCGTGCCCGGGCGCTCGTCGCCGGCCTTGCGGCGCACTCCTTCTTGCCCCTCGAGGCCCCGCTCACGGCTTCGTTCGCTCTCATGCTCGGCGTTGCGGCCCACGCGGCGGGCTGGCCGATCGCGCGCGGCGGCTCGCAACGGATCGCGGACGCGCTCGCGGCTACGCTGCGCGCGCTCGGAGGCGAGATCGCGGCCGGGGATCGCGTCGACTCCCTCGAGCAACTCGGCCCGGCGCGCGCGATCCTGTTCGACACTTCGCCCGCGACCCTGGATCGCATCGCCAAGGATCGACTGCCGGCCCGCTACCGTCGCGCGCTACGCCGGTACCGGCGCGGACCCGCTGTTTTCAAGATCGACTACGCCCTCGGGGGGCCCGTGCCCTGGCGAGCCACGGAGTGCCGGCGCGCCGGCACGGTGCACGTCGGCGGCACGTTCGAGGAAATCGCCGCCGGCGAAGCCGAGGTCAACCGCGGCGGCCATCCCGAGCAGCCCTTCGTGCTCGTCGCGCAACAAAGCCTTTTCGACGACACCCGCGCCCCGGCGGGAAAGCACACCCTCTGGGCGTACTGCCACGTCCCGAACGGCTCGACGGTGGACATGACCGCGCGCATCGAGGCGCAGATCGAGCGCTTCGCGCCTGGCTTTCGCGATCTCGTCCTTGCGCGAGCGGTGGCGGGTCCCCGCGAGGTCGAGGCGCACAACGCGAACTGCGCCGGAGGCGACATCGCGGGCGGCGCGCACGACGGCCTCCAGTTCTTCGCGCGGCCGGTCCTCGCCTTCGATCCGTACGCTACGCCGGCCCGCGAGCTCTATCTGTGCTCCTCTTCGACCCCGCCGGGAGGCGGCGTACACGGGATGTGCGGCCTGCACGCCGCGCGAAGCGCGCTCCGTCCGCAAGATCGCTGCATCATTTTGCAACAGCTTCTTCACCAACGGATCGAACCACGAATAGGCGTACGAGGGAGAAAGGGCGGCGAACCACATCATCCAATCGAGCCGGAGATGGTACGGCGCCCATTGCGGCGGTCGCCGCCGGAGGTCGGTAGGCTTGCCCCGGAATTCGTACTCGAGCCAGACGGTGTTGGGAGTGATGCGCTCCTCGCTCGTGCCTTCCACCACGATCTCGTATCGCTCGCGGGTGATGGAGCCGAAGGCGCCGTAGGTATTCACCAGCCTGAGCGAGTCGAAGCTCGCGTTCATCATTTGCGACCGGGAAACGAGGTTGCGCGCGGGCCGCCAGGAGAGTGCGATTACCAGCGCCGCGAGGACCATGACGAGCCCGTCGAACCAGACTACGGGAACGCCGGCGGCGTGCGCGACGGGCAGGATCCGCCCGAGCAAACGATCGTCGAGGGCGGACGCGGCGAGGACGATGGTGGTAAAGTTGAGCCAGGAGAAGTTGCCGCTCAGCACCAGCCAGAACTGCGTGACGGCCATGACGAGACCGGCGACCGCCGCGATCGGCTGCGGAAAGAAGAGCAGGATCGGCACGGCCAGCTGCGCGAAGTGGCTTCCCAGTACCTCGATGCGGTGCAGCGGCTTGGGGAGATGGTGGAAGTACCACGAGAGCGGGTTCGGCATCGGCTGCGTCTCGTGGTGGTAGTAGAGGCAGGTGAGATCGCGCCAGCAGGGATCGCCGCGCAACTTGATGAGCCCGGCGCCGAACTCGAGGCGGAAGAGCAGCCAGCGGAAGAGCCACACCACGAGCGTGGGCACCGGTGCCCGGGCCGGGCCGAGAAAGGCGGCGAGGAATCCCGCTTCGAGGAGGAGCGTCTCCCAGCCGAAGCCGTAGAAGATCTGCCCCACGTTGACGATGGAGAGGTACAGCGCCCACAGCACGAGCCAGACGGCAATCGTGAGCGGCACCGGCCAGCGGTCGGGGAGGCCGATCACGACTACCAGGGAGAGGACGATGCCCGTGAGCGAGACCGCGGCGAGCAGCCGGTCGGAGTAGCCGAGGTGGAACAGGCTCGGGGACTCGCGGAAGCTGGCGTGCTCGAGGAACCGGGGCACCGGCAACAGACCGCGTTCGCCAAGGAGCGGACGGAACTGCTCGAGCGCCACGAGAAACGCGATGAGGTAGACGAGCCCGAGCCCGCGCTGGAGGACGAGGCGCGCGAGCATGTAGTCGGGCGAGTGAAGCCAGTCCGGCATGTTCCGACCCGCTGGGTTTCCACATTGTCACTGCCGTCGCAACCGGCATCCCGCGGCGGCGCGCTCCCACGTCGGATCTGCGACCGAGCAGGCGGCACCGGGTTTCCGTTAGAATGGCCGCGCATGGATGCGGCTGCCAGTTTCTCGCGCGCAGGGGACGCGCGCGTCATGTCGCTGGTCGGCTTCGCGCACGCCACCTCGCACTTCTTCCACCTGGTCATCCCCTCGCTCTTTCCCTGGCTGATGGCGGATTTCGGTCTCAACTTCACGCGGGCCGGATCGCTCGCAGCCGCCTTCTTCATCGTCTCCGGAGTGGGGCAGGCGCTGGCGGGATTCATCGTCGACCGCTACGGAGCGCAGGCTACGCTTTTCGTCGGCCTCGCATTGCTTGCGCTCTCCGCGCTGGCGCTCGCCTCCGCGCACGGTTACCCCGGGCTCGTCCTGGCATCGATCATCGCCGGAGCAGGAAATGCCGTGTTCCACCCGGCCGACTTCACGGTGTTGAACCACAGCGTCTCGCCCGGGAGGCTCGGGCACGCTTTCTCCGCACATGGCGTAGCGGGCAACATCGGCTGGGCGGTTGCGCCGCTGTTCATGACCGGTGTCGCGGCCGCCGCGGGATGGCGGACCGCCGCGCTCTGCGCCGGTGCGGTCGCGGTCCTCGCTCTCGCCTCGGTGGTGCTCTTCCGCACGAGCTTCGCGGGTCCCTCGCGGACGAAGACCTCGGGCGCCGCCGGCTCGCCATTCTCCTTCCTGCGCGTCTCGGCGATCTGGATGTGCTTCCTCTTCTTCCTCGCCTCCATGCTGGGATTCGGCGCGCTGCAGAACTTCGCGCCCTCGGTGCTGAAGAATGCCTACGGCCTTCCGCTCACCGCGGCGGCGTCCGCTCTCAGCGTCTTCCTGCTGGGCGGCGCGGTGGGAGTCTCAGTGGGCGGGTTCTTGGCGGCTCGCTACGAGGCGCACGAACGCGTCGTCGCGGTGCTCCTGGTCGCGGCGGCCTCGCTCGCGGTCGTGCTCGCCACCGCAGCGCTGCCCCAGGTGGCCGTGGCCCCGCTCATGGCCGTCTTCGGCTTCTGCACCGGATCGGCTGCTCCCTCCCGCGATCTCCTCGTGCGCAAGGCGGCGATGGAGCGTTTCGGCCAGCGCTCGTTCGGCAAGGTCTACGGCTTCGTCTACTCCGGCGTCGACGTCGGGATGTCGATTTCGCCGGTCATCTTCGGACGGCTGATGGATCACGGGATGTCCTCGGCCGTGCTCTACGGAGTCGCCTTCTTCCAGGTGCTGGCGGTGCTCTTCGCCCTGCGCGTCGGACAGGCGCGGGTCGAGAGCGCGGCGCTGGCCCGCTGACCGCGATGGGCTCGCTCCGCACCTTCCGGACGATGTGTCCGATGAACTGCCATCCCACGCTCTGCGGGATGCTGGTCGAGGTCGAGGACGGGCACCTCGCAGGCGTGCGGGGCGATCCCGACAATCCCGACAGCCGGGGATTCCTCTGCATGCGCGGGCACGCTGCTCGCGAGATCCCGGACAATCCGCAGAGGGTGCTCCATCCGCTGCGCCGCGCCGGTTCCGGCTGGCAGCGGACCACCTGGGACGACGCGCTCGACACCATCGCCGAACGCGCCAGGGCGGTGGGCCCACAAGCCGTCGGCGCCTGGTCGGGACACGGATTCTTCGCCAACAACTACGGGACCCGCCTCTCGGTGGAGTTGCTCCGCCGCTTCGCGAATCTGTACGGCTGCCAGACATGGACCCCGACCATGATCTGCTGGGGACTGGGTGCTTTCGGCCTGGGACTGACGGGCGTCCTGCGGGCGAGCACCAAGGAAGACATGGGGGCGAATTCCGCGCTCATCGTCTTGTGGGGCGCAAACCTCGCCAGCCAGCCGAACACCGGCCCGCATCTCGCCGCGGCCCGCCGGCGCGGAGCACACGTCGTCACCATCGACGTCCGGCGCACCGAGGCGGCGGCGCAATCCGACGAGACGCTCCTGATCCGGCCGGGAACCGACGCCGCGCTCGCCCTCGGCATGATGCACGTCATCGTCGCCGAGCGGCTTCACGACGCTGCCTTCGTCGCTAGCCACACGGTGGGCTTCGAGGAGCTTTCCGCGCACGTCGCAAAGCACGACCCGGGCTGGGCCGCCTCCGTCTGCGGCATCGAGCCGGACCGCATCGTCGCCCTCGCGCGGCAGTACGCAACGACGCGGCCCGCGATGATCGTCCTCGGCGGCAGCTCGATGCACAAGGGCAAGGCCGGATGGCAGGGCGCGCGCGCCATCGGGTGCCTGCCCGCGCTGACGGGCAATCTCGGCATCGCAGGCGGCGGCATGGGCCCGCGGCACGGAGCGAGGTCGCACGGGCAGGAGCTCGCCAGCATCGGTGCCGACGACTGCCGGCGACCGGGCGAATATGTGCCGAATCAGATGTCGCGGGTAATCGAAGCGCTCGAAGACGGGCGCGTTCGTGTCCTGCTGCTCTTTGGCACCGACATGCTTTCGTCGTACGCGGACGCCGGACGCGTCGACGCCGCGCTCGAGCGCACCGATCTGGTGGTGAGCTACGACTTGTTCTTCCACGACACCGCGCGCAGGCACGCCGATCTCTTCCTGCCCGCGACTTCGTGGCTCGAGGACACGGGATGCAAGAGCACCAACACGCACCTCTACTTGATGCCGAAAGTGCTCGAGGCTCCCGGCGAGACGCGGCCGGCCGCCTGGATCTTGCGCGAGCTGGCGAAACGGCTCGACGTGCAAGACTACTTCCCCTGGAGCACCGATACCGGGCCGCTCGACGCGCTCCTTGATCACCCCGCCACCGGTCATGCCACCGCGGCCGCGCTCGCCGCGGAAGGCGGCATCCGCCCGCTGCGCATCTCGCACGTGGCGTATCCGGATCTCCGCTTCGACACTCCCTCCGGGAAAGTGGAATTCGTCTCCCAGCGCGCCGCCACCCTGGGGCTTCCCGCGCTTCCGGTGTTCCAAAGCGCGGCTCCGGATGCGTATCCCCTGCGGCTCTGCAACGGCCGCACGCTGACCCATTTCCATGCCTTCTACGATCGAGGCCGCGCGCTCCCGTCGCTCGCGCATGCCGACCCCGATCCGCTCCTGTGGATCTCCTTCCAGGATGCCAAGGGCCGCGGGATCGCCGAAGGCGACGGGATCCGCATCTTCAACGCGCGCGGCGAGATGCGAAGCCGCGCCCACGTCACGGACCGCATCCCGGCGGGCACGGTCTGGATCCGGGACGGTTGGGACGGGCTCAACACGCTCACCTCGGGCGAGCCGGTGCTGCCGGACGCGGCCGTCGACTTGTTCGGGTTCTCCGGCGGGCAGGCGGACTTCGAGGCGAGCGTCGATGTATCGCTGTCGACCCAAGGAGGCGGATGAATGTCGTCGATCGCAAAGGCTGTTCTCTGCGCCGTCATCGCTGCAGTCGTCGCTTTGCCGGGTAGCGCTCGCGCAGCCGATGCGCCCGCCAGGATCGGCATCATCGGCACAGGCAAGATCGGCGGCACGCTCGCCGAGCTTTGGGTGAAGGCGGGGCACGAGGTCCTCATCTCCTCGCGCCACCCGGACGAGCTCCAAGGCCTCGCCAGAACGCTCGGCCCCAAGGCCCGGGTCGGAACGCCCAAGGAGGCGGCGGTCTTCGGCGAAGTGGTGCTGATCTCGGTTCCGTACGGAGCCCTTCCGCAAGTCGGCAAGGACCTGCAGAACGAGCTCAAAGGGAAGGTCGTGCTCGATACGGGAAATCCGTATCCGGAACGCGATGGCGAGATGGCCGTCGAGGCGCGCCGCAAGGGCACCGGCGTCGCCTCGGCCGAATTCCTTCCCGGCGTCCGCCTCGTGCGCGCTTTCAACGCCATCAGCTACCGGAGCCTGCGCAGCGAGGCGCACCGCGCGGGAGAGGCGGTGGGCATTCCCATCGCCGCCGATGACAAGCAGGCCTTGGCCGTCGCTAGCCGTCTCGTCAAGGATGCCGGTTTCGAACCGGTCGTGGTCGGTCCGCTTTCGAAGGCGAAGTCGTTCGACGTCGGATCGCCGGTCTACGTGCAGCTCCTCACAGCGCGCGAGCTCAAGGCTCGCCTCGGGTTGTGATGGCGAATACGGAGCAGGTCCGCGTCTGGAACGAAGTGAATCCACCGCGCTGGATCGCGATGCGAGGCCCGCTCGAGCGCGCGCTCAGGCCGTTCGGGCGGGCTGCGATGGATGCGCTCGGGCCGCGGCCCGGCGAGCTCGCGCTCGACGTGGGCTGCGGTTTCGGGGAGACCACCGTCGAGCTCGCGCGTCGATGTGGTGCGGCGATCGGCGTCGACGTCAGCCAGCCGATGCTGGCGATCGCACAGGCGGAAGCGCCGAAGGGCGTGAGCTACCTCTGCGCCGACGCGCAGACGCACGCTTTCGAAGAGCGCTTCGACTTGGTCTTTTCGCGCTTCGGCATCATGTTTTTCGAAGATCCAGCCGCAGCGTTTGCGAATCTGCGCCGCTCGATGAGGCCCGCCGGGCGGTTCGCGGCAGTCGTCTGGGGCCTCGCTGCCGAGAACGAGTGGGCCCAGCTTCCCATCCGCGTCGTCGGGCGGCACCTGGCGTTGCCCGCTCCCTCGGTCGGTCCCGGCCCGTTCTCGCTGGGCGATCCCGCGGCATTCTCGCGGCTGCTCTCCGGCGCCGGTTTCGCGAACGTCTCCGTGCGCCCGCTCGACCTTCCCTTCGAAGGCGATGCGGGCCTGCTGCTGCAAGCTGGTCCGGCTGCCGCGGCGCTGCGCGAGGCTGGCGCCGCGGGCGATTCATTGCGGCCGATGCTCGAGGCGGAGCTTCGCGCGGAAATGCCGGCGCGCCTGGGAGCGCACGCCCTCATTGCCGTGGGGCGCGGATGACGCTCAGGGATCGCCCGGCTTGAACGGGAGCTCCTTCCCCGCAGGCACTCCCTCCTCGGCCATCGCGAGAATCATCGCCACCGCCACATAGGTTCCGCTCACCGCGGTCAAGTCGACCACCTGCTGCTCGCCGAGGACCTGCTTGGCGCGCGCGAAGGTCTGGTCGGAGACCTCGTGCTTGTTGAAGAGCTCCGTGACGAAGTCGTAGACGGCGGCCTCGTCGTCCTTCATGTTGGCAGGCCGCTTGCGCGCCTTGAGGTCGGCGACGATCTCCGGAGACAGACCCGCCTTGATGGCGAGCGGTCCGTGCGCATACCACTCGACTTGCGAGCGCCAGATCCTCCCGGTGATGAGGATGGCCATCTCGTTGAGGCGCAGGGGCAAGGACGAGTTCCAGCGCAGATAGTAGAGCAGATCGAACATGCGCTGGCCGAGCACCGGGCTGCGGAGGAGCGGATTGTACGGCCCGCCGAGTCCGACGCTCGACACCTTGAGGATCTGCTCGCCCAGCGGCTTTTGATAGACGTTGAGCTGCTCGAAGGTGAGCGGCGCGAAGCGCGGGGACTTCGCTGTCTGCGTCGGATCCACCGCCGCCGCAGGGAAGGAAATCAGCAACCCGCTTGCCGCAAGGAAGGCCAGTGCCTTTTTCATATCGCTCCTCCGCCGCGCACTATTCGGAACCGGAGCGGAGGCTGTCAAATGGGCCCTACCGCGGACGAGCGAAGGGGAGGCGGGTCTCGGGTACCGCCTCCCCTTCTCTGCCCTTCTTGCCCTACTGCCCTGCTTGCCTTCCTAGAACGACAGCTTGGCGCCGATCCGCGCCGAGAACGGCAGCTGGTACGCGGTCGCGTTACGGAAGTTCGTGTTCACCGCGACGTTCTGGCCCGCGATGTTCCTCAGGCTCGGCAGATCGCTCACCTTCCCGTTCACGATCGGCGAGACGCTGTTGAACGTGTAGTTCTGGTCCACCGTGAGGACTTCCCGGTTGTCGGTGACGTTGAACAGGTCGAGCGTGAAGCCGAGCCCGTAGTCCTTCGACAACTTGTAGTTCGCCCCGCCGCGCAGGTTGAGCTGCCAGGTCCACGGCGTCCGTCCGCCGCTGCCGCGGGGAAGGATGTACGCCTCACCGGGGCCGTAGAGCGGATGCGCGCCGAGGAAGCTGATGAGGCCCGGATAGTTGCCGCGGAAAGACGAGTACGTGTAGCTCGCCGTCATCAGCCAGTTTTCGGTGAACGTCTTGCCCACCGAGAGCGTGACGCCGTCGTACACGCGGCGCGGCTTCGGCTCCACGATGGTCTGACCGGTGCCCGTGGTGCCCGAGTAGCCCAGCTTGCCTTGCTCGCCCGGGTTGGAGAGGAAATACGTGGTGCCGTCGTTCACCGACATGTCCTCGACGACCCGGCCGATCTGCTTGTGCACGTAGTCCACGCCGACCGTGATGTCGCGGTACACCTGGTACTGCACACCGCCCAGGTACTCGTCGGTGTACTGGCCTTGCAGGTTGGGATCCACCGCCGTCGAGGCCGCGCCACCCACGAAGGTGTAGGTGCGGCCGGCTCCGAACGCATTGGGAATGGTGGAGCAAGTGCGCACGTCGGCCGGGTTGCTGCAGTGGCTGAGATCCTTGACCAATGCAACCTGCGTCTCCGCGCTCAGCGAGCGATCGGCCAGGTCGAGCGGGATGTACTCGTAGAAGCGCCCGTACGAGCCATACACCTTCGACAAACCGCGGCCCGTGAAGTCGTAGATGAGGCCCACCCGGGGCATCACGTTCGTCAAGTTGATGCCGGCGGCCGTGACGGGGTTGCCGCTGGCGTCGAGCGTCTTCGAGTCGGCGTACATGAGCTGCTTCTCGACGCGGACTCCGGCGTCGAGGACGACCCGATCGAAGATGTTCCAGGAGTCCTGGGCGAAGCCGGCGACCGAGGTGTTGTGCGTCACGTTGGAAACCGTCGAGCCCTGCAAACGGTTCGGGTCGTTCGGGTCGAACGTCGGTTGACCGGGATTGGCCGGGTCGGCATGGCCGAACCCGCGAATGTAGGTGGCCGTGGTAGGCGTCGCGAAGATCGCCGCGCCGCCCGTATAGGTCTTCGATTGGCTGAAGTTGTCCCGCGAGGCGTCGATTCCGTACTTGAACTGGTGGTGGCCGAGAAGCTCGACGAAGTTGCTCAACTTGAGGACGCCGCCGAAGCGGTCCAGCGTGCGCGTTCCGGCGAAGCCGAAGCCGCCGTCGACGGTGATATGCAGCGGTTGCCTCGACGAGCATGGTCTTGTTGAACAGCTTGCCCGAGTAACGCAGCGAGGTATCGAAAGCGCCCAGCTCGTGGTTGGCGAGGAAGGAGCCTTCGCTGCCGCCCGCCGGCGAAGTGATGAATCCATACCTGTCGACATAAACGCCGTCGTTCTTGGTCGGGTTGCCGTAGCCGGCGAGCGCGAGGCTGTGGTTCTCGTTGATGAGGTAGGTGAGCTTGCCGCTCAGGTTGTACGTGGTCTGCGTCGACGTGTAGGTCTGCCGGCCGACCTCCGTCGTCGCCGGGTTGCCGCTGGAGTCGAGCACCGGCTGGCCCGCCGCATTGGACTGCTGGGCGCCGATGATGCGGTCGACGTTGCGGGAGATGAACTGCGGCGCGACGCCGGCGAAGAACCACAGCTTGTCCTTCATGATGGGACCGCCCAGCTCGGCCCCGAAGTCGAGGTTGTAGCGTTGCTTGACCTCGCTGGAGAGCGCCTGGCCCAGGGCGCCGATCTGCTTGCGGGGCGCCTCGAACGGAGACCAGTTCACGAAGACCGATCCGTGGAACTCGTTACCGCCCGACTTGGTGACGACGTTCACGATGCCGCCGGTGGCGCGGCCGTACTCGGCCTGGTATCCGCCCGTCTTGACGTCGACCTCCTGGACGAAATCCTGGATGAGGGTCGTGCCGAGCGTGCCGTAAGCCGGATCGGAAACGTTGACGCCATCGATGATGTAGTTCTGCTCGGGGCTTCCCGATCCGTTCATGGCGATGCCGCCGTTCGCGTCGGGCTGCACACCGGGAATCGCGGTCGTGACCTGGTCAAAGGTACGGCCGTTGCGCCCGTACGGAACCAGGTTCATCTGTTCCTTCGAGATCGAGCCCCCCTGCTGCGTCGTGTTGACCGCGATGGTGGGCCGCTGCGCGACGATCTCGACCACCTTCTCCTGCAAGGTGTCGGGCACGAGCGCGAGCTTCACCTTGATGGTGCGGTCGAGCCGGATGGTGAGGCCCTGCTGCGTGAACGGCTGGAAGCCTTCGCGCTGCACGTTGAGCGCGTACGTTCCTGCCGGCAGGAGGGTGATTTCGAATGAGCCGCTTGCGTCGGTCACCGCAGTCTGTTCGCCCTGCATGGCAGGGCTCTGGGCGATGACCACCGCATCGACGACGGGCTGCTGTGAATTTGCGTCCACCACCTGACCCGACAACGTTCCCGTCGTCTGGGCCGCGGCGGGTAGCGCGAGCAAGAAGCTCGCTGCTCCGGCCGTCACCATGCTCACCATGTTGCCAAATCGCATGCTTCCTCCGAGAGAGGGTTCCCCCCGAAGCCCTGCCGCGCCCGGCGCGAGCCCCGCCCACCGAGAGGTACGGTCGCGATCGACGGTGCTTCCGCATCGACCGTGCACGCGCAGACGGAGCACGCGCGGAAAGATTCACGGGAACTTCGCGGCAGATAATCCCGCTCGTGGGACGACGGTGCGACGAACTGCGTCCACTTTTGGGATTCGTTAGCACCACTTCAACTTACCGAGGCGCGTTCCGAGAAACGCCGCGAGCCGCTCTGCTTCCTCGTTCGCCTCCGCGCGTACCCTGGGTGGCTGGCGCTCGAACGCCTCGATACGCACGTCGAGGCGACCGCTCCTCTGCTCGTGCCGCCAGACGCCCTCGATATGTCCGTCGACAAGGAGCGTAGGCGAGATCCAACCCTGCGGACGGAAGATGCGAGCTTTGTGCGCTATCGGAAACAGGCCGCCCGAGCGGGGCGCACCGATCACATAAGGATCGAATGCGGGCAGGAGCCGGACCGAGCGAGCCGCCGCCCGGGGCCGCCGCGTACCGGAGAGGAGGTACGCGCGCGCACCGTCCAGATCCACCGGCGTGACGCCGAGTGATTCGATCAGCCGCTGCGCTTCCGCACGCGATAGGTCGAGCCACCACAGCGCGAAGTCGTCGCGCCTCGCCGGTCCGTAGGCTCCGAGGTAGCGGCGGGCGAGCGCGGCGAGCGCTTCCGCCGGCTCGAGCTTCTTGACCGGACCGGGATGGGTGAAACGCACGCGCGCCCCCTCGCCTTCGGCGAAGCAGAGCATTCCGCGGTACGCGGCGGGCTTGAGGAGGACCCCCCAACTCTGCCGGAGGATCTCGCCGAGCTTCTTCGAGCCGGCGCGCTCGACGACCGCGTCGGCCAGTTGCTCGCGGGTGAGCGTACGCCCGCGCAGCACCTTGCCCACCGTTTCGATCACGAGCTCGATTTCCTGGGGCGCGATGCCGAAGTAGTTCACCCAGCCCTGCTTGAGGTAGTGCGTGTAGGTGCCGAGCGCGCCGAGGTACATGGGAAGATCGCGCGCGGGCAAGAGATGCAGCGTTCCGCGCATCGCCCAGGTCTTGACGAGCGTGCGGTCGCGCCAGAGGGCACGCTGGAGGGTCTCCAGGGTCGCGCCCTCGACCCGCGCCCACAGCGACAGAGCGGCGCTGGAAAGGAGCTGGGCATGTAGCCCGCAGATGCGGGAGGCAACGCGCACCTCGCTGCCGCGCGGCGCGCGCCGATGCAGTTGGTGGCGCTCGAGCCGCAGCGCCCGGGCTTCTTCCCACCCGAGCTTCACGGGGTCGAGTGTATGGCAGATCGCGGCGAGCAACCGCCGCGGCCGGAGCGAATTCCGAAGTGCAAGGACCTATAAAGCGCGTTCTGGTCGTGGTGGATCGTCATCGTCAGGAAGCGTAACAGCGCCTCCGTCCGCTCCAGGGGCCCGCGTCGGCCCGGAGGCTCGACGACATCCCCCTGCGGAGGGCGCCCTAGTCATTACCAGGTCCGCATCGTCAGCGAATATTTTGCAGGGAGCTCAGCCAATCGAACTGGAGCGGGAAACCGGATTCGAACCGGCGACCCTCAGCTTGGGAAAAGTATCAGGTCCGGTCGCAGGCGTTCCCAACGCTTCGGAAGTAGCTGCAAATGCTCGGCTGGAGCCAGCCGCGTCAATCCAACGAGTATCTTCGGAAGCAGACTTTTCGAAGGATTTTGCTTCCCCTTGCTACCGGATTTCTCGACTTCACTGACGGTGCGCGAAGTCGCAGCGCGCCTGCGCGTCTGCACCGCGACCGTCTACCGCCTCTGCACCACCGGCGAGCTCCGGCACTTTCGCGTCGGCGCAGCGATCCGCATCCGAGAAGAGGACCTCGCCGCGTATCAAGCCAGGTGATGCTACTTCTCGGCTTCGAGACGCTGGAGCAGCTCCCGCGGCGACAACACGTCGACTCCGAGCCGTCCCGGGAAATGCCGCACGTTGCCCGTAACGAGCGCGTCGGCCTTGCCGGTGAGGGCGACCTCGAGGAACGGCAAGTCGTCGGCATCCGGCATCTGCGTTTCACTCGGCGTTGCAGCGACGCGCTCGCCGTCTGCTTCGACCTGTCGTAGCACCTCAGCTACGTCCGCCGACTCGAGCTCAAACCGCGGACGGGCCAGAACCTCGGCATATTCGTCAAGGATCCGCTGATCGAAGAGCAATTTCAGTTCGCCAGCGAGTACCAACGTGAGCACCTGCGAGGGCGCTCCGCTGGGATTCAGGAAGGCTGAGACCAGGACATTCGTGTCGAGAACGATCCGCTTGATCTTCGAACTCACCCCCGACGCCCGCGTGTAGCGCGCGCAGCCTTGATCTCAGCGTCGATCTCCTTCGCGGAGAGCCGGTCCAAGCCGCGCGCCTTCGCGCGCTCCTGCGCCCGCCGCAAGGCCGAAAAAGCCCGTCCGCGTGGAGTGCCGGACGATTCGAAAGCATTCCGAAGAGCTAGAGCCCGCAGATATGTCCCGACGCCCAAGCCTTCCCGGCCCGCCTGCGCCGCGATGGTATCGTGCTCTTCCTTGGTCAGCCGGATCTGAATGGTCAGCTCACGCGCCATGCTCTGCCTCTTGTACGTACATTGTAGTGACGGGACCTGCCAAAACGCAAGTCGCGTGTCCACTCACGAGTCTAGGGCTGAAATCGCCGGCCGCCGTTCAGGTGCCTTGGATCGAACATCTCGATTCGCATCCGCGGATCGTAGAATTGCAAACGCCGAGCTGGCACGTCGGGGTTCGGGTCGATGATGACGCCGGCACAGCTCGGTTGCCTCGGCTGACGCTGCTCCTCGCCGCCGGCGCCGACCTCTGGGCCGTGCAAAAGATGCTCCGCCACACTGACGCCCAAGTGACGACGGAGCGCTACGCGCACCTCGTTCCCGGCTACCTGCAGACGCAGATCGGCCGCCTGAAACTCGTCGGTTTTGCTTCCCACTTGCTACCGCGAGCAGAAACCGACGGAGGTCCGACGCGAGCGCCGGACCGAAACGACCAAGACTCTCGGGAGCTTCGACTGGAGCGGGAAACCGGATTCGAACCGGCGACCCTCAGCTTGGGAAAACGACCCGGATCGTTTGCAGGGTCGTGCAAGTATTCACAAGCCGTGGCAACCCTTGGCGATTCCGCGCCTGCTGATTTCCATTCAGTAGCTTCTGACACACGGCTTTGCAGCCCGTTTGCTGCACCGGTGCTGCAAGGTTTTCTGACTGTTCGCGAAGTGGCTGCGAGGCTTTCGGTCTCCACAGCCACCGTCTACAAGCTTTGCGCGCGCGGCGAGCTCGCGTACGTGCGCATCCTCGGAGCAATCCGCGTCGCCCCCGACGACCTGGGCGCGCTCGTCGCGCCGCCGGACTCCGAGCGGCCACGTCCTCAAGCAACGCGCGCCTTGACGTCTACCCGCTTCCTTCCCTTGGGAGGATGCGCGAGCGCGCGCAGGCGGTCCGCCGTTTCACTCCGGCCCGCCAGATGGTCGAGGGCGAGCGCAGAAACCAGCGCGGCCGTGCGCCGGTCGACCGGCATCTTGCCGTTCTCGATACGCGAGATCGTCTCCGGCCGCAGCTCTAGCAGTTCGCCGAGTTCGGCCGCGGTGAGCGCCATGGTCTTGCGCAGGAACTTCAGCGCGTCCGGCGACGATGCGCCGCTGCGCGCCAGCTCGCCGGCGACGGCCGCGTCGAACGCCAACAAGTCAGGCCCAGAAACGGTTCTCTCGCCGCACGAGGCGCATCTGCGCGCGGGCAGCTCCGCTACGAAGACTTGGCCGCCGATCTTCCGCTCGGCGTGGAACGTCGCCCCGGTCAATGTCGCACTCCGGCACTTCCAGCACCGCCTAGTCCGCTTCGTCTTCGTCGCCATCTTCGTCACCACGGAACAGTGTCACCACGATCGCGTCATCGGTGAGCTCGACCACCACGGTCAGCTCCTCGCCGCCCACCCGCCAACGTCCGTTCGGCTGCGAGTAGCACCTGTGCACAGTCGTGAGCACGCGAAACACCTCGGCGGCAGAGACCTGCCGCTGCAGCATCCGCAGCGCGCTGTACTCAGTAAAGCGGACCCGACCTGCGCGAGCCAGCTCCCGGATGCGCCGGCGAGCTCGCGAGGGATTCACCGACGCAGCATAGCCGGACTTGATGTTTTGTCAACTGCATCATCGAGAGACCACTTGCCCCTCGTCTTCGGCCACACCGATCAGGCCGATTGGCTTGGTGGACATGGAGCCGGTAGAAGCGGTCCGCGGCGACGACCGTCACTTGTCGTTGGCGCGCAGAAGCTCGGTGAAGAAGACGTTTGGCTGTCCGCGCTCAGGACCCACGACCACGCCGACGCCGGCGCGTGTGGGGGCAGCGCCGAGAAGCCTGCAGCGCCTCTCGGGATCCGCGAGGACGGATTCATGGGCGTCCTCCACGCTCCAGGCGTTGCCACCAACCTGCGCCAGAACATGTTGCGCCTTCAACCGAGCGTCCCGAGCGTCTTCCCAGTCGCGCTCCTCGCGCCATTCGTCGTTCGAAGTGTGCGTGCCCAACAGGAAAAAAGGATGCGTCGACAAGCGAGCCGACAATTCTCTCGCGGTCTTTGCAAGCTCTTCGTCCCACGATAGCGGCGCGAATCCAGCCGATACACGGTCCGCGTTGACCAGCTTGAACAGGTGGCGCTCCTGCTCTGGGAGACCCGGGGCTGTCACATCGCGATCGGGCAACTCGACGGAAGTCGGAAGTTCCCTTCCACAGGCGACGGGAAATGACGAGAGCCACGACCGCCCTTGTACTTCACCGTAGAGGGCAATTTGCATCGTCCCAGGATGCGAGCTGCAGCGAATCCGTTGCCGAAAGCTCGTCCCGTCCGGGAACGAAAACGAATCGAAGCGGCCATCAGAGTTGCAGACTTCCATGGTCACATCGCTGATGATCCGTGTCTCCTCGCTCGACCGTCTCCATGCTAGCTCGCCGCTCAGCGTGGCTTCCCCATTCAGCGCCAGTTGCCGGGGGAAGGGGTCGACTTCGAATGGCATCGAGCGCACGACGCGCAGGATTTCGACCCCTGGTTGGTTCTTCGACCGATCGAGCGCGAACCCGAAACGATATCCCGGCACGTTCGTGTGGCCAGTTCCAGCTCGAATGAGGGCCCCAGCGATCGCGCCCGGATCGTCGCTTTCGACGTGGAGCCAAGACGCGTGGAGAAACGGCGTCGACATGCCGAAATGCCAGGCCAGGAAATGGAGAACGGACGCCCGCGGCGGCCAGTCGGCCTTGTTCCACGAAAGGAGAGCCTCCGCGACGGCGCATAGCCGTGGATCCACGTCGGCGGCGGCCTCATCCTTCCGGGGCGGGTTCTCCAACAGCTTTCTGCGCATCGCCTCGAGCACAGGAGTGTGGGGGCACTGCCGATCGGGATCGCTGCCGTAAAACATCGCGGGTCGGCCTGCGTGGAATCGTGCTGCGTTCACCGCTTCAGGCTTCTGGGCTCTTTGGGATGCCGACGCACAGCCGACTGCGATCGTGAGCGAGAGGCTGAGGCTGCCAAGTCGCATGTCGCCGGGCACCATATCGACGAGCCGTACCCGCCGTCGATTCTTGTTGACGGCGAACGGACGGATAAGTCGCGCTCCGTCTTACGTCGCCCGTCCTGGTCACACCGAGAGGACGCTACCGGCACGCGGCGTAGGGTGCTACGCCCGCCGCGCACGCGGCCAGTGTTTTAATGGACCGTCACGCCCAGCAACTCGCCCCGGCTCATGCCGATGGCCAGGGAAGCCGGGGCAGCTCCGCTCGAGACACTCTCGAACGTCACTCTCCAATCCGGAAAGTATCGCCACCCGATCGTGACGTGACCAATCGTTACCCGATATAGCGTGCTCTCCACGAGCATCGGAAGCACCAGGGGCTTCTCGTCCGTCAACTGGTCCGGCGCGAGGACAACATCAGACCCCGCTCTCTTGCCCATCGAGTTCGGCTGCTGCCCGTTCCCATTCTCGAATACGGATCGCTGCTCGGGCGAGATCTTGCTCAGCGCTCGCCTCAAGGCGTCGCGCGGATCCGCTTGCACCTCGGCGACGAGGGCAAGCGCCGCACTTCGAAGAGCCCTGCAGTGGGAGCCATCGCACGCCTGCTCCCAGCGGTTGGTCATTTCGGTCAGAGAGAACAGCGGCGCATGCCTGACGATGAGCGAGCACGCTGGACCGAAGCGGCCGCTCCCCCAAGAAGAGACCGTGAGTGACCCCTCCAACATGGTGCTTCCGTCCGCTTCTTCGAACGCGACCGGAACGCCGTCGACCGTGCCGAACGCTCTGCCGACCCCGCAGCCCTTCCCGTCGCTGTCGCTCCAGTTTGTAGGCCCCCGGACCGTGCGCGCCTGGCCGCTTCCGACCATGAAGTATACGGAATTGAAGCAGTGCGCAGTGCCCTCGATCGTGCTCGCGGCGTAGTATTCCGCACCCGGCAGCTTCTCGACCTCGACGCGGGACAGCCGAGAGAAACTCGCGACCAGCTCCTGCGACAATGCGAAAGGTGGATGGTGTTCGCGCGCCCACTCCACGAGCTTCGAGCCGTCCGTCAGCACAGCGACGGGCTCGGACACCTTGACCCCCGAATCGGTGACGTCCTTCAGACCAAGCGGACCTCGCGCCCCACGGGCGCCGCCCTGTGTCCCGACTCGCTTGCTCCACGCTTCGTAGCGCTCCGCGATCGCGCGGCACAGCGGTGCGGCGGCGTTCGTAGGATCGGCCTCGAGCGCAGCGATCCGGTCACGGTACGCGCCCGCGAGACAGTCGACCCCTGTGCGACAAGTATTGTCGCGCCCGGACAACCATGCCCGCTGGGACGCGACCAGCGCTCCGCGCTCTGCCGGAATGCGTCCGAGAGCGACCTGGAAGGCCGCCGCGACTTCGACGTCGAGGGCGGACAAGCCGGCATCTCGGCAGATGAGCCGCTCGGTGGGCGTGGCACCGTTGGCGCAATCGAAGCTGGGGCCTGCGCGAGCAGACGTGGCTGCGAGGGCGGCAGTCGCTGCAGCAATGAGGTGGGGGAGCATCATGGCGAGTTGCCGGGTGTGTCCGCGGAAACCCGAAAGGAGATAGCCCGCAGGCTGGGAAGAATCGAGCGACTTCGGGTCGGGGCGACTGGATTTGAACCAGCGAGCACTTGCACCCCAAGCGGCGAAACGACCATCGCAACGCTTGCGATCCCTTCGCAAGCGCTTGCAATTACCGGAGGACGCGCCTCGTCATAGCGAGCTCGAGCGACGTGCCGAGCGGCAGCGGCTTGGTCTCGAACCCCTGCCCACCGATTCCATCCTCGACACGTCGTTGGCGGAATTGCCGCTCGCCGCCGTCAACGCCGCGCGAGTGGGCCGAATCCGCTCGATGATGTCGAGAACGACCGCGAGACGACGAAGGGTGGGCACGCGGACGCGATCCCGATCGCGGAATCGCTCGTGCCGTTTCTCGAGGAGTCCCTCCGCTCCTCGAAGAGCGAACTGGTGTTTCCCGCTGCGGATGGACGGATGCGCTCGCAGGAAGCGGACCCGCAGAAGGTGCTGCGGACCGCACTCGCGCGCGCCAGCCTGGTCGATTACTGGGTGCACTCCTGCCGCCGCTGCAAGAAGCGCGGTGCATCTCACATCGAGCGACACGGCGATGGCGAGCTGCGCAAGTACCCGAAGTGCAGCATGAAGCTCTGGCCGATGGCCAGGGTCCGGCCGATGCGGTTCCACGATCTCCGGCACACGACCGCGACGCTTCTCTTGCGCGAGCGCGTCGACGCGCATCGTGTGCAACGTGTCCTGCGTCATCGCGACGTGAAGACCACGACGGGCACTTACGGACACCTGGTCGTCGAGGACCTGCGCGAGGCCATCAACAAGCTCCCGCCATCGCGGTTTGCTGCATCCTTGCTGCAAGACTCCGCGTCGACGCGTGCCGGCGTGCAAGACTCCACAGTCGATCTCTCGGGAATCAGCAGCTTGAACTGGAGCGGGAAACCGGATTCGAACCGGCGACCCTCAGCTTGGGAAGCTGATGCTCTACCAACTGAGCTATTCCCGCTCACGGACCTGCGAGCGAGAGGGACGCTACTGGGGGAGTCCCGGGCCGTCAAGGCGGATCTGGACCTCGTACTGCTCGGAAGGGCTCGCGTCCTTGTTGCGCGGGCTCGACACTTCCACGGCGTAGTCGCCCTCGCGGACCGGGACCGCGACCATCGCCTCCTCGCCCTCGCCGCGCACGGCGTCGGCGGTGCCGATCACGTCGGCGCGCTTGCCGTGGATTTCCCAGAGACGAAGCTGGAGGTCCATTCCGCGCGCGGGGAAGACGCGCGTGGTGAGGGTCCCTGATCCCGCCGGAACGTGGAAGCGGAAACAATCGCGGTCGCGGCGCGGCCAGATGTAACCCTTGATGGCAGCGGGCAGAGTCACTTCGGTCGTGCGGACGGGATCGTCGTTCGGTTCGCGCTCCCAGGTGCCATCGTCGGGAAAGAGCGATGCGGTGAGCTTGTAGAGGTGATCGCGATCCTCGGCGTCGCGGACCGACTTTCCTTCCAACTGCCGCGCCGCCCCGAGGATGGCGATGTACGTGTCGCCGGCCGGGATCCACAGCGCCGGGATCACCTCGCCCTCGCGGACGCCGCCCTCGTTGGCGCGGGCGAGCAGCGTGGGCTTTCCGCCGGCCCGGCTGGCGGCGAGCACCTGCATCTCGACGTCGGCGCGCTCGAGACCGGAGACCTCGGCCCGCAAGATCATCGGCTGGTCCGTGCGGATGCGATAGAAATCCGCGTCGCCGGCGGGCGCGAGGTAGCCACTGCGGGTCCCGCTTCCCATCGGAGTCGCGTGCGCCGCGTCGTCGTTGGGCTCGATCTCCAGATCATCGGGGCCCGATTCGAGGGCCGCGAATAGCGTGTAGGGAAGCCGGGGATCGGCGCCGCGCATCCGGCTCCGTGGTCCGGGGTACAGACCGGAACGCACCACGAAGACGAATCCGTGTGGAGCAGGAGCGGCACCGACGACCCCACCATCCGGCGAGCCCGCATCCGACGAGCCTGCATCCGGCGAGCCCGCGTCCGGAGCGAGCGTCGCGATCGCACCTGCGTCCGGAAGGCCCGGCGCCGCGAACGCGCTGGCATCCGGAGCGGGAGGCGAGCCGATGGCCCCGCCGCCATCCACATCGGGCCCGCCCGCTCCGGCGTCGAGCGCGCCCACTCCCGCGTCTACGGCGCCCGCGGCGGCCACTCCGCCATCGACTCCACCGTCCGCCTGCGCAACTCCACCGTCGACGGCCGTCACGCCCGCATCCGCCTCCTCCGTCTCCCGTACGAGCGCGAGGTCGCGAATCGAGATCCCCCCCCCCACCGTTCCGCCGCGCACGGTCTCGAGCAGGACCCCATCGAGCCCACGGACCTCCATCTCGGCTCGCACTCCCGCCACCCCGCTCAACTCCACCCGCAAGAATTGCCCTGGCTTCGGGTCCTTCACCTCGATCCGGTACCAGTCCTCGTCCTCGGGCGACCCGTAGGTCCCCTGCATCCGCGCTCCGGGCTGCAGCGGCGTCGCGTCGATGAGCCGATCGTTCGGCTCGATTTCATGATCCGGCCGGGGCGCAGACCCGAGGATACTGAGTGTATAAGAGGCCCGGTCGGCGCTGGAGGCCCGCACGAAGCATGCTTCCGCGCAAACCACCGCCGGTATCAGCGCGGGCTGACCGGCGACGACGCGCGTGCGCAGCAATCGGTTCCGATCGCGGTCGAGCACCTCGAGCGCCGCCTCCGCCGATCCGGCATCGGGTGGGGCAACGTTCATCTCGATCCGCAATGAAAGCGTCCGCCCGGGCCCCGGCGCCACCCGATACCAGTCGTCGTCCGGCACCCGCCTTCGCTCGGGCTCGAAGGTCCCTTCGATGACGCATCGCTCGGGCACCGCCTGGGCGCGCTGGAAATCGTTGGGCTCGATCTCGACGATTTTCTGCGGCGGCCGCTCGGAAGCGGGCACCGGGGGCGGAAGAGGAGCCTCCGGTGGCGGCTCGGGCGCCTTCTTGCACGCGGCCAACGCCACGACCGCGAGCGCCACCGCCGCAGAGCGACGTAGAACGGCCAAAGGCCTACCGGCTGCCCGCGCTCGCCCGGTGGGAGGAGAACTCGCGGAAGAAGTCGACGATCCCGGCCTTGAGCGTCCGCGCGGAGGTTCCCTCGTCGGCGAAATCCGCCGATTCGAGCCAGATCCCGCCGCAGCTCTCGCACGTCTCGTACACGAGGGGATCCCGCTTGTGCTGGCTCTCGACGGCGAGCAAGCCGACGTTGTCGACCGGGCATTCGCCCGCGTCGGTGTCCGGATTGGCCCGCCCTCCCATGCCTTCGAGCGTCTGCAGCCCGGCATGGAGCAGGATGCGGTTGAGATCCGCAGCGTCGAGCCACAAGCCACCGCACTCCTTGCAGTGGAAGAGGAAGCGCTCCTCTCCCTCGGTGAGCTCGGTCATCTCGACATCATCGCGCGGGCAATCCATGGAAATTGGGCTCCAGGGGGGTTCGGATAAGACCTTAGCTCAGGGCACAGAATGGCGGCAAACGTTCAGGTATCACGGTCCGGGCGCCCGGATGCGCCGGATGCGCGCCCCGAGCCCCAGAAGCTTGTTCTCCAGCGCTTCATAACCGCGATCGAGGTGGTAGACGCGGTGAACCACCGTGGTCCCTTCCGCGCGCAACCCCGCGAGAACCAGGGAAGCGCTGGCGCGCAAATCGGTCGCCATCACGCCGGCGCCAGAAAGCCGCTCGACGCCCCTCACCACCGCGGTATGGCCGCCGTCAACGATGATCTCGGCTCCCATGCGCCGCAGCTCCTGGACGTGCATGAAGCGGTTCTCGAAGACCGTCTCCACCACCCGCGAGGCGCCCCGGGCGACGGACAGGCAGGCCATCAGCTGTGCCTGCAGGTCGGTGGGAAACCCCGGAAACGGCGCGGTGATGAAGTCCACCGCCTCGGGGCGGGCGGGCGCCTTCAGGCGCAGGCCGCCGGGTTCCGACGTGATGGTGGCTCCGGCCTCGCGCAACTTCCCCAAGGCGGCATCGAGATCGTCCTCGAGAGCGCCTTTGACCAGGACATCGCCTCCCGTCACCAGCGCGGCGCAAAGCAAGGTCCCAGCTTCGATGCGGTCGGGAATGACGTCGACTTCGACCGGCTTCAGCTCCCGCACGCCTTCGATGGTGACGACCGAAGTCCCCGCGCCTTCGACGCGCGCTCCCATGCGCACGAGGACCTTGGCGAGCGCACAGACCTCGGGTTCGCGAGCGCTGTTCTCCAGCACCGTCCGGCCGTCGGCGAGCGCCGCGGCCATCATCAGATTCTCGGTCCCGGTGACCGTAGGCAAGTCGAAGAGCACCTTGGCGCCCCGTAGCCTCTTCGCCTTGGCCTCGACATAGCCGTGGCTCAGCTCGATCTGCGCCCCGAGCGCCGAAAGGCCCTTCAAGTGCTGATCGATCGGCCGCGCGCCGATGGCGCAGCCGCCCGGCAGCGATACGCGCGCCCGCCCCATTCGCGCGACGAGCGGCCCGAGAACCAGCACCGCCGCGCGCATGGTCCTGACCAGGTCGTAGGGCGCTTCCGGCCGGGGCAGCTCGCTGGCATCGACCCGCAGCGTATGCGGGCCGACTTCCGCTCCCCGGCTCACTTTCGCCCCGAGGTGGGCGATGAGGCGGCCCATCGTGCGCACGTCCGCCAGATCCGGTGTGTTGTGGAAGATGCTCGGACCCGGCGCGAGCAACGCCGCCGCGATCTGCGGAAGGGTGGCGTTCTTCGAGCCGCTGACCGTCACCTCTCCCTTTAGCGGCCGGCCTCCTTGGATCTCGATTGCGTCCATCGCCGGATCCTAATCCCGACAAGCCCGCGCGACGACATGCCTTTCAAGGCCTGCCAGATCGCGAACTACTCCGGCTCCGCGAAGCCCTGCACCGGCGCAGAGGGCGAGGACTGCCGCCGCCTGTCCGGGGTCGATCTCAGTGGCGAAAAGACCCCCGGGAACCAGCCAGCGCGGCGCGTCTTCCACCACGCGTCGGACGACGCCCAGGCCCTGCTCGCCCGCAAAGAGCGCCTCGTGCGGCTCGTGCTGCACGATGTCCGGCGCAAGCCTTCCGTGCTCGTGCGTTCCAACGTACGGCGGGTTGGCGAGGACGGCATCGTACCGGCGATGCGAGGGCATCGGGACGCGGGATGAAGACGCCGGGACCCACCTTGAACGGCCGCCCGTAAAACTCCTTCACGCCGAGGATGTACGCGACCGGCTCGCGCTGTCCCCGGCGCTCGAACAGCGGCCGCGCCCGGGAAAGCTCCTCGGCGGCTATCGGCTTGTCGAATTCGGTATAGAGCCGGACGCGATCGCAACCGAGCGCGTGCGCGACGATCAGCTCCGCATCGAGCCGCGGATTGTCGACGCCGCGCCGCGCGAGCCAGTCGCGGCCCCAGGTGAGGAGCGACCGCACGGTCCATGGAGTCTGCGCCTCGCCCATCGGAGTCAGCCCGGGCGCCTCGCGGAGACGACGCGTTCGATTCCCTCGCGGTCGCGGTGGGCCCGGCACTCGCCGAGCCCCTGCGCCTCGAGGAGCGAGATGACCTTGGCGACCTGCGACGGATCGCACTCCTGCGCGTAGACGCCGCCCGGAGCGAGCCAGGCGGGTAGCTCCGTGACCAGCCGCCGGACGACGTCGAGCCCGTCGGGCCCTCCGAAGAAGGAGACGACCGGCTCGTGGTTGATGACTTCCTCGGGAAGCTCGGTTCCGTCCGGCACCCAGGGCGGGTTGGCCGTGATCACGCAATAGCTCCCCCGCCGGTCGCGGGGGAGCGGCGCGAAGAGATCGCCCGCGAAGCAGACGGCGCGGCCCGGGACGAGCCGCGCGGCATTCTCGCGGGCGAGGTCGATCGCCTCTACCGAGACGTCGGCGAGATCCACGTGCAAGCCGGGCCTGGCATGCGCAACGCAGATGCCGGCGGCGCCGATTCCGCAGGCGAGATCGAGGGCGAAACCGCGCGCGTCTTCCGGTACCCGGTCGAGACCGGCGCCGATGAGGACCGGAAGATCGAGACGCGGGATGAAGCCGCGCCGATCCACCAGGAAGCGCAATCCGAGGATCTCCACTGCCCCGACGATGTAGCCCGTGGGCTCGAGAGCGAGCCTGCGATGCAGCACGCGCAAGAACTCTCCGTGCTCGCGAACGCTCAGATGCTGGTTCTTGCGGGCCTCGAGCTGCGCCGGAAGTACGCCGAGGGCGAACGCCACCAGTTCGCGCGCCTCCGTGCGCGGATCCTCGCTGAGGAGCTCCGGAGCGCGCATCCGCTCGGTGGTGGCCTCGAGCAGCTCGCCGACGGAGGGAAGATGGGAGGGGGCATGCGCGCCCGTGCGTTCAGGCGCGTCGGTGGCCGTTTCGCTCTGGCTCATTGCCCTGCCCCTGGCTGCTCCGCCGCCTGCGTGCGCTTCTGCAACGCCTCCGCCTGGAAGTACGTGCGGCAAGCGATGATGACATCCTCGATGTCCCCGTCCATCACCGCGGCGAGGTTGTGTCGCGTGAGCCCGATGCGGTGATCGGTGAGCCGGTCCTGGGGAAAGTTGTAGGTCCGGATCTTCTCGCTGCGGTCCCCGGTCCCCACCTGGCTCTTGCGAGCGGCGTCGCGCGCCGATTGCTGCTTCTCCAGCTCCATCTCGTAGAGCTTGGTGCGCAGCATCTTCAGCGCCATCGCGCGGTTCTTGAGCTGGGACTTCTCCTGCTGGCACTTCACCACCACGCCTGTCGGCTTGTGGGTGAGGCGGACCGCCGAGTCGGTGGTGTTGACGCTCTGGCCGCCCGCTCCGGTCGATCGCATCACGTCCATCTGGATGTCGGCGGGGTTGATCTGGACGTCGACGTCCTCGGCCTCGGGCATGACGGCGACGGTCACGGTGCTGGTATGGATGCGCCCCTGCGCCTCCGTCGCGGGCACGCGCTGGACCCGGTGCACGCCCGACTCGTACTTGAGGCTCGAGTACACGCCCTCGCCTTCGAGCGTGAAGCTCGCATCCTTGATGCCACCCGCGGCGTTGGCCGACGTGTCCATGAGCGTCGATCGCCAGCCCTTGCGCTCGCCATAGCGCAGATACATCCGCAGCACCTCTGCCGCGAAGAGTCCCGCTTCGTCGCCGCCCGCGCCCGCCCGGACTTCGAGGATGACGTCGCGCTCGTCGTTCGGGTCCTTGGGGAGGAGCAGGATCTTGAGCTTTCCCTCGAGGTCGGCGAGGCGTCCCTTCAGCTGCGGAAGCTCGTCCCTGGCCATCTGCCGCATGTCGGCGTCCGCGTCTTCGAGGAGCGCCTCGTGTTGGCGCAGCTCGTCGCGTACGCGCTTGAAATCACGGAAGGCTTCGACGAGGGGCTCGAGCTGCGAGCGCTCCTTCATCAGGGTCTTGATGCGTGCCGGGTCGGCGAGGACTTCGGGATCGCCGAGGTCGGCGGTCAGACGGTCGAACTTGTGCTCGATCTCTTGCAGCTTGTCGTCCACGCGGGCGCCGGACCCTAGCCGCCCCTGCGGCCGAACGCAATGTGCGGACCGAGAGACGGTGTTACAACGACGCGCCGCTCCCGGAGGGTATGAATTGGCGCTCGACACGAAGGTCGTCTTCGCAAAGCCTCCCGCTCATGATTGCGATCTCCTCGCCGTGCTGGTCCCCCAAGGGGCCCTCGGCGACGAGAAGATCTCCGACGCCCATTTCGGCGACCTCGACCGCGCTCTTTCCGGGCTGCTCAAACGGGTAGCCGCCGAGGAGGAGTTTTCCGGCAAGGAGGGGCAGTCGCTATCGCTCCATACCCACGAGAAGAAGGGCGCGACCCTCGGCGCCTACGTCTTCGACCGTTACAAGCAGGAGAAGAAGCCGCTCAAGCTCGCCTCCGTCCACCTCCTCGCCCGCGAGGAACGCACCGGCCGCCGGGGCGGCGGATCGCGAGCACGCGCCCCGCTCGCCCAGGCCGCGGAGCTCGGCTGCCAGATCGCCGACGCGACCAACCTCGCCCGCGACCTGGTGAACGAACCTGCGGGCCGCATCACTCCCAAGGAGCTCGCCGGGGTCGCCCGCAAGGTGGCTCGCGATCACAAGCTCAAGATCGAGGTCCTCGGCCGGCCGCAGATCGAGCGCCTGAAGATGGATCTGTTCCTGGGTGTCGCCCAGGGCAGCGCCGAGGAGCCGCAGCTCGTGCGCCTCTCCTACGTCCCGGCGGGGAAGGCGGCGGCGCGCGCGAAGGGCGTCGCGCTGGTCGGCAAGGCCATCACCTTCGACTCGGGCGGGCTCTCCATCAAGACGGCGCAGGGGATGGAGAACATGAAGACCGACATGGCGGGCGCTGCCGCCATCATCGCGGCCATGTCGGTCGTGGCAGAGACGAAGCCGCCCTTTCCCGTCGACGGGTACTTCGGCGCCTGCGAGAACCTGCCGAGCGGCACCGCATACAAGCCGGGCGACGTGCTCGTCGGCCGCAACGGCACCTCGGTGGAGGTCCTCAACACCGATGCGGAAGGAAGGCTCGTCCTCGGCGACGTGCTCGCCTGGGCGTGCGAGCGCGAGCCCGCCGCCGTGATCGATCTGGCCACGCTCACCGGCGCCATCCTGGTCGCGCTCGGACCCTGGATGATGGGCCTCTTCAGCAACGACGACGCGCTGGCGGGCGAGATCCTCTCCGCCGCCGACGCGGCCGGCGAGCCCATCTGGCGCATGCCGCTTCCCCGCGACATGGAAGAGCTCATCAAGAGCCCGATCGCGGATCTCAAGAATACCGGCGGGCGCAATGGCGGCTCGATCAACGCCGGGCTCTTCCTGCAGCACTTCGTGGGCAAGACGCCCTGGGTTCATCTCGACATCGCCGGGCCGAGCGCGCTGGACAAGGAGCGCGGCTACAACCCGCGCGGAGGGACAGGGGCGGGAGTGCGCCTGCTCGTCGAGTGGTTGCGGCGGCGGTCGGCGCGGACCGCAAAGTGACGTCCCACGACGACGCGGTGCTGCTCCGCTACTACGACCAGCGCGCTCCCGAGTACGAGGAGATCTACTCGCCTCGGGACACCACCCACGGCCACGACCTGGGCGAGCTGTCGCGAGC
>VBKL01000262.1 GCA_005879805.1 Deltaproteobacteria bacterium | reverse complement strand
CTGCCAGCTCCCCGTCTCGAGAAAGCTCTCGGTGGTCCCGCGGATGAAGACGTTCTTGATCTCCTTGCCGCCCTTCCCGACCACGCCCTGCGTACCCGCGATGGGGGCGACCGCGAGCGGAAGATTGGCGAACCGCTCGATGGCGCGCCAATCGCCCTGACCGACGGCAGGACGGTTCCGGTACTTCCACCAGTTGCCGCCGTCGACGATCCAGGGGCGGGGGCTGACGTAGAGCGTGTTCGGACCCAGCGAGGCGAGCTGCCGCCCGAACGCCTCGTCGAGGCCGATGGCCGCGGAAGACACGGCGATCACGGTGGCGATGCCGATGGAGATTCCCAGGATGGTGAGCGAGGCGCGCAGCTTGTGCATGAGCAGGCTGCGCAGCGCCTGCACCACGGCGTCGCGAAGCTCGCTGAAGAAGCGGAAGAAGGCGCGGAAGAATCCGATCTCGCGCGCCGAAGCTCGCCTCTGGAGACCTACGCCGAGCGCCGCTTCGCTCATGGACGTCCCTCCACCGACTTCTGGGCGGCCTGGAACGCGGCCAACGCTTCCGCACCGAGCGCTTCGGCGTTGGCATACGCCACTTCGCGCCCCGGTCCGTCGGCGACGACGAGCCCGTCGACGAGCCGCACCGCCCGCGGGCAGCGGGCGGCGAGCTTCGGCTCGTGGGTGACGAGCATGATGGTGTTGCCCTTCGAGTGCAGCTCGTGGAAGAGGTACACGATCTCCTCGCCCGTCTTGCTGTCGAGGTTTCCGGTCGGCTCGTCGGCGAGGAGCAGCGACGGCTGCGTAACGAGCGCGCGGGCGATGGCGACGCGCTGCCGCTGGCCGCCGGATAGCTCGGCCGGCTTGTGCTTCATGCGGTCCCTGAGCTGGACTTGCTCGAGCGCGTGCTCGGCCGCCTCGCGTCGCTCCTTCTTGGAGAGCCCGCGGTAGATGAGCGGCAGCTCCACGTTCTCCAGCGCGCTCGCGCGGGGGAGGAGCTGGAAGCTCTGGAAGACGAACCCGATCTCGAGGTTCCGCACGTCCGCCAGCTCGTCGTCGGTCAGGTCGCCCACGTCGCGCCCCGCAAGCCGGTAATGGCCGCTGGTAGGGACGTCGAGGCACCCCACGATGTTCATGAGGGTCGACTTGCCGGACCCCGACTGCCCGACGATGGCGAGGAACTCGCCCTTGTTGACCGAAACGTCCACATCCCGCAGGGCGAGAACCTTGGAGAGTCCCAGGTCGTAGGTTTTCTCGATGTGCGAAAGCTCGATGAGCGCCATGGAATCTCCTTGGGGCCGGCCGTGAGCGCGGCGCCTAGCTACGGCCGCCCTGAGGGCCCGGTGCGCCCCCGGGTCCGGGCTTCGGCTGCTGCACCTTGACGGCGTTCCCGTCCTGCAGCTCGCGGGCGAGGGTCCGGTACGGTCCCTCCACCACCTGCTCGCCCTCCTTGATGCCGTCGAGAATCTCGATGTCGGTGCGGCTGGCGATGCCAGTGTGGACTTCCCGCATTTCCGCCTTGCCGTCCTTCACCACGAAGACGACCTTCACCGGCTTCGGCTTCCCGGTGGTGGCGGTGGTCGGCGGCGCATCGCCGTTGGTGCCGGCCGGCGGCGGCGCGGCCTTGTCGCCGGCCGCGAGCGTGCCTTCACGCGGGCCCACCTTCTGCTCCTTCTTCTTCGCCTCCCGGCTCGTCACCGCCTGGATGGGGACGGTGATCACCTTGTCGTGGGTGGCGGTGGCGATGGAAACCGCCGACGACATTCCCGGCAGGCCGTTCTCCGGCGCCTCGTTGAAGGCAATGCGCACGAAGAAAGTGGTCACCTCGGCATCGGTCCCCGGATTCTTGATCTGGGCGTTCTTCACCAGGCCGGAGACGTATCCCTTGAACTGCTTGTCGGGGATGGCGTCGATCTCGATGGTGGCCTCGTCGCCCTCGTGGATGCCGACCACCTCGTGCTCGCCTACCTCCGCCTTGACCTCCATCTCGGTGAGGCCGCCCATCAGCATCACCACGTCTTCCGAGAGATCGGACCCGCGGATGCGCTCGCCGACCTTGTGCTGGATCTCGAGGATGGTGCCGTCGATGGGTGCGGTGAGGGTCGCGCGCGAGAGGTTGTAGAGCGCCGTCTCCAGCTGCCCCTGGTTCTGGGCGACGAGCTGCTTCTGCGCGGCGAGCCGGCCCTCGTCCACCTTGACGAGGGTCTGCGCCTTGTCGAGATCGGAGTCGCTGGCGAGGTTCTGCTTCACCAGCGTCTCGGTTCGGCGGAGATCGTTGCGGTCCTGGGCGATGCTGGCGCTGATCTGGTCGATCGAGGCTCTGGCATTCGCGACGCCGGCGCGGAACTGCGCCACCTGCGCCTCCTGCAGGCGCCGGTCGATCTGCCCGAGCACCTGGCCCTTCTTCACCTGCTGCCCCTCCTTGACGGGCAAGGACAAGAGGTCGCCGGAAATGTTCGAGCTGACTTTCACCGTCTCGTGCGCCTGGAGGTGCCCGGCGGCCGTGACGGTGCGAGTGATGGGTTGCTTCTTGGCGGCCGACACCTGCACCTCGACCGGCGGCGGAGGGCGCGGCTTGAGGCCCTGGTAGGCGGCGAAGCCGACGAGCCCCAGGATGAGCACGGTGGCGATCCAGCGTCCTTTGGTCATTGCTTGCTCCCGAGACTCGCGAATGCTTGCGTTTTCAACCACCCACCGCTCTACGGAGGGCGGATTCTGCTTCGTGGCCGTCTACCAGCGCGTTCGCGCGGGCGAGCTCGCTCTGCGTGAGCTTGAGCTCGGCATCGCGCACTTCCAGCTGGGTCCCGACGCCGACCTGCTGCCGGGTGCGGGCGAGGCGCAGGTTCTCTCCAGCGGTCTGCACGCTCTGTGCGGCGATGCGCGCCTGCTGCCGGGACGCGGCGAGCTGGGCGACGGCGCGCTGCACGTCCGAGGCTACGGTGCGGCGGCCCGTCATGAGATCGACCTCGGCCTGCGTCGCGGCGATGTCCGACTTGGTGGCCTGGGCCTTGGTGGCAAAGCCGCTGAACACGTTCCAGGTCAGGTCGACGCTGCCCCTCAGGGTGCTGGCCGAGTCGATCGAGTTGGTGAGCGTACTGAGGTCGCGCGCCTGCTTGCCGAAGCTTCCATTGAGCGCGATGGTTGGCCAGTAATCGCCCCGCACCGCCGAAGCATTCTTGCGCTGCGCCTCCACCGTCAGCGCGAAGGCCTTCAGGCTCGGGCGTGACAGGAGCGCCTTCTCCACCGCCTGACCCGCAGCCGGCGGCGCGGCGGGCTCCTGCTGCATCTGCGAGGGTTCCTGGATGGTGAGAGGGTCTGTGGGATCGACCGCGACGACGATAGCCAGGTCCTGGCGCGCGAGCTCGACGCGAGCCTCCTGGCCAAGGCGATTGATCTCGTCATTGTCGCGATTCGCGCGGGCGGCGTAGACGTCTGCCTGCGTGGAGCGGCCGCCCTCGAACAGGCGTTGCGTGAAGTCCGCTTGATCGCGAGAGCGGATCGCGGCATCCCCGAGAACCTTCAGCTGGCGTTGCTGCCGGACGAGCTCGTAGAAGCGCTGCTCGACGGTGAAGACGGTCTGCAGCCGCTGCTCGTCGAACGACGCCACCAGCGCCGCCTGCTGAGCATCGGCCGCGTCCAGGGCGTTCCACCATCTGCCGCCGTCGAAGAGCAGTTGGCGGACCCCTACCGTCGCCCCATACCCCCGGAACACGTCGGGCGAGGAAGGCACCGTCACGAAAGTGGTCCCGGTCGGGTCCCTGGGATCGGGAATGCGGGTCGGAATGCCGCCGCCGTTACGCGTATCGCTGAAGGAGGCGTTGAAGGTGAGCGCCGGAAGGATTGCGGCGCGCGCGATGGTCACGTCCTGCACGGCGGATTGGGCCTGGAGATCGGCGCGGCGCAGGTCGGGATTGTTGCGCAGCGAGAGCTGGATGGCCTGCTCGAGGGTGAGGCCGTTGCCTCCGGGTGCATCGGCCGGGGTCTGCCGGCCCGTGGTCGGCTGCACGTTCGGCGGCGGCGTCACTTGCGGAGTGGGCTGCTGCCCCTGCGCGGCGATGCCGATCAAAGCGGCGAGGAGGGCGATCATGGATGCGGCCCTCCCTGCGGTCCGGCTCCCCCCCCGGTCATCGCGGCGATCAGCACGTGTATGCAAAGCCAACCGATCAGCGTGGCCGTCATCGCCCTGCGCAACGGCAGGTTGGCTGCGGCGGCGAGACCATATCCCGCGAGGAGCGCGCCCCAGAGGGAGAAGATGTCGAAAGCGCCGAGCAGCCGCGCCAGAGCTCCGGCAAGGGGATGACTTGAAATCTGCGCCCACATCGAGGCGAGGTCGGCGGGCAAGAGGGGCGGACCTTCCGGCGGAATCGACTGCCTTCCCACCGCCGCCCCCACGCTGAGCAGGTCTCCGATCGCCCCGGGAATCATCGCAGCGGCGGCCACCGCGGCGACCGCCTTTCCCTTGGCGCGGCCGCGCACGAACCAGGAAAGCCCGAGCAGTCCCACGCAGAGGAGGCCGAGCTTCACCGGCGGCCACACCACGCCGAGCGAGATGGTCTTCACCACGTAGGTGCGCTCGGCGTCCTTGGTCTGATCCTCGATCTGCCGATCGCTCATCGTCTTGAGCTGACCGCTGCGGTCGAGGTTCGCGAGGGTCGCGTCGCGCGCGTCGATCCGGTAGGAGCTCGCGCCGGCCGCGAGCAATGAGCAGAACAGCGCGAAGAGGAACGGCACAAGGACCCGCTCGCGCCGGGCCACCCGTTCCATTCCGACGTCGGGCGCGACGAGCGCCAGGACCGCCGGCGGTACTGCCCACTTGCCAGGCAAGGCCTGGACATTGCTTTCCACGATCACTCCTGACCTCCGCGGCTTGCGCCAGTACGGAGTTGGACGAGGGCTATTTCGCCGGGGGACCCCCGCGGCTGGCGGGCATACTACCCCGGCGGTAGGATGCCTCCATGCGGCGGCGGCTCCCTCCCCAGCACGTTCTCGCGCTGTTGGTGGCGGGCCTCTTGTGCCTCATGGCCGCTGGAGTGGCCACCATGTACAAGTACGGCCCGAAGCGCGGCCACATCTACGCGGCGCTGCAGCGCGACCGGTAGCGAACCGCTTCATTCTTCGGGAGTTTCGACGTCCTCCGGCTTCTCGGGCTCACCGGAAGCGACCTTTCCTGCCAGCCGTTCGATGATCGCCGCCGGCACCACCGGGGTACCGGAGAGCTCGCCCACGGCGGCCTCGAGGCGGCGGGCGAAACCACGCGCGGCCTGCGAGCGGTCGACCGCCTTTCCGCCCCGCTCGAGCTCATCGAGGAGCGGCCGCGCACCGAGGATCGCCCGGGTAGCGGTGGCGACGAGCCTCTTGCGCACGACCCAGACGGAAGCGGCACCGAGCTCGCCGATCACCTCCGCCGCGAGGCGGCGCGAATCGGCGCCGAGTTGCGGCTCGATCTCGCGAAGCTTGCGCAATAGCAGGGTGAGGGGCGGATAGGTGAGCGTGCGGAGGAAGAGGTCCTCGATCTCCGGCATCACCGACTCACGCACGAGAATGTCGACGGCGCGGTCCCGGGCTCCGCCCGTCTGCGAAAAGATTTGCGCCAGGGCGCCGATCGACGCGGGCGGCTGGCGCTTGGCCGGCTCCGGAAAGCGCTCGCGGAAGAAGGCGACCTGCTCCATCCACCCGAGCGCGCGGTTCGAGCGCTGCTGGAAGTGCTCCAGAGCCCCGCGAGCGACGCGCAAGAACCCATCCGGATCCTGGAGGCCGGCTGCGCACTCGAGGACCGAGGGCGCCGGCAGGAGGGTCGCCGAGGCATGTTCGAAGAGAGCGAGGAACGACAGCGCGCTCCAGGTTGCCTCCTGGGCCGCGAGCGGCGTTTCCAGCGCCCAGCGAGCCAACGCCTCGGGAGGCGCCCGCACGCCCGTAAGGTCGTCCGTAGGCCTACGCATATCCCGGCTCGTATAGCGGCTGCGCGCCGCGTCCGCCATCTGCGGGGGCGCAACTGGGTTACGCTCCGCTCCGATGCTGCTTTCGCGCCAGGAAATGACGTTCGATTTCGGGACGGCTCGCCTGTCGGCGGAGCGCGACCGCGCCCTGCTCGGCTGGATCGTCAACCAGTTCCTGTACGGCGAGGTCACCGGCATCCAGTG
>VBKL01000048.1 GCA_005879805.1 Deltaproteobacteria bacterium | reverse complement strand
GTCCAGACGGACGCGCGCCGATCTTTCGTGCGCTACCAGCCGCTCGGAGTGGTGCTGGCGGTGATGCCCTGGAACTTCCCGCTCTGGCAGGTAGTGCGCTTCGCCGCTCCCGCCCTGGCAGCCGGCAACGTGGGGCTCCTCAAGCACGCATCCAACGTGCCGCAGTGCGCGCTCGCCATGGAGGACGTCGTCAAGCAGGCGGGCTTCCCCGAAGGCGCCTTCCAGACGCTCCTCGTCGGAAGCGACAAGGTGGCAAAGCTCCTCCAGGACCCGCGCATCGCCGCCGCCACCTTGACCGGCAGCGAGGGCGCCGGGCGGAGCATCGGCGAGACTTGCGGCCGGAATCTGAAGAAGGTCGTCCTCGAGCTGGGCGGAAGCGATCCGTACGTGGTCCTGCCCAGCGCCGATCTCGACACGGCGATCGAGACGGCCGTCACGGCGCGCGTGCAGAACGCCGGCCAGAGCTGCATCGCGGCCAAGCGCTTCATCATCCACGGCGACGTCTACGACCGCTTCACGCAGGGCATGGCGGCGCGCATGAAGGCGCTGCGCGTCGGCGACCCGACCGATCCCAAGACCGAGGTGGGCCCGCTCGCCTCGGCGCAGGTGCTCGAGGACATCGAGGCGCAGGTGCGCAAGATGGTCGCCTCGGGATCGAAGGTGCTGGCGGGCGGCAAGCGCGTCCCGCGCGACGGGTTCTTCTTCGAGCCCACGGTCCTCACCGACGCGGGGCCGGGCTCGCCGGGTCGCGACGAGGAGATCTTCGGACCGGTCGCGACGGTCTTCCGCGCCGGCGATATCGTAGAGGCCATCGCCCTCGCCAACGCCACCCGCTTCGGCCTCGGCGCCAGCGCCTGGTCGCGCGACGCCAAGGAGATCGACCGCCTCACGAGCGAGCTGTGGGCAGGCCAGGTCTTCATCAACGGGATGGTCAAGTCCGATCCCCGCCTGCCCTTCGGAGGCGTGAAGGCCTCCGGACACGGGCGCGAGCTCTCCGCGATCGGACTGCGCGAGTTCGTGAACGTGAAGACGATCTGGGTGGGCGAAGGTGGGGACGCTTCGCCGATGCGCGCCGAATAAAGTCGCCCGCGGGATCGGCGCTCAACGGCTAAAGTCCCAGCACTGGCGGCCGATTGGTCGTTTTGATGGATCGCCTGCTTTTCGTCGACGACGAGCCGTTCGTGCTCAAAGCGCTCAAGCGCACCTTCGAGCTCGAGGGGTACGAGGTCGTCACCGCCACCCGCCCCGCCGAGGCGCTCGACATCCTCGGCCAGGGACACCAGTTCGTCGTCATCGGCAGCGACTACCGCATGCCGGAGATGGACGGCGCCCAGTTCCTGCAGCGGGCCCGCGAGATCACCCCGCAGAGCTACCGCCTCCTCATCTCCGCAGTCGAGGAGTTCCAGGCGGCGGTCGACTCCGTCAACCGCGGCGAGATCTTCCGTTTCATCCCCAAGCCGTGGAACCACGGCGACCTCTTGCAGATCGTCCGCAGCGCCGTCGACGAGTACCACCTGCGCCGGAACTACCAGGAGATGACCACGCTCCTGCACAGCAAGAACGCGGCGCTCGAGTCACTCAACCTCTCCCTCGAGCGGCGGGTGCACGAGCGTACCCGGAACCTCATCGACGGTCTCGTCGCCGCCCTCGACCAGCGCGGCTCGGAAAAGACCCACTCCCGCAAGGTGGCCGCCTGGTCGTTGCGTCTCGGGCAGCAAATGGGCATCGACAAGGAAGCCCTCGCCACCATCGAGGGGGCCGCCCTCATCCACGACGTGGGCAAGATCGGCATTCCCGACGGAATCCTCGGCAAGCGCACAAAGCTCACGCCCGAGGAGTGGGAGCAGATGAAGCGTCACCCGGAGCTCGGGTATCGCCTGCTCGCGGGAATTCCCTACCTCGAAGAAGCGCGCAAGATCGTCATCCAGCACCACGAGCGCTGGGACGGGAAGGGCTATCCCTTCGGGTTCTCCGGCGATCAGATCCATCCCGGCGCCCGCATCCTCCACGTCGCCGAGGCCTACGAGGCGATCACCAACCCGCGCGCCTTCCGCGATCCGCGCAGCCCCGAGTCTGCGCGCGCCGAGGTCCTCCGCTGTGGGGGAACGCAGTTCGATCCCGCCGTCACCGACGCCTTCGCCGCCATTCCACTCGAAGAGTGGGACGCGGTCGGCCGCCACGCGGTCCCGGCGCCCGGCACGGCCGAGCCGACGCTTGCCGAGATCCGCAGCCAGGTCCTTTCGGCGGCCTGAAACCGGTCTTCACAGAACGCGGGCAAACGGACGCTCCCGCCCCTCTATTTGAAGTTTCGCATTGCTGGGCCGTCCAGTCGCGTGGTGCAATCCACCGCCGTGCGACCCTTCCTCCTCGTTCTGGCGCTTCTCTGCTCCTTTCGAGCAGGCGCACAGGAAGAGGGCGACGACCTACCCGAAGCCGATGACGCAGTCGCCCGCGAGGCGGCGAAGCGCGCCCTCGAGGAGGGCGAATTCACTGCGGAAGCGCGATTCCGCATGCTCCAGATCGCGCGCCGGGAACGGGTCCGCGCGGGCCGCACGCTGGTCCGCGAATCGGCGCTCGCGGCGCTCTCGGCCGCCTCGTCGAACGGGGTCTGGGTGAACCTCGGACCGACCCGCTCCGACGTCCAGTTCAACGGCGTCGTCTTCCAGGCGCAGGACTCGGGCCGCGTGCGCAGCATCGTCCCGCACCCGACCGAGCCGGGCATCCTCTACCTCGCCACCGCGGGCGGAGGCGTCTGGAAGACTTTTGATGGAGGCCGCTCCTGGGAGCCCATCACCGATCAGAAGCTCGGCTCGACGGCGATCGGCGCCCTGGCGATGGATCCCCAGGCCCCCGACATCCTCTACCTCGGCCTCGGCGATCCCTTCGACACCAAGCAGCCGGGCCTCTTCCGCTCCCTCGACGGCGGGCTGTCCTGGGAAGGTCCGGTGCAAGCGGTGGCCACCAACGCCGGCAAGCCGGCCACGGCGCAGTCGGTGCGGGACATCGCCGTAGATCCGGTCGCGAACGCCCACGTCCTCGTCGCGACCGACGTGGGCCTCTTCGTCTGGGACGGCGTCTCCGCTCCGAAGCAGGCGCCGCTGCCACTCGCCAGCGCGACCGCCACCGCGGCGATGTGGTCGGTGGCCTGGGCGGGTCCGGGGACGTGGCTCGCTTCCGGACAGCTCTTCGACCGATCCGCGGGAGGCACGCAGGGGACGCTTGGGCTATGGCGCTCCTTCGACGACGGCCAGACCTGGTCGGACATCTCGAACGGCCTCCCCCCCGGAGAGGCGCCGCAGATCTTCCGCGCCTCGCTCGCGGTGGCGCCGAGCACCGCCGTGTCCGGCGAAACCTCGCGGGTCTTCCTGCTCGCTGCCGGCGCGAACGCGACCGGCGCCTTCCAGAAGGACCTCTACCGTTCGGAGGACGGTGGCAAGACGTTCATTGCGCTGGGCGTGAATGCGACGCGCGCGCCCGACAACCCGATCGACGTGCAGCGGAACCTCGATCTGCTCCAGCAGCAAGCCAGCTACAACCAGGCGATCGCCGTCGATCCCGAAGATCCCAACACGCTCTTCATCGGCGGCATGTTCGCCGCCGCGCGATCCCAGGACGGCGGCATGACCTGGTCGCTCGTCGGAGACTGGCTGCCTGCCTTCTCCGGCTCGGGGCTGCCCTACGTCCACTCCGACCATCACGCGATGGTGTTCGGGATGGCCGGCCAGAAGACCCTGTACTTCGGGACCGATGGCGGGCTCTTCGCTTCCACCGACGCGACGACCGTCCCCGCGGCGCAGGTCCACGTCTCCGATCAGATGAACGTGGGCGTGGTGAGCCACCTCGTGTACCAGGTGGCCTGCGCGAAGGGCACGCCGGAGTGGTCGGCGAATCCGGGCTTCGTGGTCGCCGGGATGCAGGACAACGGCACCCGGGTGCGGAATCTCGCGACGGCCTCGGGCCCGAGCACCTTCGATCAGTCCGCCGGGGGAGACGCCGTCGGCGTCGCGGTGAGCCGCGCCATCTCGGGCGCCACTCCCGCTGCCGTCCTCAGCTCCTCTCCGCTGCGAGGACCGCTCCGCAGCGGCTCGGGTGGCCTGCCGGGCAGCTTCATCCTCTTCAAGCCCGGCCTTCCCGCGGCCGGTTCGCCCGCCATTCCCTTCTTCGTGCGGATCGCCTCCGACGACGCGGCCGCGGACGGGCAGACCTTCCTCACCTTCACCGATCCGCCCGACAGCGTCATCTACCGCTCGGTCGGGGCAGACGCCTGGACCCCGATCAACGGCACCCGGGTCCACAGCCCCGACGGAACGACCGGAGCGCTTTTCAAGAACTACGCGGGCGGAAGGGCCGTCTTCCATCTCCTCTTCACGCATCCGCGGGCCGCGGGCGTGTACGCGGTGAGCGCCTCGCACGGCGGAATCTTCGTGACGCCGGACGGGGGAACCACGTGGAACGGAGCGAACGTCCTCGGGACGAATCCGCAGCGACGGGTCACCGGCATCAAAGGCGCGACGGGCCTGGCGTTCGATCCGACCGATCCGACCGGCACGCGTTTCTGGGCCGCGAGCGATCAACCCGACGTGTTCGACGCCACGCCGTCGTTGGCCGCTAACCCGCCCACCCAGCCCGTGCCGGACGACTACGGCCACCTCTTCTTCACGAGCGACGGCGGACAGAGCTGGCAATCGGTGACCGGAGGCGGAACGCTGCCCAACGTCCCCATCGAGAGCCTGAAAGGAGATCCGAACGATCCCAACGTGCTCTACGTCGGCACCTTCATCGGCCTCTACAAGTCGACCGATCACGGAGCGACCTTCACCCGCGATTTCGGGCTTCCCTTCGTCAAGGTCACCGACATCTGCGTTTCCGAGGACGGCGCGAGCCTGGTGGTCGGGACCTACGGCCGCGGGGTGTGGCAGCTCAATCCCACCGCGGGCGGAATTGCCGCGGGGGCGCGCGGGAAGGGCGACCTCGACTTCGATCAGAAGCTCGACGGGTTCGATCTCATCGATCTGACGTCCGCGCTCGGGACTAGCAGCACGAGCCCTTCCTACCCGCCGGAGGCCGATCTGGTGGGGACGTCCAACCAGATCGACGACGCCGATCTCGCCGCCTTCCTCGCCCGATTCGGGGGACGGCCTTGAAGCGCGTCCTCGTCCTCGCCGCGCTCTGCGGCGCCTGCGGCGGTGCGCCGTCCATCCACTCCTTCACCGTCGATCGGGACCGGATCCTGCGAGGCGATTCGGTCACGCTCAGCTGGAACGTCGAGGGAGCCCGCAAGATCGAGATCGATCCGCAGCCCGGCACGGTGACGGGAAGCTCGGCGACGGTCTCGCCGCAGGCGACCACCTCGTACGTGCTGCATGCCACCAACTCGCACGGGTCCACGGCTTCCCAGGCGGTGCAGGTGAACGTCGTGCAGAGCGCCATCTCGAGCTTCGCCGCCTTCCCTGACGAGGTGGAGGCAGGAGGCGCCGTCGAGTTGCGCTGGAAGCTCGCCATTCCCGCCACCTCCTCGTCGGTGAACGGAACCGCCGTGGCGCCCGCCCAGACGACGCTGCGGACGAATCCGCAAGGCGACACCACCTACGTGCTCACCGTCCAGAGCGCGCTCGGATCTTCGACCGCTTCGGTCCGGGTACGGGTCGGGGCGCGTCCGCTCGTGACGAGCTTCACCGCCGACCTGCCGAGCGTGCCGCGCGGCACCTCGACGTTCCTGCGCTGGACGGCGAGCTTCGCGCGAACGTTCACGGTGACCGACGGCACGACCACCTTCGCGGTGGGCTCCTTGCACAGCCTGCGCGTCCGCCCGCTCCACGACACGACGTACACGCTCACCGCGACCAACGTGCTCGGCAACTCGACGGCGAACAGGGCGGTGACCGTGTCGGGCGCCCTCTCGACCGCTCTCGCCTACACCGATCCTCTCGCGGGAGACGAGGCATTGCGCCTCGTCGCCGACCCGGCAAGCACGCCGGCGCAAGCGGTCTTGAAGCTGGTGGCGACCGCCGCGCTGCCTTCGCTGTCGGCGATCGCGCTCAACCTGCCCCTCGACGGGACGGTGGCAGGCTCTCGCGACGGCAGCGCCCGCGTTTCGCTCCACGCGCTCGCCGGCTCGAATGCGCCGGAGCTGGGGGTGGGAAAGCTCGATCCGGTCACCGGATCGCCGACTCCCGCAGTCGCTCTGGTGCTGCCCGCCACGGGTCCGTTGACGGGTACACTGGCGCTCGGCATCGCACAGAAACCCACCTCGGTCGGCGGCCCCGCCGACGCGGCGCTCGCTCCCGGAGACGCAATCGCGACCTTCAAGCTGGATCTCGTTCCGGAGGGCGGCGTAGGAGTGGTGTTCGACGGTTCTCCCGGCCTGCTCACGCCGGGGAACGGGTTCCGGGTACGGCTGCGCGCCGCCGGGCACGATGTGGTTCTACCGGTGGCGATCGGGCGCTTGGAAACGCTGCCGTAGCTGGAGACTCTCCAAGAGACATGGCGACGCTCATCACCGAGGAATGCATCAACTGCGGGGCCTGCGAGCCGGAGTGCCCGAACCAGGCCATCAGCCAGGGCGAGGACATCTTCGTCATCGATCCCATGCTCTGCACCGAGTGCGTCGGCTTCAACGAGAAGGAAGCTTGCGCCGCCGTGTGCCCGGTCGATTGCTGCGTACCCGATCCGCAGATCCCGGAGGCCGAGGCAGTCCTCTACGATCGCGCGAAGAAGCTGCACCCTGAGACGAAGTTCCCGCCGCTCGCCGACCTTCCGCCAAGCCTTTCCCGGTTCCGCGCGCGCTCCTGAATGTTCGAGGGAATCAGCCCCCGCGCGGCGAGGCTCATCGTCGAGCTCGTGCACCGGCAGGATCGGCTCTGGTACGCCGAGCACAAAGCCGAGATCGACGAGCAAGTGTACGCGCCGCTCCGCGCGCTCCTCGACCAGGCGCGCTCGAAGCTCTCCCGTTCCTATCCGCGTCGGCAGATCGCGACCAAGATCTTCCGCATCCACCGCGACGTCCGCTTCTCGAAGGACAAGTCGCCGTTCAAAGACCACGCGAGCGGCGTCTTGATGATCGGGAGCAACCTCGATCCGATGACGGCGGTCGGCGCGCTGTATCTCCAGATCGGTCCCGAGGAGGGCGCGGCGGCGGGGTACTGGGCGATGGGTCCCGAGCAACTCGCCCGCTACCGGCGCGCGGTGCAGAACGACCGGCAGGGCGCGACCCTCGCGAAGCTCCTCGCCCCTCTCGTGCGCGACGGCTACCAGATCATCTCGGCAGCGCAGCTCTCGAGGGCGCCGAAGGGCGTGGACCCGTCGCATCCGCGGGCGGATCTCTTGCGCCACAAAGGCCTCGCCCTGGACTTTCCGCCCATCCCGACCAAGGTCCGCCACAGCAAGGCCCTGCTCGACTGGTGCGTCGAGCGTTCGCAAGAAGTTGCGCCCGTCGTGCGCTGGCTTCTCCAGCACGTGGCAGACTGAGCCGCCCGCGGAGGAGCCGGCTTTGCCGGCGACGGGCGGAGCGCGCAGCGCGTAGCATACGGTCGGGCGGAGGTCATCATGAAAGCGGTCGTCCTCACGGCTTACGGTGACGTGGACAAGCTCGTCCTGCGCGACGTTCCCGAACCGGAACCGGGTCCTTCCGAGGTGAAGGTGAAGGTCGCCGCGGCAAGCATCAACCCGGTGGACTGGAAGCTGAGGAGCGGCGGCATGCAGAAGATGATGCCCTTGCAGCTGCCAGCCATCCTGGGCCGCGACGTCTCGGGGACCGTCGTGAAGGTCGGTCCGGGCGTCACCGGCTTCAAGACCGGCGACAAGGTGCTCGGGCTCGTCCACCACGGGTACGCGGAGTACGTGGTGGACGCGCAGGAAGGTTTCGCGCGGATCCCCGACGGTCTCGATCTCCAGAAGGCCGCGGCACTGCCGCTCGTGGTGCTCACCGGCGCCCAGCTCATCGAAGAGGCGACGAGGCCGCGCAAGGGAGAGCTCGTCCTGGTGACAGGAGCGGTGGGCGCCGTGAGCCGAGCCGCCGTGTACGCCGCCCGCAAGCTCGGCGCGCGCGTGATCGCCGGCGTCCGCGCGAAGCAGAAAGCCGAGGCGCAGAAGCTCGGCGCCGAGCAAGTCGTCGCCCTCGACGACGAAGGCGAGATCTCGCGCCTGCCAGAGCTCGACGCGGTCGCCGACACGGTCGGTGGCGCGACCACCGAAAAGCTCCTCCCGAAGATCCGCAAGGGCGGAGCGGTCGGGAGCGTCGTCGGCGAGCCGGCCGGCGCCAAGGGACGCGATCTGCGCGTCAAGGCCTTCCTCGCGCATCCTGACTCGAAGCGCTTGCGCGAGATGGCCGAGGCGGTGGCGCGAGGCGAGCTCGAGATCCCGATCGAGAAGACCTTCCCGCTCGCACAGGCCGGAGAGGCGCAGAAGGTCGCGGAGAAGGGCGGAGTGGGGAAGATCCTCCTCGTCCCCTAGCGAGGGAATCGACATGGAATCGACGATCGAGCCAGTCGGCGGCCGGGCGGAAGTGCTTCATCGTGGACCTCCGCTGATCGTGGTTGCTGCCGTTCATGCGGCGTTGGTCATCGTGGGCCTCGTCATCTCCGCCGCCATGGGCGGCGCCTTTCCCTCGCCCTTCGCGCCCCGCGGCCCTTCCGACGCCTGGTTCGCCGCGCAGGCCCCGGCGGTGCGCGCGCTGGCCTTCTTCCAGCTTGGCGCGGCGATTCCCCTCGCCGTCTTCACTGCCACCGTGGCGAGTCGCCTCTTGTTCCTCGGCATGCGCGTCGCGGGCGTGCACATCGCGCTCGCCGGCGGCCTTCTCGCCTCGGTCTTCCAGGCCGCCGCCGCGTGCAGCCTGTGGGTGATCTCGCAACCGGGCGTTTCGGAGATCCCGGCCGTCACGCGACCTCTCCACTTGCTGTCGTTCGCAACCGGAGGACCGGCCTGCATCGCGAGCTTCGGGCTCCTCGTCGCCGGCGCGTCCGCGGTGGCCGGTCTGCCCGGGCTCGTCCCCCGCTGGCTGATGTACTTCGGCTTCGCCATCGCGGCGGCCGCCGAGCTCTCCGTCCTCACCTTCGTGGTGCCGTTCGCCGCCTGGCTCCTTCCGCTCGCGCGCTTCGCGGGATTCGCCTGGATGATCTGCCTGGGCGCCCTCCTCCCCAAGGGGAGCCCGGGCCGCTGAGATCGGATGCACCGGCCGGGCGCGCGCGGTACTCTCCGCGCCATGGCGACGTCCAGCGGAGCCCAGCTTCTTGCCCGCATGCTGAAGGCCGAGGGCGTGCGCCATCTCTTCACGCTCTGCGGCCTGCACATCGCCCCCATCTATGCCGCCTGCGTCGAGGAAGGGATCGCAATCGTCGACACGCGCCACGAGCAAGCCGCGACCCACGCCGCCGACGCGTACGCGCGGCTGACTCGCGGCGTCGGGGTCGTCGCGGTCACCGCCGGCCCCGGCGTCACCGATGCGCTCACGGGCGTGGCCAACGCTTACGCGGCCTCGAGCCCGCTCCTCCTGCTGGGCGGCGCTGCCCCGACGTTCAACGCAGGAAGGGGATCGCTCCAGGAAATGGAGCAGGTGGATCTCTTCACCCGCATCACCAAGTGGTCGGATCGGATTCCGGCCCCCGACCGCGTTCCGACCTATCTCGCGCGCGCCTTCCGCACCATGCTCTCGGGCCGGCCGGGACCGGTCTTCCTCGAGGTGCCGTGGGACGTCCTCTCCAACGGAGCCGACGACGAAGAGGCGAAGTTGCCGACCGGCTACCGGACCCGAGCGCGGGTGCAGAGCGACCCCGAGTTCGTCTCCCGCGCCGCGCGCCTCCTCGAGCGAGCCGAGCGCCCGGCGATCATCGCGGGAAGCTCGATCTGGTGGGACGACGCCCCGGAAGCGCTCGCGCAGCTAGCCGACCGGACCGGGGCGCCCGTGTACCTGAATGGCGCCGGCCGGGGATCGCTGCCACCCGAGCACCCGAATTTCTTCACTCACACCCGCAAGGACGCGCTCTCCGAGGCCGACGTGGTGGTGGTCGCGGGAACGCCGCTCGATTTCCGGCTCGGTTACGGCGCGGGGTTCTCGCCGGATGCCAAGATCGTCCAGATCGACGCGGACGCGTCCGAGATCGGGCGCAATCGCGCGGTCGAGGTTGGCCTCGTGGGCGATTCTCGGAGCGTCCTCGGGCAGCTCTCCGAAGCTCTTTCGCGCGGCCGGCCCGGCGGTGCCTGGCTCAAGCATCTGCGCGAGCGCGAAACCAAGAAGGCCGAGAAGCAGCGCGCTTTCGAGCAGAGCGACCAGACGCCCATCCATCATTTCCGGCTCGCCAGGGAGCTGGACGAGGTGGCCCGCGCCGCCGGCGATCCCATGTTCGTCGCCGACGGCGGCAACTGGGTGGCCATCGCGGCGAAGGTGATCCGGTTGCAGAAGCCAGGACGCTGGCTCGATCCCGGCCCGCTGGGGTGCCTGGGCGTCGGAGCGCCGTTCGCGCTTGCGGCGAAGCTGCTCCACCCGTCGCGGCCGATCTTCGTCATCCAGGGAGACGGCAGCTTCGGGCTCAACGGGATGGATTTCGAGACCGCCGTGCGCTTCGACCTGCCCATGGTGTGCGTGGTGGGAAACGACGCTTCCTGGGGACAGATCCGGCTTCCGCAGCTCGAGTTCTTCGGGCCGGAGAAGAGCCCGGCGACCCTGCTAGCGCCGACGCGCTACGACAAGGTGGTCGAGGCGTTCGGAGGGTACGGCGAGCACGTCGAGGATCCGGCGAAGGTCCGCCCGGCGCTGGAACGCGCGCTCGCCTCCGGCAAGGTGGCCTGCGTGGACGTGCGCCTCGACCCTGCCGCCCCCGCGGCCAGCGGAGCCCAAGGCTATGCCATCTGATCGGCCTGACGATCTCCAGCTCGACCGTGCCAAGGCGCTGGTCCTCGTCATCGACGTGCAGGAGAAGCTCGCCCGCGCCATGCCCGCCGAAGCCGAGGCGCGGATGGAGAAGAACGCGGCCATCCTCATCAAGGCGGCCCGGCGGTTGGGGCTGCCCGTGGTGGCGAGCGAGCAGTACGTGAAGGGGCTCGGACCGACGGTCTCCGGGCTTCGCGACCTCTTGCCCTCGCCGCCCATCGAGAAGATGGAGTTCTCCTGCGCCAACGTGAGCTCGCTCGCCGGCGCGATCGAAGGCACCGGCCGGCGGCAGGTGATCGCGGTCGGGATGGAGTCCCATGTCTGCGTCTTCCAGACCGTGCGCGACCTCTTGCGCAAGGACTTCCAGGTCTTCGTCCCCAGAGACGCCATCGTTTCGCGGACCGAGGAGAACCGGCAAGTCGGGCTGAATCTTTGCGAAAAGGCTGGCGCCGTCGTAACTAGCACCGAGACGGTTCTCTTCGACCTGCTCGGCACCGCGGGAACGCCCGAGTTCAAGGAGCTTTCCCCTCTCATCCGGTAATCGCTTGCGTACACGTTCGGAATCGGCCAACTTCGGGAACGTGGACGGACAAGCCGACGATGGGGCCGACCTCGGGCCGGTCCTCGAGTTCATGAAGCAGCTGTGGGCCGTCGACCACGGCCTGCAGACCATCTCGAAACGGCTGGAATCGCAGCACGGGATCACCGGCCCGCAGAGACTGGTGGTGCGCATCGTCGGGCGCACACCCGGGATCTCGGCGGGGGCGCTCGCGCAGATCCTCCGCATGCACCCGAGCACGCTGACCGGGATCCTCCGGCGGCTCGAGACGCGCGGGGTCATCACACGCAAGAGCGACCCCAACGACGCCCGCCGCGCCCTGTTCATGCTCACGGCGCGAGGTCGCAAGGTAGATCTATTGAAGACGGGCACGGTCGAGTCGGCCGTGCGCCGCGTGCTGGCGAAGCAGCCCAGCGAAGCCTCGGTGGCGCAGAAGCTCCTCGCCGCCCTCGCCTTCGAGCTGGAGAGCGACTCGACCGCCTAGCCGCGCTGCCCGAATCCGAGGAGATCCTCGCGGGAGCGATCGCGAGCTCCGATGCGGATGTCCGACGGTCCCGGCGCGCGGCCGATGCAGCCCTTGCTGAAGCGGCGGACGATCCGGTTCCCCACCAGGACGGAAACCGCGAAGGGGACCAGTCCCGCGATGACGGCGAGGACGCCATGGAGCGGCGAGTGCGCGATGGCGGCCTTGCGTGCGAGCGCGAGCGCCAGCACGAGCCCGATCAGGATCCCGAAGAAGGCGACCAGCATTCCGCTGCGAGCGCCGTAGTAGCCGCGGATTGCCGAGGCGAGCTCCTTGTCGCGCAGGAAGACGCGGCGCCCGGCGGGCTCGGCGACGTCGATGAGCAGGTGGCCCCCGCCGCACCGCGGGCAGTCGCGGCCGCCGCTCCAGGTGCGGCGGCAGACAGGGCAGATCTTCAGCATTGCGGCCGATGCTCGCCCGTGCCGCGCGGCGCCGTCAATGAGGTTTGCCGGCCCGGCGTGCAGGGGCTACCCTCCGCCCCGCCATGGCCGCCGTCACCTTCGACTTCTTCTTCGACTTCTCGAGCCCCTACAGCTACCTCGCTTCCACGCAGCTCTCGGGAATCGAGGGGCGCACGGGAGCGCGTGCCCGCCTCCTGCCGATCACGCTCGGCGGGGTGCGCAAAGAGACCGGCCACCAGATGCCGCCGCCGCAGCAGCTCAAGTACATGGCCGAAGACACTTCGCGCTGGGCGCAGAAGTACGGCGTTCCCATGCAGATTCCCGCGGCGTTTCCGGTGAGCACCATCCTGCCGCTCCGCGCCTGCCTCGCCGCCATCCACGAAGGAAAGGGCGAGCCAGCGATGCGCGCTCTCTTCCGGACCTACTGGGTCGAGGGGAAGGACATCTCGCAGGTCGACGTCGTCGAGGCTTCCCTCGCCGCCGCGGATCTTCCGGCCGCCGCGCTCGTCGCCCGCGCCCACGTGCAGGACGTCAAGGACGAGCTGCGCAAGAACACCGATCTCGCGCTCAAGCGCGGGGTGTTCGGCGTGCCCACCATCTTCGTCGGCGAGCGCAGCTTCTGGGGGAACGACCGTCTCGAGTTCGTCGAGAGCGCGCTCCGGCAGGCGCAGCTCGGGAAGTGACGGGCCCCTCACGCGGGCTGCGCTGGTAGGACCCTCTCTGCTTCCTCGATCCGCGCCCGCATCTTCGCCGGGATCGGCGCGGGCTTCATCGTCGAAAGATCCACGTTCACGTAGACGAGCTCGGCGCGCACCAACGGGCCGGTCGAAGGCGCCGGCTCGACGCGATGGATCTCGAGGGCGTAGGTCAGGCTCGAGCGCCCGAGCCGCGCGACGCGGACCAGCACCTCGAGGACGTCGGGGTAGCGGGCGGACTCGAGATACTCCACGGTGCTCTTGCGCAGGAACACGTCGGAGCCGTGCTCGCGCACGAAGCCGTCGGGGTAGTCGAGCCCCAACATCCGCCAGTGCTCGCCGACGGCCTCGTCGATGTAGGTCAGGTAATGGCCGTTGAAGACGACGCGCTGCATGTCCACTTCGGCCCAGCGGACGCGCAGGCGGTAGCTGCAAGCGAACTCTTGGCGCGGCATGCCGCCCGAGCCTACGTCACCCCGCGCCGTACGTGTGCAGTCCTTCGCCGGTGAGGCCGAGGTTCACGCCCATGAACGTGAACACGACAACCGCGAAGGCGAACACGGCGATCGCGGCGGGACGCTTCCCTGCCCATCCCAGCGTGATGCGCGTGTGCAAGTATCCGGCGTAGACGACCCAGGTGATGAGGGCCCAGGTTTCCTTCGGGTCCCATCCCCAGAAGCGGCCCCAGGCCTCGTTGGCCCACATCCCGCCCATGACGATACCGATGGTGAGGAGGGGCCAACCGGCGATGATCACCTTGTAGGTGATGTCCTCGAGCTTGCGGGGATCGGGCAGGCCCGCCGAGATTCGATCGCGCAAAGGCGTCGTGACGAGGAACCCTCCGGTCAGACCCCAGACGAGCGCGATGAGCCCGAGGGCGTAGTTCGAGGCGATGCCGAACCGGAACGGGCCGTGCTCGCCCGGCGCCGGCCGGATCCCTTGGGGGAAGGCCACTTCGGGGCTGTTCACGATGCGGTAGACGAGCAGCGCGAGCCCGACCGTCAGGACCACGAAACCCGCGGCGACGACCTTGTACCCGAGCGCGGAGGTGCCCTGCTCGGGCCCTTTCCGCGCCAAGAAGTAGATCACGGCGCCGGCGAGGAAGAGGACTATCGCGGCGAGGAGGAACGGTCCCACCCCCGGGACTGGAACGAGGACCTTCGCCAGCTTGTCCGAGCCCGCAGGGATGTAATGGGCGGCGGTCGTCACCTCGAGGAAGCTTCCCTTGTGCAGCTGGCTGGGTACCTGGTGCACCCAGCCCGGCGCCATCTGGAAGGTGCCGAGAATCAGTTGGGTGCCGCCCACCAGCGTGAGGAGCAGCGCCGCCAGAGCGGCCTGCACGCCGCCGAGCCACGCGCTCGCCGTGCCGGTGCGGACCAGGTAGAGGAGCGCGCAGACTGCCCCCAGCGTGAAGAGCGAGTAGCTGACGAACAGCATGGCGACGTGGATGAGGATCCAGTAGCTCTGCAGCGCGGGAACGAGCGGCTCGATCTGCTTGTCGGTGACGAGGGAGGCCTCGCCCATGGCGACGAGGGCCAGCGCCACCGCGAGGACGCCGACGACCCGGAGTCCCCATTTCCGCTCGATGATGAGGTAGCAGACCATCATCGCCCAGGCGACGAAGTTCAGGGCGTCGAAGAGGTTGGTGTACGGGGGATGCGAGACCATGTACCAGAACCGTTCGGTCCCGCTGAGCACGTCTCCTGTCCTCTCGCGGAGGAGGATCTCGATGCGTCCGGCGGCGATCCAGCGCGTGACGAGGTAGGCCGTGTGCGCGCCGACGGCGGTCACGGCGAGCCCCGTGGCCACGCGATCGAGCTTCAGCTTCCGCACCGCGAGGCGCGCGGCATATCCGAGGAAGGCAAGCGCGTATCCGGCGACGGCCACGATTCGTAGCGCGACGCCCCAGTCGAGCAATCCTTGAATCGACCCCACGGTATTGCCTCCTGCTGTGCTGCGGACGCCATTCTAGCGCACCGGAGACGGTCCCGCCGGCCCTTCCCGCGCCGCCCACGTTTGCGTACAAGCGACCTTCGGCCAGGCGGCGCCACGTATTGCAGGAGAGTCCTTGCAGAGCGTTCGGTGACGCACGTAACCTTTGCCGCCGATGGATCTCAAACAGGGAAGCGGAGGCGCGGGCGTGCAAGCAGCGAGAAAGGTCAACTACGGCGGCACGCTGACCGACAGCGAGCTGATCGACCGCATCCGCAAGGGCGACAAACCTCTCTTCGAGGCGGTGATGCGCCGCTACAACCAGCGGCTCTTCCGGCTCGCGCGCTCGCTCTTGCGCGACGATTCCGAGGCCGAGGACGTCCTCCAGGACGCCTACGTCCGCGCTTACGCTCATCTCGACCAGCTGGAGGACCCCTCGCGCCTCGGGTCGTGGCTCAGCCACATCGCCGTGCACGAGTGCCGGGCCAGGCTCCGCAAGCGCGGCCGCCACATGCAGATGGTCGATCAAGCTTCGAAGGGGGCCCCGGTGCGCATCGTCCCAGGTCCAACGGCGGGTCCAGAGGAGCAAGCCTTGAACCACCAGCTAGGCGGCGTCCTCACCTCTGCCATCGACTCCCTCTCCGTGGGATACCGTGCGGTGTTCGTCCTCCGCGACGTCGAGGGACTTTCCACCGCGGAGGTCGCCGACTCGCTCGGCATCACCGAGATGGCGGTGAAGACGCGGCTGCATCGCGCCCGCGCGGCCATGCGCGACGAGCTCTTCGCCCGCATCGGCGCGGCCGCGCTGCCGCCTTTTTCCTTCGACGGCGCCCGCTGCGATCGCATCGTCGAGAGCGTGCTCTCGCGCATCTGATTCCGGCTCGCTCAGGGCTCGTCTTCGTCGAGCGCTACGTCTTGCGCATCGACGTCCGGGCCCAGCGGACCTCGCGGCATGCCCGCTGGCGCGCGCAGCCGCAGTCCAGTCACCTCGAGCGGCGCGCGCTTCAAGAAACCCTGCTGCCCGGGTGAGAACCCCGCGGTCGCAAGATAGGGCGCGAGGGCGGAGAGGCCCGGCGGGTCGCCATCGACCTGCTCGAGGAGCAGGGCGCGCCTGCGGCCCGATTCGACGAGGGCTGCGAGAGCGGCGACGAGCGCCCGCGCCCGGCGCGTGCGCTCCGGCTCCTCGGCCGGAAGAAAGGTCAAAAGGGTCCGATCGCCCCGCGCCAGGTACCCGCAGAGCTCGCCTCCGTACAGGACGACATGGGACCCGGCGGCCCGCTGCGGCCGCGATTCCGGCGCGCCCTCGCCGCGACCGGGCCACGCCAGCGCGGCGCCGTAGGGATTGGCCGGATCGGTGGCGGAGAGGATCACCGTCTGCGGCCCATCCGGCGGTTCGCGCAAGGACCGCAATCGCTCCTCCGCGCCGGGAAGCGCGAACTGTGTCGCCCCGAGCCCCGCGACGAAGTACCCGCGCCGGGCGCGGCCCGTCTCCTCCATGCGCTTCAGGACTTCGTAGACCGAGGCAAAGCCGCCCGGGATCCCCTCGGCGTGCACCGCCTCGCGTGTGAGGACCCCGTGCCGGGCGAGCAGCACCTGGGCAAGGGCCGCGCTCCGCTCTGTTCCAGTCCCGGACGGCGCCGGCAACAGCGACCAGCGTCCTTCGCTCCCCGGCGGACCGGGCCGGCGCGATCGGAACGCGGGCGCGATGCGCTCCCTGCGGCCCTGCGACGGCTCGCCGGCGAGGAGCGACCGGAGCGGCGCGAGGGTGTCGTTCGTGACCTCGCCCGCCCAGACCATCGACCAGAGCGCCGCTGCGAGGTCAGCCGGGAAGGCGGAGGTCGCGGCTTGCAGGTCGGCGAAAAAGCTCGCGCCCTTCCGTCCGAGGATGTCGCGGATCTTGCGGGGAAGCTCGCCTTCCGTCTTGTCGGGCGGCGGCGCGAGGAGCGGGTAGTGCCCCGCGAGGTACAGGGCGATGCGCCCATCGCGCGGGCCGATCGGCTCGACGCCGCGCCAGACGATCTCGCCGGCGGCAGCGAGGAGATCGAGATCGGCCGGCTTGAAGGGCCGGACGCGCGCGGGAAGGACGTCGCGGGCGAGCGCGCTCGCCGGGATGGGCGCGCCCTGCAATTGCTCGACGACCGAGAGGAGGGAATCGAGCCCCGATCGCGGCGCATCGAGACCGTGCCAGGAGATCTGCAGCCGGGCGAGAGCGGGCGCTTCGACCGGCTCGACCTCCTTGCGCAGCTTCGCCAGCGATCGGCGCTTGAGGCCGCGCAGGACCTCCACGTCGCATAGCTCCCGTTCGCGGCCGCCGTCCGGATAGCGGGCGTGGACGAGCGCGGCAGGGAGGAACTTCCCTTCGACGAGCCGTTCCTCGTCGAGCAGCGCGTCGAGCGCGGATTGGACGGTCGCGTAATCCATCCCCAGCCGGCGCTCGACGTCCTCGGCCCGGAAGGGACCGTGGGTCCGCGCGTAGCGGGAGACGAGGTCGATCCTGGCGCGAGGCGCCGGCGCGAGGAGCTCGGATGGGATGTCGGGCGGTGGCAAGACGCCGAGCGCGTCGCGGAAGCGCGCCGCATCCTCCGCGGCGATCCAGCGATCCTCGCCGCCGATCGGCGCCGGAAACGCCCGTCGCTCCCGCCGGAGCTGCTCCAGCCATCCTTCGACCGGCGCTGCGGGGAGGCTGCGCGCGGCCAGCTCCGCTGCGGTCAGATCGCCGAGCTGGAGCAAGAGATCGTGCGCTCCGTCCGCGTGGCGGACCGGATGGCGCGAGGAGAGGCGCTGCAGTGCCCGCTCGAGGTCCTCGATCGCTTCCGGATCGAGCAGCTCGCGCAGTTCCGACTCGCCGAGCAGCTCGCGGAGCTGGGCGGGGTCGACGCTGAGCGCCTGCGCCCTCCGCTCGGCGGCAGGAGCGTCGCTGTCGTAGATGAAGTTCGCGACGTAGGCGAAGAGCAGCGAGGCCGCGAAAGGGGAAGGCGTGCGGGTATCGGCGGTCACGACCCGCACGCGCCGGTCCTTCACTCGGCGCAAGAGGTCGGTGAGCCCGGGCAAGTCGAAGACGTCGCGCAGGCACTCCCGGTACGTCTCGAGCAGGATGGGGAAGCTGCCGAACCGTTTCGCCACCGCGAGCAGGTCGCCCGCGCGCTTGCGCTGCGCCCAGAGCGGGGTCCGCCGTCCGGGATGCCGGCGCGGCAGCAGCAGAGCGCGTGCGGCATTCTCGCGGAACCGCGCCGCGAAGAGCGAGGTCCCGCCGAGGGAGCGGGAGACGAGGTCCTCGATCTCCTCCGGCGAGGGAAAGAACAGCTCCGGCACGGGCGGCTCGTCGGCCTGTGGCACGCGGAAGACCATGCCGTCATCGCTGTAGAGCATCTCTATTTCCGTTCCGCGCAATTCTCCGAGCCGCGCGACCACCGCCGTCGCCCAGGGCGCATGCACGCGAGCGCCGAAGGGTGTCAGCACGCACACGCGGAAGTCGCCCATCTCGTCGACGTAGCGCTCGACCACGATGGTGCGATCGCTCGGGACCTCGCCGGTGGTCGCGACCTGCTCGGCGAGGTACCGCACAAGGTTCTGCGCGGCGCGATCGTCGAGTCCATGATCGCGGCGCAGACGCTCCGCGGCCTCCGGCGCCGGAAGCCGGGACAGTTCGCGCGCGAGCTTCCCGACCGCCTCTCCGAACTCGAGCGGGCGGCCCGGCCGATCGCCATGCCAGAACGGCATCTTGCCGGGCTCGCCGGGCGCGGGGCTGACCAGCACGCGATCCTGGGTGATCTCCTCGATGCGCCAGCTCGACGCCCCCAGGACGAACACCTCGCCGACGCGGCTTTCGAAGACCATCTCCTCGTCGAGCTCGCCGACACGGCGGCTCGTCTTCCCATCGCCCGCCGCCAGGAAGACGCCGTACAGGCCGCGATCGGGAATGGTCCCGGCGTTCACCACCGCGACGCGGGCGGCGCCTTCCCGAGCTCGTACCTCGGAAGCGACGCGGTCCCAGGTCACGCGCGGACGGAGCTCGGCAAACTCGTCGGAGGGATAGCGCCCCGAAAGCATGTCGAGAACGCCTTCGAAGCTCTGCCGAGGCAGATCCGCGAAGGGAGCCGTCCGGCGGGCCAGAGCGAACATCTCGTCCACCTTCCAGGTCCGCTCTGCACTCATCGCCACGATTTGCTGGGCGAGCACGTCGAGCGGATTTCGCGGGTAGAAGGTCTCCTCGACCTGGCCCTTCCCCATCCCCACCGCCGCCGCGGCGCTGCCGAGGAGGTCGCCGCGGTGCTTGGGGAAGATGACCCCGCGCGGAACGCCTCCCACGTGGTGGCCGGCCCGGCCGATGCGTTGCAACCCCGAGGCGATGCTGGGCGGCGCCTCGATCTGGATGACGAGGTCCACCGCGCCCATGTCGATGCCGAGCTCGAGCGAGCTGGTCGCGACGATGGCGGGAAGCTTTCCTTGCTTCAGCCGATCCTCGATCTCCTGCCGCTTCTCCTTGGCGAGGCTGCCGTGGTGGGCGAGGGCGATCTCCTCGCGCGCCACCTCGTTGATGGCGGCGGCCAGGCGCTCCGACAGCCGCCGCGAGTTCACGAAGATCATCGTCGAGCGGTTCGCCCGGATCAGCTCGACGAGCCGGGGATGGATCGACGGCCAGATCGAGCTTCGCCGGCCCTCTCCCCGCTCGGTGGTCGACGGCTCCACTCTCCCGATCCTGCCGAGGTCCTCGACCGGGACCTCGACTCGCAGGTCGAACTCCTTCTTGCTGCCGGCATCGACGATCTCGACCGGCCGCGGCCGCCACTTCCGGCCGGAAGGCGACAGCTCGCCCCCACCGAGGAGCCGGGCCACTTCGTCGAGCGGTCGCTGTGTCGCCGAAAGCCCGATGCGCTGGAGCGGCGTTTTCGCCGTGCGCAGGGCCTCGACCCGTTCCAGCGAAAGGAACAGATGCGCGCCGCGCTTTCCGGAGACGAGCGCGTGGATCTCGTCGACGATGACCGTGTCGACCGAGCGGAGGATCTCGCGCGACTGCGAGGTGAGCAGGAGGTAGAGCGACTCCGGCGTGGTGATGAGGATGTCGGGCGGAGCGCGCAACATTTGCGCGCGTTCCTTGGCGGGCGTGTCGCCGGTGCGGATTCCAACCACCGGCATGTGGATCTGTTCGCCGTCCCGCTCTGCCTGCGCCGCGATGCCTGCGATCGGGGCCCGGAGGTTGCGCTCGACATCGACAGCAAGCGCCTTCATCGGCGAGACGTAGAGCACCCGGCAGCGCGATTTCTTTTCTGGCGCCGGATTGAACATCAAGCGGTCAATCGACGTCAGAAAGGCTGCGAGAGTCTTCCCGGATCCCGTCGGCGCGAGGAGCAAGGTGCTCCTTCCCGCCAGGATGGGCGGCCAACCGAGCGCCTGTGCGCGGGTAGGGGCGGCGAACGACGACTCGAACCAGCGGCGCACGACCGGCCGTAGTCCGGGCGTTTTTGTGTCCGAACTTGCCAAAGTTTTCGGGTATTTAGCCGGATGGACCCGGGTTGTTCTCAGATGAACCGTGCGTCATAACGCCGCGAAAAGGAATCAGCAACACACTGCGGCGTTCGGCATCAGAAGAAACGTGGTCGGAAAGAGGCTTCACGCGGTCGGGATCTTTGCAGGCCGCCAGGCGTTCTCGAAGGAAAGGGAAAGGACGGAGCAGAGAGAATGCGCGATCGCAGCGAGTTCGACGACCTCGCGCCCCTGATCAAGCTGATCCGGGCCCATCCCCCGTTCGATCGGGAGACGGAGCTCGTGGTCACGCGGAAGGCCCGCAAGGGCGACAAGCGCGCGCAGGAAAAGCTCGTCCTGCACAACCTGAGCCTCGTCATCTCCGTGGCCCGCAAGTTCATGGGCCGCGGCGTCCGCCTCGAGGATCTCGTGCAGGAGGGCAACTACGGCCTGTTGAAGGCCATCGAGCACTTCGACCCGGAGAAGGGCAACCGCTTCTCCACGTACGCGGTCTGGTGGATCCGCGCCTACATCACGCGCTCGCTGAAGGACGGTCCTTCGGCGGTGCGCCGGACGATGCCTCACGGCGGACTTCCGCCGCGCGACATCTCGCTCGAGGAGTCTCTCGACCCCGAGGGCGAGTCGACCCACCTCGACCGGTTGAAGGACGAAGGGCCGACGCCTGACGAGCAGGTCATCCGCGCCGAGCGGCAGAAGGACGTGCGCAGCGCTCTCGGCCGCGTCCGCAAGCGCATGGGCGAACTGGCCTGGGACATCTTGAACGACCGCCTGACGCAGGAGGATCCGCGGACGCTCGAGGACCTCGGCAAGCAGTGGGGCCTTTCCCGCGAGCGCGTCCGGCAGGTGGAGAAGAGCACGCGCAGCTTCCTCAGCCGGTACCTGGCGGACTTCGAGGAAGCGGCATAAGCAGCGCCGTCGCGCAGGCTCGCTAGCTTCGGGGCGCGTCTCGAAAGGGACGCGCCCTTCCTTTTGGCGCTCCCCGCAGCGATTTGGTCACGACTCCGGGACGGCATGTGCTAGCAAGCCGCAATGCCGGTCGGGATTCTTCCTCCCGAAGATGCGGCCGCCCGCGACGTCGAAGAACGGCTTCGTGATCTCGCCGCTCGATTTCCGCCCGCCCTCCGCGAGCGGGTGAACCGCCTCCTCTTCGGAGCAGCGGAATCGATCCTGCAACTCGCCGAGGTCGATCTGGTCCGTTTCGAGGCGGGCTCCTCTGCCGGGTCGCACACGCTTGCCCTGTGGGAAGAGCTTGCGCCGGTGATGAGCGAGACGGTCGAGAGCGTCAACCGCCTGGTGGCGGTCGCGGAGGAGGTCTTTCCGCCGCGAGCGGAGGGCGACCTCGACGCCGGCCTCGACGCGGCTTTCGGATCCGCGAGCAGCGATTCCGTCGCCGAACGCCCACCGTCGAAAGAGGAGGAGATCGCGGGCATGGTCTCCGCGGTCTCCATGGGTCTGCGGCGCGACGTCACCCGCCTGGGAGAGCGCCTGCGCAACCCGAGCGTGGTCTCGGACACCTGGAACTTGATTTCCGACCTCCTGGAATTCCGCGGCCGCCTGCGAGCGGGAATCGGAGAGCTCATCTACCAGCTTGCCTCCACGGTCGAGGACGTCGAGCGCATCAACGTCGTGCCCGGCTACGCGATGGATCTCTCCCAGGCGCTCCTGGTGAGGAACGCCGCGACCAACCTCGCCTTCCTCTTCCGCGGCCACGCCCGCCGCATTGCCGCCACGCCCGACGATCGCCTCGCCACGGTTCTCGGCGAGGCGCTCCGGGACGTGCAGGCCTTCAGCCGCACGCGGGCGTTGGCTGCGCTGCGCACCGCGGACAAGCGCATCTTCCTCGAGACGCGCACCGAGCTGCACGCCCTTTCGCTGGAAACCCCGCCTCGGGTGCGCGAGATCAAGCTCACCACCGAGAACCTCGCTCGCTTTCTCGACTCCTTGTCCATGGTGAGCCGGCGGGAGAACCTCCGCCTGCACGATCGCCAGCACCTCGCGGAGGCCAGCGCCGAGGTGGAGATCGCCCGGCAGACGACCGAGGCGTCGTCGGTCCGGGCAGGGCTCGTGCGGGCGGTCGCCGCCGCGTCCGCCCTCTACGGCCGGGACGCGCAACTGGACGCTTTCTTGCGTGCGCAGCGTCACTTCCCGGCAGAGTGGCTGGCCGATACGGAAACCGCTACGGAGCTCGGCAAACTGGGCAATCTACTCGCCGCCATTCCCGCCCCGTAGCGGCTTGACGGGCGGCGCCCGTTCCGGCAAAACCCGCCCCCTCACTCTCGGACACTCTCCGCTGCCAGGGCGGAAAGGGACGCACATGAATCGATTGGCTGCGCTCGCTTTCGGGCTCGCTGTGGCATTCGCCGCGCGCGCCGACGAAGGCATGTGGACCTACGACAATTTCCCGAAGGACAAGGTTTCCAAGAAGTACGGATTCAACCCCGACGACCGCTGGCTCGAGGCGGCGCGGCTCTCGTCTGTCCGGCTCGCTGGAGGCTGCTCGGGCAGCTTCGTCTCCGCCGACGGACTGGTGATGACCAACCACCACTGCGCCCACACCTGTATCGAGCAGCTCTCGACCAAGGACAGGGACTTCGTCAAGGAAGGCTTCTACGCGAAGACGCAGCCAGAGGAGGTGAAGTGCCCGGAGATCGAGCTCAACCAGCTCGTGCAGATCTCCGACGTCACCTCGCGGGTGACCGCGGCGACAGACGGGCTTTCCGGCGAGAAGTTCGGCAAGGCCGAGAAGGGCGCGCTGGCGAAGATCGAGAAGGAGTGCGCCGGCGGCGACGCCAAGGTGCGCTGCGACGTCGTCACGCTCTACCACGGCGGCCGCTACGATCTGTACAAGTACCGCCGCTTCCAGGACGTGCGCCTCGTCTTCGCGCCCGAGTTCGCCATCGCCTTCTTCGGCGGCGATCCCGACAACTTCAACTTCCCGCGCTACGACCTCGACGTGTCGTTCCTCCGCGCCTACGACGACGGGAAGCCTTTCCATACCGACCATTACTTCCGGTGGTCGCAGGGGGGCGCCAAGGACGGCGACCTCACCTTCGTCTCCGGCCATCCGGGCGGGACCGATCGGGAGCTGACCGTCGCGCAGCTCCGCTACGAGCGCGACGTGGCCCTTCCCGACTCGCTGACGTATTACGCGCAGGTGCGCGGCTTCTTGACCGAGTACACACGCCGCGGTCCCGAGCAGCACCGCACCGCGGAAGCGGACCTCTTCACCGTCGAGAACAGCTACAAGGCGCTCAAGGGACGCCGCGAGGCGCTGATCGATCCCAAGCTCTTCAACCTGAAAGAGCGGACCGAGCAGGCGCTGCAGCAGAAGACCAAGGGAACGAAGGCGGTGGCCGGCGCCTGGGACGAGATCGCCAGGTCGGTGGAGAAGGCGAAAGAGCTCCACGATCGCCTCTACACGCTGGAAGGAGGGCCGACCAACTCCGGCACCTTCATCCGGCCGCGCGGCTTCAGCGTGATCAATACGACGTACTTCCGGAATGCCCGCTATCTCGTTCGCGCCGCGGAAGAGCTGCAGAAGCCCAACGAGGAGCGGCTCCGCGAGTACGTCGACTCCGCGCTGCCGGCGCTGAAGCAGAAGCTCTTCTCCTCCGCCCCCGTGCATGACGACTACGAGATGGAGGCTTTGCGCTTCGCCCTCACCAAGCTCCGCGAAGTGCTCGGTCCCGACGACGCGCTCGTGCGCAAGGTGTTCGGCACCAGGTCGCCGGATGACCTCGCTCGCGAGCTCGTGACGGGGAGCAAGCTCAAGGACCTCGCCGTCCGCAAGCAGCTCTTCGAAGGCGGCAAGGCGGCCATCGACGCTTCGAACGATCCGATGATCCAGCTCGCCCGCCTGGTGGATCCGGCCGCCCGCGAGGTTCGCGCGGCGTACGAGCACGGAGTCGACTCGGTGGAGAAGCGCAACCAGGGCAAGATCGCGAAGGCCCGGTTCAAGCTCGAAGGCACCAGCAACTATCCGGACGCGACCTTCACGCTCCGCTTGAGCTACGGATCGGTCGAGGGATACGACGAGAACGGCCACCACGTGAACCCGATCACCGCCATGGGCGGAGCGTTCGACCGCGCCACGGGGCGCGAGCCATTCGCGCTGCCGAAGAGCTGGAACGTCGCCAAGCAAGACGGGCGGCTCAACTTGAACACGCCGTTCGATCTGGCGACGAGCAACGACATCATCGGCGGGAACAGCGGCTCGCCGCTCTTCAATGCCAAGCTGGAGGTCGTCGGCCTCATCTTCGACGGAAACATCCAGTCGCTCGGCGGCGAGTACTGGTTCGATCCAAGCGTGAACCGGTCGGTCTCGGTGTCGAGCCCGGCGCTGATGGAGGCGCTCGATCACATCTACGGCGCGAGCCGGATCGTGGGCGAGATCCGCGGCGGCGGCAGCTCGACAGGCAGCAACTAGCGACATCGCAACAGGCTTTCGCGGCCGGCGGGGACTCCTCCGCCGGCCGCGCGGACGGAGGAGCGGGCTTTGCCTGCGACGGGTGGAGGCCGCAGGCCGGAGCATCCGATTGACGCTCCCGGCCGCTGCCGTTACTGTCGATCTCCCTCTGGAGAAACCGCCATGCGTGCAGGCTGGATCGAACAGCGGCGCGGTCGTCCGAACGTCACCCAGATGCACTTCGCGCGTCTCGGCGTAACGACCGAGGAGATGGAGCACGTCGCGCGCCGCGAGCGGCTTCCCGTGGAAGCCGTGCGTAGCGAGGTGGCGCGGGGTCGCATGATCATTCCCGCCAACGTCAACCATCCCGAGCTCGAGCCGATGGCGATCGGCATCGCCGCCACCTGCAAGATCAACGCGAACATCGGCAACAGCCAGGTGACGAGCGACGTCGACGGCGAGCTGGTGAAGCTCCGCGCCTGCCTCGAGTACGGCGCCGACACGGTCATGGATCTCTCCACCGGCGGCGACATCCCCCACATCCGCGACGTGCTCATCCGCGCCAGCACCGTCCCGCTCGGCACCGTTCCCACCTACGAGGCGGTGGAGCGGGTGAAGCGCATCGAGGAGCTTTCCGCGCAGGACCTGCTCGACGTGGTCGAGGAACAGGCGAAGCAGGGCGTGGACTACATGACCATCCACGCGGGAATCCTGCGCGATTTCCTTCCCCTCGCGCAGCACCGCATCACCGGCATCGTCAGCCGGGGCGGTGCGCTCATGGCGCAGTGGATGATGGCGAGGGGTCTCGAGAACCCGTACTTCACCCACTTCGACGCGCTCTGCGAGATCTTCAAGAAGTACGACGTCAGCTTCTCCCTGGGCGACTCGCTCCGTCCGGGCTGCCTCGCCGACGCCTCCGACCAGGCCCAGTTCGCCGAGTTGAAGGTGCTCGGGTATTTGACGAAGAAGGCCTGGGAGCACGACGTCCAGGTGATGATCGAGGGACCGGGCCACGTCCCGATGGATCAGATCGAGATGAACATGAAGATCGAGCAGGAGGTCTGCCTCGAGGCGCCCTTCTACGTGCTCGGTCCTCTCACCACCGACATCGCGCCGGGCTACGACCACATCACGAGCGCGATCGGCGCCGCCCTGGCGGGGTGGCACGGCGCCTCGATGCTCTGCTACGTCACGCCTGCCGAGCACCTGAGCCTGCCCAACGCCGAAGACGTCCACCAGGGAATCATCGCCTACAAGATCGCGGCCCATGCGGCCGACGTGGCGCGGGCCCGGCCCGGCGCGCGCGACCGCGACGACGCCCTGAGCCGTGCCCGCTACGCCTTCGACTGGCGCGAGCAGTTCCGGCTCTCGCTCGATCCCGGCACCGCGCAGCGCAAGCACGACGAGACGCTGCCGCACGACGGTCTCGGCAAGCGCGCCTCCGGCCGATCGCCGGGACTGTCCGCCGTTCTCGCGAAGGAAGAATGATCGAGGAGGCGGGCGAGGGCCACCTCGCGATCGACACGCACGGCCTGGTCCGCCGGTTCGGCGAGCAGCTTGCCGTCGACGGCATCGACCTGCGCGTTCCCCGCGGCAGCTTCTATGGCTTTCTCGGCGAGAACGGCGCGGGCAAGAGCACCACCATCTCCATGCTCACCGGAGTCCTCGCGCCGACAGCGGGCACCATGCGCGTCCTCGGCCGCGAGGTGACTGGCGAGGCGACGGAGGTGAAGCGCCGCATCGGCGTGGTCCCGGACGGGATGCTGCTCTTCGACCGCCTCACCGGGCGCGAGCACCTCACCTTCGTCGGCCGCCTCTTCGGACTGGGGAGGGCGGAGTCGGCGCGCCGGGCCGACGAGCTGCTCGAGGCGATGGAGCTGGCCCAGGACGGCCGCAAGCTCATCGCCGACTACAGCTTCGGCATGAAGAAGAAGCTGGGGCTCGCGGCGGCGCTCATCCACGGTCCAGAGCTGCTCTTCCTCGACGAGCCTTTCGAGGGCGTCGACGCGGTCGCGAAGACCTCCTTGACCGCGCTTCTCGCCGGACTCGTCGAGCGCGGCCGTCTCACGGTCTTCCTCACCTCCCACGTCCTCGAGGTGGTCGAGCGGCTCTGCTCCCACGTCGGCGTCATCCACAAGGGCCGCCTGGTCGCGCAAGGAACCCTGGAAAGCGTCGTCTCCGCGGTACCGCTCGCGCAGACCCTGAACGACGCTTTCGTGCATCTCGTCGGGGAGGGCCGCGGCGGAGCGCGGGCCTTGAGCTTCTTGCCGTGACGGTGGCAGGAGTTGGCCTCGCCGGGGACGGGCGGAGGTCGAAGGCCGGAGGATACGGCGACCAGGCCCGGGCGCTCCTCTGGCTGCGATTCACGCTGTCACTGCGGAGGATCGCGCGGCGCCGCGAATGGGGGCGGCTCGTTCTCTCCATCCTCTCCGTCCTGCTCGGCCTCGCGGTGAGCTGTGGCGTGGCAGTGGCGGTGTGGGGCAAGGCCGTCGAGTTGCAGCACGCTCCGGGGCGCGTCGAGGCGCGGGGCGGAGCGGTAGCCATCTTCGCCACCTGGCTCGCGGGCGTGCTCCTCGCGCGGATCTGGTTCGCGCTGCTTCCCCGCGGACAAAGCGGCGCCCTCTTCGATCCCCGCCGCTTCCTCGTCTTCGCCGTGCCTCCGCGCCTCGTGTCGGCGCTCAACTTTGCGGCGGAGTTGCTCGATCCGGCCTGGCTCTTCTTCTGGCCGATCCTTTTCGCGATGGCTTTCGCGGGATCGCGGATTCCCGGCATGCCCGGACCGGTCGCGCTTCTAAGCGCCGAGGTCCTCTGCGTCTGGGCGGTAGCGGGCCTGTTGCACCTCGTCGCCACCCTTTCCGGAGCGCTCGATGCGCATCCCGCCGTGCGCCGCATCGCCAGCGTCGTTTTCTTCGCCGCGGCGTTCACTTCGTTCCAACTCGGCCTCGCCAAGGCAGGCCGCCGCGGCGTCGGGAGCCTCTTCGCCGGCAGCGCGTGGAAGGCGGTCGAGTACACGCCGCCCGGCTGGGCCGCCCATTTCGCGGCGGATGTCTCCAGCGGCGCCGTGCTACCCGCGCTTGCCTTCGCCTTTCTCCTTTTCGCCGTAGGTCTCGCCAGCGCCTCTCTCGCGCACGTCGTCTCGCTCCGGGAAGCGCGGCGTCCCGCCGAGGTGACTGTGGCGCCGTCGGCGAAGGTGAAGAGCAGGGGCTGGCGGATCCCGGGGGTCCCCGACCGCCTCGCCGCGCTCGTCGAGAAGGAGGCGAAGACGGTTCTGCGCGTCGGCTGGCTCCAGATCATCCTGGTGTCGGTCGGCTTCCTCGTCTTGCGGTCGGTCTTCTTCCGGGACGCCGCGGGATTCGTCCGCCGCGAGCCGCTCCTCTTCGCCGCGGTCTACGCGCACCTCGGCGTGCTGGAGCTCGCCACCAATTGTTTCGGGCGCGATCTCGGCGGAGCGCGGGCGTGGTTCCTCTGGCCGGTCTCGCCCCGCGCCGTCCTCGTCGCCAAGAACGCGGTCGCCTACGTCTTCTCGGTCCTCATCTTCGCCGCGCTGATCGTCGTGGCCGTCGCGACGGGGCCGGTGACGGCGGAGCAGGTGGCGATCGCTCTCCTCGCGCACCTGGCGCTCTTCCCGCTCCTCGCCACCGTCGGAAACGTCTCCAGCATCCTCTGGCCGGTACCGGTCCGCGGGATGCGCCTGCGGAGGGTGCGAGGGAGCGGTCCCGTCGGATCGCGCATGTTCGCGCTCCTGCTCTTGAGCCTCGCCGCTTGGGGACCGTTCGCGATCGCCGCGGTTCTCGGATTGCCCGCCGCCGTCGCCTACGCAGGACTGGCCGTCGCGATGAGCTTCGCTTACGGCGGCCTGCTCGCCTTTGCCGCTCGACTTTTCGAGACGCGCCGGGAATCGGTCGTCGCCGCGCTCTCCACGGATGAGTGATCAGTTGAGCGGAGGTTTGAGCGGCGTGTCGTCCGCCAGGGGTTCGTCGCTTCCTGGAAGGTAGTGCGGGTTCTTGCGCAGGATGCCCGGGCCGCCGTCCCAGCCGAAGAGCGCCAGGATGGTGTGGTAGACGCCGACCGCCGCCATGTAGAGCGCCGCGAGCCCCATCGCGCCGAAACAGACGAGAAGGCCGATCATCCAGCCGCGGGCCGACTCCGCCGGTCCGGTGACGCGTGCCCTCACGAACCCGACGAGGCAAGTGAGCACCGCGACGGTGAGGATCGCGGCTAGGGTCCGGAGGAGCTTCGGCATCTAGACCTCGAAGCTCGCGCCGCACGAGCACGATTTGCGCGCCCTGGGGTTCTGGAAGACGAAGGAACGGCCGCGCAGATCCACCAGCGTTCCCTCGAGGAGCCTCGCGCTCGCCGTGTCCACCGCGACGCGAACGCCGCACGACTCGACCACGGCGTCGTCTGGAAGCGCCTCCGGCACCAGGTAGAGGTCGTAGGAGAGTCCGTTGCACCCGCCCGCCACCACGGCGATGCGGAGCAGATGATCCGACACTCCCGCCTCCCGCGCCCGGTCGCGTACCGCCTCGGCCGCCGCACCTGTCAAACGCAACTCCATCGGGACCATGTTCTAAGGCGAAACCCGGCGTGGCGGGAAGCGGGCCGACGACGGGTCTCGTGGGTCCCCGGCGGCGGACCGCGGGGGTGCGGGGGGCAGGCGGAGCCGGCCCCCCGATGAGAAAGCTGCATTGACATCCTGCGGCAAGGAGCGTTACGGCGGGACCTCAAGGAGAGCAGCCATGGCCGAGACCGCTTCGCAGGCCCTTCCGCTCGACGGTCCCCTTTTCGACGACTCCGCGCCGTCGGTTCGCCCCCCGCAAGGGACGGTGACTCCGCACGGCACGCTCGCCGTCTACGAGCCGGGAAGCGGCAAGCTGGTCGGCGAGGTGCGCGTCTCGACGCCTGCGCCGGTCCGCGAGGCGGCGGTCTCCGCCCGGCTCGCGCAAATGGAGGGGAGCGGCCGTCCGCTGCGCGACCGGGAGGCGATCCTTCTCGCCTTCAAGCAGTTGCTCCTCGACCGCGCCGAAGAGGTCGGCGACCTCATCGTGCGCGAGAACGGCAAGACCAAGAACGAAGCCCTCTTCATGGAGGTGCTGCCCGTCGCCGATCTGACCCACTATTTCGCCAAGCACGCCCGGAAGATCCTGCGGGACGAGAAGCTGCCGCTGCACATGTTCCCGCACAAGAAGAGCTACCTGCGCTACTACCCGCGCGGCGTCATCGGCATCATCTCGCCCTGGAACTATCCCTTCTCCATCCCCGGCGGGGACGTGGTGATGTCGCTTCTCGCCGGGAACGGCGTGGTGCTGAAGCCGAGCGAGTTCACCCCGCTCATCGCCGAGAAGCTCCGCAGTCTTCTCGAGGAAGCGGGAGTGCCGCGGGGACTCGTCCAGGTGGTGCATGGGCGCGGCGACGTGGGAGCGGCGCTCATCCAGTCGGGCGTCAACATGATCGTCTTCACGGGGTCGGTGGCGACAGGCCGCAAGGTCAACGTCGCCGCGGCCGAGCAGATGATCCCCTGCGTCCTCGAATTGGGCGGCAAGGATCCCGCCATCGTGCTCGACGATGCGGATCTGGAAACGACCGCGCGCAAGGTGGCCTGGGGCGCCTTCGCCAATTCGGGCCAGACCTGCGCCTCCGTGGAGCGCGTCTACGTGCACGAGAGCGTGGCGAAGCCGTTCACCGATCGGGTGGTCGGCATCGCCAAGGGATTGCGCCAGGGGGAGCCCAACCGGCACGACGTCGACGTGGGAGCGATGACGACGCAGATGCAGGTCGACATCGTGCGCCGCCACCTGGAGGACGCGAAGGCGAGGGGCGCGAAGGTGCTGGCGGGCGGCGAGATCAAGGTGACGCTGGACGGCGCCCGCTTCGTGCAGCCCACCGTGCTCACCGACGTCACCCAGGACATGGCCATCGTCCGCGACGAGACCTTCGGGCCGATGCTCCCCATCCTCACCTTCCGCACGGAAGAGGAGGCGGTGCGCCTCGCCAACGACTCGCCCTACGGCCTCTCAGCGTACGTCTTCACCCGCGATCGCGAGAGGGCGGATCGGGTCGCCAACCAGCTTCTCGCCGGCACGGTGATGCACAACGACGCGCTCTACACGCACGCCGCGCCCGAGACACCTTGGGGCGGGGTGAAGGCCTCGGGCCTCGGGCGGGTGCACGGCAAGCATGGCCTGCGCGATCTCTCCGAGGTCCGCCACGTCAACCTGGAGCGCTTCAACTTCCCGGCCTTCTGGTACTACCCGTACGGCGCGAAGGGATATCGGCTCGGTCGCAAGGTCTACGGGACGCTGATCGGAAACGGACTTGGCGCGCGACTGCGTGCCCTGTTCGGGCGGTAGCTCGTGGACACGATCGGCTTTCTCGGATTCGGCCGCATGGGACGGCCGATGGCGCACAACCTCGCCTCGGCTGGGTTCCAGGTGCTCGGCTGGAACCGGACTCCAGCAAAGGCGCCGCCGGGCGTCGCCGAGAAGCGCTCGATCGAGGAAGTCGCGCGCGATTGCCAGGTGGTCGCGACGATGCTCGCGGATGACGCCGCGGTCGAGTCGGCCGCCCACGTCCTCTACGAGCATCTGCCGCGCGGAGCTACCCACCTCGGCATGAGCACCATCTCCATCGCGCTCGCGCGGCGGCTCGCGTTCGAGCACGCTGCCCGGGGCCAGCGCTATGTCGCGGCACCGGTGTTCGGCCGTCCCGAGGCGGCGGAGAAGAAGCTGCTCTGGATCGTGACCGGGGGCGAGACCGACGGCCTCGCAACGATCTTCGACGCCCTCGGCAAGGTATCGCTGTCGCTCGCCGAGCCGTGGCAGGCGAGCCTCGTGAAGCTGACGGGCAACTTCGTCATCCTGTCGCTCATCGAGTCCTTGGGCGAAGCGCTGGCGCTGGTCGAGAAGGGCGGCATCGATCCGCGGGAAGTGATGCGGTTCATCGGCTCGACGTTCCTCGACGCCCCGGCGGTCCGCGGCTACGGCGGCCGCATCGCCGACACCGAGCTCGAGCCGGCGGGATTCGCGCTGGTGCTCGGCCTCAAGGACGTGAACCTGATGCTGAAAGCGGCGGATGAGTTGCGCTCGCCTCTCCCGCTGGCCGGAATCGCCCGCGATCATTTCCTTGCGGCGCTCGCCCGCGGTCGCGAGAACTGGGACTGGGGCGGACTTGCGAGTGCCATCCGCGAATCGGCGGGCCTGAGCCCCGTCAGGCGCGGCTGATGCGAGCCCGGCCGTTCCGCTTGCGTAACTAGGACTAAAGTCTCACTCCTTCGAGATGGATAGGCTGACCGCACACGCGCGCAAGGCGCTCACGATCTCGATCGGGATCGTGCTGCTGGTCGTGGGCGTTCTGCTGCTCATCCTTCCCGGGCCCGGGCTGCCCCTGATCATCGTCGGGTTGACCCTGCTCAGCGCCCACTTCGCCTGGGCGCGAAGTCTCCGGGCGCGGGCGTTGGACGTGGGCAAGCAAGGGCTCCGCTGGGCCAGGCGCGCCGGCTCCGCCGTGCGTTTCCGCGGTCGCGCGACCCCGCAACGGCCACCTTGACAGGCCCGTAGCCCGAGGCTACTTCCACGCGCCCTTCTGCAAAGGAGCGGGAAGTGCCTCAGTACGACGTCGCGGTGATCGGGGCCGGACCGGGCGGCTACGTCGCCGCGATCCGTGCCGGGCAGCTGGGGCTCAAGGTCGCCTGCATCGAGAAGGACGAGCGTCTCGGCGGCACCTGCCTCTTGCGCGGCTGCATCCCCACCAAAGCGTTGCTCCACTCCGCCGAGGTGCTGGACACCGCGCGCGAGGCGAAGGAGCACGGCATCGAGGTGAAGGGCGAAATCTCGGTCGACATGGCCGGCGTCTTGAAGCGCAAGGAGAAGATGGTCACCTCGAACGCCAAGGGCGTCGAGTTCCTCTTCCGCAAGAACAAGGTCGACCGCGTGCACGGCCACGCCCGGCTCGCCGGGCCCGGGCGCATCAACGTCTCGGGCGGATCGTCGGGAAACCAGACCGTCGAGGCGAAACACATCGTCCTCGCGAGCGGCTCCGCGCCGCGGCTTCTGCCCGGTCTCAAGGTGGATGGCGCGCACATCGTCACGAGCGACGAGTTGCTCGACAACAAGATCGTCCCCAAGCGCCTCATCGTCCTCGGCGCCGGCGCGGTGGGAGTCGAGTTCGCTTCCGTCTTTCGCCGGTTCGGGAGCGATGTGACCATCGTCGAGCGGCTTCCCCGGCTGGTCCCGCTCGAAGATGACGACATCTCCGCCGAGTTCGAGAAGGGATTCCGGCGCCGGGGCATCAAGGCCCTCACCGCGGCCAAGCTGGAGAAGGTGGACCGCACCGAGACGGGAGTGAAGGCGACCGTCACCACCGCCAAGGGTACGCAGGAGCTCGAGGCGGAGATGTTCCTCTGTGCCGTCGGCCGGCGCCCGGTCACCGAGAACCTCGATCTGGAGAAGTTCCCCAACGTGAAGGTGGAACGAGGTTTCGTGGTCGTCGATCCGAACACCTTGCTCACCGGCGAGCACTGGCTCTCCGCCATCGGCGACGTCGTTGCGGTGCCGGGCCGCGTCCATCCACAGCTCGCGCATCTTGCCCAGGCCGAAGGGATCTTCGTGATGGAGCGCATCGCGGGTCAGAAGCCCCACCCGGTGAACCTCGATCTCGTCCCGGGCGCCACCTATTCGGATCCCGAGGTCGCATCGATCGGGCTCACCGAGCGCGCCGCCAAGGAGCGCGGCTACAAGGTGAAGACGGGCGTGTTCCCCTTCTCCGCCAACTCCAAGGCGAAGATCCTCGGCTCGAACGAGGGCATGGTGAAGGTGGTCGGGGAGGAGAAATACGACGAGGTCCTGGGCGTCCACATCGTCGGGCCGCGCGCAACCGAGCTGATCGCCGATGCTGCGTCGCTACTGCGGCTCGAGGCGACGAGCGAGGAGATGGTCCACGTCATCCGCCCGCACCCGACGCTCAGCGAGGCGGTGACGGAAGCGGCGCACGGCGTGAAAGGCAAGCCGATCCACATCTAAGTATCCGACTTCCGGTCGTTATCCGGCAGTCTGGACGGAGCCTTGAAACCGGATTCCCTCCCGGGTCACTCCCTTGGGAATGCCTGGTCCGGCCGCGGGTTTTGGGGCCGAACCCTGGAGGGCGTCATGCAAGTGGTTTCCGCGTCCGAGGCCCGGCTCTACAGGCGGTGCTCGCTCGCGGCGCTCGCCATCCTGCTCGGCTCCGTCGCCGGCGAGCGCGTCCTGAACAGCGACCGCGAAGAGCGGACGTGCGCGATTCGCCGTCCGTCGCTGGAATGGAACGTGACGTTGCCCTCCAAGCCCAACACGCTCCGCTTCCTCGATCATTTCATCACCGTCACACCGCGGCACGTTCGCTAGCCGCTCGCACTGAACACGGCTTTCGGTTATGTACGCCCGCTCGTGGCGGGTCTCGTCACCATCGGCGCGCAGAGGCGCGAGCCCAAGCCCGGCTGGCTCAAGGTCCCCATGCCGGGCGGCGGGCGTTACGAGGAGGTCCGCCGCGCCCTCCGCGAGCTCGGGCTCCATACCGTCTGCGAAGAGGCGAGCTGTCCCAACATCGGCGAATGCTGGGGAACCGGCACTGCCACGGTCATGCTGATGGGCGACGTCTGTACCCGGGGATGCCGCTTCTGCGACGTCGCCTCGGGGAACCCGGCGCCGCTCGATCCGCTGGAGCCGCGCCACCTCGCCGAAGCGGTCGGCCGCCTGTCCCTCGACTATCTCGTGGTCACGAGCGTGAACCGCGACGAGCTTCCCGACGGCGGCGCCGCGCACTTCGCCCAGGCCATCGTCGAGCTGCGGCGCGCCGCGCCCCGCACGCTGGTGGAAGTGCTCACGCCGGACTTCCAGGGCGTGAAATCCGCTCTCGACCTGATCATCGACGCTGCGCCGACGGTCGCGGCCCACAATCTCGAAACCGTCGAGCGCCTGACGCCCCGCGTCCGCGACCGCCGCGCGAGCTACGGCCAGTCGCTCGCCGTCCTGGGTCACTACAAGCGCGGGGGCATGAGGACGAAGAGCTCGATCATGCTCGGGCTGGGCGAGGAGCGGAAAGAGGTGGTGCAGGCGATGCGCGATCTGCGCTCTGTCGACTGCGACATCCTCACGCTGGGACAGTACCTGCGCCCGAGCGAGAAGCACCTTCCCATCGTCGAGTACGTGCGGCCCGAGGTATTCCGCGAGCTGGAAGAGGAAGGCCTCGCGCTCGGCTTCCGATTCGTCGCCGCCGGCCCCCTCGTGCGCAGCTCCTACAAAGCCGGCGAGTTCTTCATCCAGCGCTGGGTGGAACAGGATCGAACCGGTTCGTAGCCATGCCCCAGTGGAACATCATCCAGGCCGTCAACGACGCACTCAGGATCGAGATGAAGCGCGATCCGCGCGTCGTCCTCCTCGGCGAGGACATCGGCAAGTTCGGCGGCGTCTTCCGCGCCACCGCCGGGCTCTACGAGGAATTCGGCGAGACCCGCGTCATCGATACGCCGCTCGCGGAGGGCGGGATCATCGGCGCCGCCATCGGGATGGCCATGTACGGCCTCAAGCCGGTGCCCGAGATCCAGTTCAGCGACTTCATCTTCCCCGCCTTCGATCAGATCGTGAACGAGTTGGGGAAGCTCCGCTACCGCTCGGGAGGGCAATACTCCGCCCCGCTCGTCATCCGCACCCCGGTCGGAGGTGGAATCAAGGGCGGTCACTACCACTCGCAATCGCCGGAGGCGCTCTTCATCCACGCGGGCGGGCTCCAGGTGGTGTGCCCTTCGAATCCCGTCGATGCGAAAGGGCTGCTCCTCAGTGCCATCCGCGGCGAGGACCCTGTGCTCTTCCTCGAGCCGAAGCGCGTCTACCGGGCCGCGAAGGGCGAGGTGCCGGAGGGCGATTACACGATTCCCATCGGCGAGGCGAAGGTCGTTCGCGAGGGCAAGGGCATGACCGTCCTCGCCTACGGAGCGATGCTCCACGAGGCGGAAGCCGCCTGCGCCGAATCGCCAGACCTGGACGCGGAGTTGATCGACCTGCGCACGCTCTGGCCGCTCGACCTCGAGACGGTCACCCGCAGCGTCCAGAAGACCGGCCGTTGCGCGATCGTGCACGAGGCGCCTCGCTCCTGCGGCTTCGGCGCCGAGATCGCGGCCCTCGTGCAGGAGCGGTGCTTCTACCATCTCGAGGCGCCCATCCTGCGCATCGCCGGCTGGGATACCCCGTTCCCGTACACGCTCGAGAACGATTACTTGCCCCTCGCTCCGCGCATCCGTAAGGGACTAGGCGAGCTTCGCGGAAGGCGGCCGTAGCGCCTGCGACACCTTCGAGGTAGAAGGCCGCACGCACGCCCCCGGAGGACTTCATGGCCCGTTGGGAATTCAAGCTGCCCGACATCGGCGAGGGCGTGGTCGAAGGCGAGATCGTCAAGTGGCTCGTCCAGCCCGGCGACCAGGTCGTCGAGGATCAGCCGCTTCTCGAGGTGATGACCGACAAGGCGACGGTGGTCATCCCGAGTCCGCGGCGCGGGAAGGTCGTGGAGACGGTCGGCAAGGAAGGCGAGGTCACCAAGGTCCATTCCACGCTGGTGGTGCTCGAGGTCGAGGGCGGCGCGCCTGCCGAGCCGCAACAGGGTGCCGCCGCGCCGCGTCCGCCTGCCGCGCAGGAGGCGCCTTCGATTCCCGCGCGAGCCGCGGGAGAACCCGCTCCGCTCTCGACGGCGCCTGGTCCCGCGCAGAACCGCGCGGGGCAAACGATGGTTTCGGCGGCTCCCGGCTCGCGCGGCGGCAACGGCGAGCAGCGCGACCGCGTGCTCGCGACCCCCGTCACCCGGCGCATGGCCAAGGAGATGGGCGTCGATCTGGGCGCGCTCCAGGGATCAGGGCCGCTCGGCCGGGTGATGAAGAACGACGTCCTCGCGTACGTCGAGCAGCAGAAGCAGCCTGCGCCGCAGGTCCGCGCTCCAGCGCCGCAGCGCCCGCCTGCCTCCGGCGGCGAGCAGCGCATTCCCATCCGCGGCCTGCGCAAGCGCATTGCCGAGTCGATGGTGCGAAGCAAGTTCACCGCCCCGCACTTCACCTTCGTCGAGGAGTGCGACACCAAGGCGCTCAGCGGATTGCGCTCCCGGCTCAACGAGAAGCTCGCCGCGAGGGGCGATGCGAAGCTTAGCTACCTGCCGTTCATCGCCAAGGCGCTGGTGGCGGCGTTCCGCAAGTACCCCGACCTCAACTCCAACATGGACGAGGCCCGGCAGGAGCTGATCGTCAAGAACGACGTCAACCTCGGTATCGGCGCCGCCACCGAGCAGGGCCTCACCGTGTTCGTGGTGAAGGACATCGCCAATCGCTCGCTGCGCGAGATCGGCGCCGAGATCGACCGGCTGGCCAGGGCGGCCCGCGAGCAGAAGCTCGCCATCCACGAGCTCCAGGGCGGGACTTTCACCATCACCTCGCTGGGAAAGGATGGAGGCCTGCACGCGACGCCGATCATCCATCACCCGGAGGTGGCGATCCTCGGCGTGCATCGCATCCAGCAACTCCCGGTGGTCAACGAGGGACGCATCGAGATCGGCGAGCGGATGAATCTCTCCTGCTCGTTCGACCACCGCGTCATCGACGGCCACATCGGAGCGGCCTTTCTCTACGAGGTCATCCGCGCCCTCGAGGCTCCCGAGTTGCTCCTCGCCGATCGGTAGCCAAGGAGAATCCCTCGCCCATGCGAACGGCAAAGAGCATCGAAGGAGCGCCGCCGCGGGTCGCGCCGGAATTGCTCCTCCGCCTCTACCGCGAGATGCTTCGCCTGCGCACTCTCGACGAGCGGATGATGACGCTGCAGCGGCAAGGGCGCGTCGGCTTCTACGGCGCCTGCACCGGCCAGGAAGCGTCCACCATCGCTTCCGCCGCCGCCCTCGAGCCGGGCGACTGGATCTTCCCCGCGCTCCGCGAAGGCGGCGCCATGCTCCTGCGCGGCTTCCCGCTGGTCCCCTACCTCTGCCAGATCTTCGGCAACGCGGGCGACGAGACCAAGGGCCGGCAGATGCCGTCGCACATGGCCTCGAAAAGCGTGAACCAGGTCTCCTGGAGCTCGTGCATCGGGAGCCAGCTCCCGCAAGCGGTGGGCGCCGCAATGGCCGCTCGCATCAAGGGAGACAAGACAGTAGTGGCCGCGTACATGGGCGACGGCGCCACCTCCTCGGCCGACTTCCACGTGGCGATGAACTTCGCCGGCGTCTTCAAGCCGCCGGTCGTCTTCGTCTGCCAGAACAACCACTGGGCGATCAGCATCCCGACGCAGAAGCAGACCGCGAGCGAAAGCATCGCCGTCAAGGCCGTCGCGTACGGATTCGAAGGCATCAAGGTCGACGGCAACGATGCCGAGGCGGTCTACGGCGCGGTAAAGGCGGCAGTCGATCGCGCCCGCGCGGGCCAGGGCCCCACGCTGGTGGAGTGCGAGACCTACCGCATCGGCGCGCACAGCTCGTCGGACGATCCTACCCGCTACCGCGACGAGCGCGAGGTGGAGATCTGGCGCAAGCGCGATCCCATCGAGGCGTTCCGGACCCGCCTCGTCGCGGCCGGCCTCTGGACCGAGGCCAAGGACGAAGAGCTGCGCGAGAAGCTCGCCGGCGAGGTGAACGAGGCCATCGCCGAGGCGGAGAAGAAGCCCGATCCGCCCCGCGAGACGCTCTTCGAGGACGTCTACTCGTCGCCTCCCTGGTTCCTGCGCGAGGAGCGCGAGGAGATGCTGGCGGTTCCCAAGGCGAGAAGGCCCGGCGCGGCGCAGTGACCGCGGTATCAAGCCTTCGGCTGTTCCGAGATGAGGCCGTCGGCGACCAGGGCATCGAGGATGGCGCGGACGAGTACATCGGCCCGCTCCTCGACGGAAACCAGCGTGCCGCCGGGAGTGTACTCGATGTCCGCCCGCCAGACGAGCTTGCGGAGGCCGAGATCCATCAGCTTGCCGTTGAGTCTCGCCGTGGCGACCGAGCCGTTGCTGTTGAGGGTGCCGCCCGCCGCGAGCAGCGAGAGGATGGAGGTCGCCTGGAACTCCTTCGCCTGCTCGGAGAGGGAAGGCGCCGTCTCGAGGGTCAGCTCGCCTTCGACGATCGCGTATTGCGACTCGACGCCGCGCGACTGCAACTGCTTTGCGAAGCGCGGCCTGAAGGCAACCACGAAGTCATCGCCCAACCGCTCGGGCGCGAAGACGATCAGCACCCGGTCGAGCTTCTTATCGAAGTCCGCGCGCTTGCGGGTCTGGACGTTGGCTTTCCCTGCACAGCCGGCGGAGACGAGCAGAGCGAGCCCAGCGAGCCCAAGCCAGAGCTTTCGCATCGGCATGGATTCCCCTCTCCGGAACAGCACAGTCTGGCACGACGTCGCCAGACGCGAACATACCCTCAACCGGGTACGCGGCCGCAATGGACAGGCAAACCCACCTCCGGTGCAATTCGAAAACCCGTCGCAGGTCAGCAGCACCTGGAAAGTGCCGTCAAGCGTTCGATCCGTCCCCTTCGCGCCGACATTTGATCCCATCGCGCATCGATCGCGGGAGTCCGTTATCTTCGCCCGCGATGCGCGCGCTGCACGTCCGACGCCTCGGGCTCGTGGAGTACGAAGACGGCCTTCGGGCCCAGCGCCTGCTCGTCGAGGCTCGCGCCGCCGGAACCATTCCCGACACGCTGCTCCTCCTCGAGCATCCCCGCGTCGTCACCCTCGGCCGGGGCGCACAGCCTTCCAACGTACTCTGGTCTCGCGACCAGTTGGGGGCGCGCGGATTCGAGATCTTCGAGACCGATCGCGGCGGCGACGTGACGTACCACGGGCCTGGACAGCTGGTCGGATATCCCATCCTCGACCTGAAGCCCGACCGCAAGGACGTGCGCAAATACGTCGCCTCGGTGGAAGAGGTGATGATCCGCACCGGGCCGAGGTCGAGGAACGGGCCATCGCCAATTCCTCAGCCGTCTGGGAGGCCGAAGCTTTCGAGGTGCCGCCCGAGCTGGAGACGGTGAGCATCGTCGTGCTTCGCGGCCGCGAGGTCCTCCTCGCGAGGCGGACCCCCGAGCGGGGCGGTTTCTGGCAGATCCTCACCGGCCGGCGCGAGCCGGGTGAGCCCGCGCACGCCGCTGCAGCGCGCGAGCTTTACGAGGAGACCGGGTTCGCCCCCACGCTCGACGAGGTGCGGAACCTCGGGTACGTGCACTCCTTCGCGCTGGACCCGGCCGTGGTGCGGCGCGAAGGACCGCCGCGGTTCGCGCACGAGACCGCGTTTGCGGTGCGGGTGCCGGAATCGTCCGAGGTGCGCCTCGATCCGGGCGAGCACGATGCTCATGAATGGGTCGAAATCGACGAAGCGCTCCGCCGCCTGCCTTTCGCGGGCTTGCGCCGGGCAGTACAGCTAGCTAACAGCCTTCGAGCGCCGTAGCGCGGGGAGCGTCCCGATGCACGAGATCCGAGCCGAATTCACCTTTGCCGCCGCCCACCGGCTGCCGCGTTACCAGGGCAAGTGCGTCAACCTGCACGGACACAACTACAAGCTGGAAGTCACCTTGCGCGGCGAGCCCGACGGATACTCGGGCATCTTCGTCGACCTGGGAGACGTCGAGAAAGCGGTCAAGGAAGGCATCCTCGCCAAAGCGGACCATGCCAACCTGAACGACTTCATCGAGAACCCCACCGCCGAGAACGTCGCCGCCTGGTGCTGGTCGCGGCTCACCGGCAAGCTTCCCGGTCTCTACGAGGTGCGCATCTGGGAGATCCCCGGCTTCTCGGTCGGCTACAGGGGCCCCGAGGGCTTCCGCTGATGCTCCCCGACCGGCCGGCGCGGGCCGCGGATCGCGAAGGCGTCGCCAAGGCCATCGCCGACCTGCTGCTCGCCTCGGGCGCGGAGCTGGACGCGGAGACGCGCGGGACTCCCGAACGCGTCAGCAAGGCGTGGATCGAGGATCTGCTCGACGGCTACGGGAAGGATCCGGTCGCCATCCTCGAGAGCTCGCTCGTTCCGGCTCCCAAGAAGGGCGAGCTGGTCATCGTCTCGCAGCTCGATTTCCACGCCATGTGCCCGCACCATCTCCTTCCCTACAAGGGCGTGGCCGCGGTCGGGTACGTGGCGGATCGCAACCTGGTTGGGTTCGGAAAGATCGCCGAGGCGATGGACGCGCTCGCCCACCGTCTCATCCTCCAGGAGAACCTCGCGCACCGCATCTGCGGGTCCGTGATGGAGGCGCTCGCTCCCCTCGGTGCCGGGGTGGTCATGGCCGCCGAGCACGGGTGCATGCAGGTTCGCGGTCCGAAGCGTCCGCAGAGTCGCGTGACGGTGGAAGCGTGGGCGGGAGCGTTCGAGCGCGACGCCGAGCTTCGCGCGAGCCTCGCCCGGCGCGCGGAGGGTTGACCTGTCTCTGCAAGGAAAGGTCTGCGTCGTCACCGGGGCCTCCCGGGGCATCGGTCTCGCCTGCGCGGAGGCGCTCGCCGCGGAGGGAGCGCGCCTGGCGCTGTGCGCTTCGGGAAGCGTTCCTTCGGCGCGCGCCGACCTGTCCCGCCGCTGCGACGTGGCCGACGGAGAGCAGGTCCGGCGATTCTTCGCCGAGGTCGAGGCGCTCCTCGGTCCCACCGACGTCGTGGTCCTCAACGCCGGAGTCCTCGAGCGCGGCCCGATCGAGGAATTCACCGACGAGCAGTTCGACCGGGTCCTCGGCGTGAACTTGCGTGGCGCCTTCCTCTGCGCGCGCGCGGCGTGGAAGGGGCTCGCCCGGAACCGCGGCCGCCTCATCGCCATGGGCTCGATCAGCGGCACGCTGGGGACCGCCGAGGCGGCCGCGTACAACGCGAGCAAGTGGGGCCTCACGGGTCTCGTCAAATCGCTCGCCGAGGAAGGCCGCGAGGCGGGTATCTTCTGCGCCGCCGTGCTGCCAGGAAGCGTCGATACGGACATGCTGAGGAAGACTCCTTTCGAGCCGCAGATGACCCCGACGGACGTGGCCCGCGTCGTGCGTTTCCTCGCCGGCGAGGCGCCTTTCGCCCTGACGGGAAGCGCGGTGGAGGTGTTCGGATGAGTCTCGTCGACGATCTTTCTCGCCTCGTGCCCGGCGCGACCGTGCTCCCGCAGGGCGAGCGCGCCGCGGCCTACGAGCAGGACGAGAGCGGCCTCGGCAAGTTCCCTCCGCAGGCGGTGGTCCTGGCTCGCAGCGCCGAGGAGGTGGCGAAGATCCTCCGCTACTCCCGCGAGACGCGGATCCCGGTCGTGCCGCGCGGCGCCGGCAGCGGCAAGAGCGGCGGCGCGCTCGCCGAGCGGGGCGGGATCATTCTTTCCCTGGAGAAGATGGACCGCATCGTCGAGATTTCGCGCGCCGACATGGTCTGCGTCGTGCAGCCCGGAGTGATTCTCACCGCAGTTGGAAGGGCGTTGCCGGGTACGACCTCGTGCACCTGCTCGTCGGGAGCGAAGGGACCCTCGGCGTCATCACCGAGGCAACCCTCAAGCTCATCCCCCTCCCTCGCCGGGTGGAGACGATGCTCGCGCTGTTCCACAGCGAGGACGAGGCAGCCGCCTCGGTCCAGGCCATCTTCGATGCCGGCCTGCTTCCCCGGGCTTGCGAGCTGTTCGACGGACCGACCATGCGGACCGTGGCGCCGCGCGCACCGTTCAAGTTTCCCGAAGGAGTCGGCGGAGCGCTGCTGGTGGAGTTCGATGGGCACGGCGACGGCGTGGCCGAGGAGCTCGCCCGGAGCGGCGAGCTTTGCGCGGAGCAGGGCGCGATCGACGTACTCGCAGCGCAGGACGAGGCGCAGCGCCGCAAGCTGTGGGAGACCCGCCGGATGACCTCGGTTGCGCTCACCGATATCCGCCCGTTCAAGATCAGCGAGGACGTGGCCGTCCCGCGGGGGAAGCTCGTCGACCTCATCCGCGAGGTCCGCCGCATCGGCGAGAAACACGGTCTGCCGACCGCGTGCTACGGGCACGCCGGCGACGGCAACCTCCACGTGAACCTGCTCTTCGACTCGTTGGAACAGCGCCACGAGGGAGAGGAGGCGGTCATCGAGGTGCTCGACGCGGCGCTGCGCCTCGGCGGCACCATCACCGGGGAGCACGGCGTGGGTCTCGCCAAGCGCCCGTTCCTTTCCCGCGAGCAGTCCGCCCCGGTCATCGAGCTGCAACGGCGGCTCAAGCACGCGTTCGATCCGGAGAATCTCCTGAATCCCGGCAAGATTTTCCCCGAATGACGGAGGAGCGGGCTTTGCCCGCGACGGGCGGAGCGCGCAGGCGCGGAGCATTGGAGAGGAGCGGGCTTTGCCCGCGACGGGCGGAGCGCGCAGGCGCGGAGCATTGGAGAGGAGCGGGCTTTGCCCGCGACGGGCGGAGCGCGCAGGCGCGGAGCATTGGAGAGGAGCGGGCTTTGCCTGCGACGGGCGGAGCGCGCAGGCGCGGAGCATTGGAGAGGAGCGGGCTTTGCCTGCGACGGGCGGAGCGCGCAGGCGCGGAGCATTGGAGAGGAGCGGGCTTTGCCTGCGACGGGCGGAGCGCGCAGGCGCGGAGCATCCTTGACCGGATCCGGCGCGTATCCTAGGGTCGCGGCCCCTCGATGGCGGATCAGCCAGCACAGGCGCCCGCTGCGGCGGGCCAGGGCGCACAGCCCGAGGACCGCGAGCTCGTCGAAAGAGCCCAGCGCGGCGACGGCGCCGCCTTCGCGGAGCTGGTGGCGCGCCACCAGCGGCAGCTCTACCGGCTTGCCTTGCGCATGACGGGGAGCGAGGCCGACGCCCAGGAAGTGCTCCAGGAAGCCTTCCTCAACGCCTACCAGAAACTGCCCAATTTCCGGGGAGAGGCCCAGTTCTCGAGCTGGCTCTACCGCATTGCGGCGAACAGCGCCCTGATGCGGTTACGGCGCAAGCGGCGCGCTCCCGATGCCTTGCAGGACCAACCGTTGGAGCTCCAAGGACCGAAATTCTCGGTGGAAGGGTTCCTCGAGCCACAAAATGATTGGTCCCAGAGGGCCGATACGCAGATGATGGATCGCGAACTGGGGCAGGCGATCGACCAGGCGGTCACTGCCTTGCCGGAGGATTATCGGACCGTGTTCCTGCTCAAGGACGTCGACGGGCTCTCCAACGAGGAGATCGCTTCCGCGCTCGATCTCACGGTTCCGGCGGTGAAAAGCCGTCTGCACCGCGCAAGGCTGGCGCTCCGCGAGAAGCTCGGCGATTTTTTCGGACAGTGAACGATGCAGGTATCCTGCGAATCGCCCGCAACGGCGGAGCATCGATCCTGAAACCAATGGAACGTCGATGACGAGCCTCTTCGAGCACTGTTCAGACTGCGTCGAACTCCTCGGAGAATACGTCGACGGTTCCCTCCCGCCGGAGAAGGCCGCGGCGCTGGAAGCGCACCTTTCCCTCTGTCCCCCCTGCATCACGTTCGTTCGTACCTACAAGGCGACGCGAGTCCTCTGCCGCCACAAGCTCGCCGCCGACATGCCGCAGGAGCTGTGCGATTCGCTCAACTCGTTTCTGGCGAAGAACGTGCCTGGCTATGCCGCCCCTGAAGGCGGCGAGAAGCCGGCCCCTGCCGCCACCCCAAGCAACAAGAAGAACTAGGTTCAGACATGAAAGTTGATCTCGAGGCCGTCTCTCGCGCCCTGCGCGAGATGCGGTCTTCCGGAGCGACCCTCGACCAGATCGCGGGCCAGCTCCAGCTCGGCCCTGCAGCACGCAAGGCGCTGCGCACCGCCCTGCAGAAGCTCGTGCACGAAGGCGCCGCGACCTACCACGGCAAGCGATACCGGCCGCAGCCTTCCGTCGAACATCCGCCGGAGAGGACCCGGACCGATGGTCCGTCGGAGGGACGGCGCAGGACCATGCCCGCCGCGCTCCTCGTCGCGCAATCGCAAAGGCGCGCCGGCGCGACCCCGGAGCCGGGCCCGCCGCAGCCCGGCCATGAACTCGTCGGGACCCTGCACCTCAAGACGGAGGGCTACGGATTCGTCTCGCCCCTCGCCGGCGGAGGGGGACGCGAGAATGACGTCTTCGTCCCGCCGGGCCGGTCCCGGGATGCGCTCGATGGCGACGTCGTCCGCGTGCGCACCTCGCGGGGCCGCGACGGCCGGACGATCGGCGAGGTGGCCGAAGTCGTCGAGCGGCGCCGCCAGCTTCTCCTCGGACGTTACCGGGTGCAGGCCAAGAACATCTGGGTCGAGCCGCACGATCGGACTTTCGTCCATCCCATCCCGGTGCGGCGGGATCCTCGCGCCAAGGACGGCGAATTCGTCAAGGTGCGCTTGATCCGCGAGCCGGGCGGCGTTTCCGGCGAGGTGATCGCGCGCCTCGGAACGAGCGGCGATGCGCGCTTCGAGATTCTCGCTAGCGCCTACGCGGAAGGGTTCTCCGACGAGTTCGACCGCGCCACCTTGCTCGCAGCCGAAAGCGTGCCCGACCACGTCCTGCGCGAGGAGACGGCGGGCCGCCGCGACCTGCGCAGGCTGCCCCTCGTCACCATCGACGGCGAGGATGCCCGCGACTTCGACGATGCCGTCTTCGTCTCGCGGGTGGGGTCTGGTTACCGGATGGTGGTCGCCATCGCCGACGTCGCGCACTACGTGAAGCCCGGCGGCGGCCTCGACCGCGAAGGGTTGCGGCGCGCGACCAGCGTCTACTTTCCGGGCACCGTGCTTCCCATGCTGCCGGAGCGGCTCTCGAACGGGATCTGCTCCTTGAACCCCGACGTCGATCGCCTCTGCATGGTTTGCGACCTGGCGCTCGACGGCGAGGGGAGGGCGCTCCACGCGGATATCTACGAAGCCGTGATGCGGAGCCACGCGCGACTGACCTACACCCAGGTCGCCTCGGCGCTCGAGAATTCCTCGGCCGGCGAGCTTTTCGATCTGGTGCCTGACCTGCAACTCGCGCACGAGCTCTCGAAGAAGCTGACGCAGATGCGGCGCGAGCGCGGATCGATCGACTTCGATCTGCCGGAGGCGAAGATCGTGCTCGCCGAGGACGGGACGGTGAGCGAGATTGTCAAGCGCCCTCGAAACGACGCCCATCGCCTCGTCGAGGAGCTAATGCTCGCGGCCAACGAGGCGGTGGCCCGCTTCTTCGACGCTCGCGGTCTTCCCACGGTCTACCGGATCCACGATCAGCCCGACGAGGAGAAGCTCGAGGCGTTCGCGCAACTCGCCCGCACCCACGGATTCGAGCTGCCGGAGAAGCCCTCTGCGGCAGATCTCAACGAGCTTCTCCACGAGCTCGAGGGAAGGCCGCAGCAGAAGGCGCTCAACGCGCTGCTTTTGCGCGCGATGATGCAGGCGCAGTACAGCCCGGACAACATCGGCCACTTCGGGCTCGCCGCTCCGACCTATCTTCATTTCACCTCGCCGATTCGCCGTTATCCCGATCTCATGGTCCACCGGCTCCTCAAGGAGCACTGGGCGCGAGGCGGGCAGCCGCCGCGGGAGTCGGAGCGCGCCGAGATGGAGGCGTTCCTGGCGGGCGTCGCGGCGCAATGCTCGGATCGCGAGCGCGCCGCGATGAAGGTCGAGCGCGACATCGACGCCTACTACGCGGCGATGTTCATGCAGGACAAGATCGACGAGGAGTACGAGGCCGTCGTCTCCGGCGTGACCGAGCGCGGCCTGTACTGCGAGCTCGCCGAGGTGTTCGTCGAAGGAATGATCCCCGCCGAGGAGCTCGGCGACTCGGTCGAGCTCGACGAGGAGCTGCATCGCCTACGCGTCGGCAATAGCGGCGTCAGCTACGGAGTCGGGGATACGCTGCGAGTCCGGGTGGCCGCGGCGGATCCTGTCCGGCGCCGGATCACCCTCGCTCCGGCCTCGGCTCCGCGTCGAGAAGGGCTGGAGCCGGAGGCGGCTACGGTTCGGCCGTCTGTGGCGAAGCCTCGCCGGCAGGCCCCGCCGGGCCCTCGGCGGCCTCGGCCCGGGCCTGCTCGCGGGTCACCGCGCGGCCGGCCTGATCGTCGTAAACGAAGACGAGACGGCCGTCGATGAACGGCCGGAACCAAGCCGGCCAGCCAACCCGCACCTCGTCCGGCTGCACGTCCTCGCGGCTCGCCAGTCGCACCGTGAGGGGGTCGCCCTTCTTCGCCACCGGAAAGAGGCGCAACCGACCCGCGAAGTGAATGATCTCGCCATGGTCGGTAGTCTGCCTCTTCGCCATGTCAGCCGCTCTATCAGAGCCGTAGCGCGGGAAGCAACGAAGCGGTCATCACTGGCGCACGTCCACCGCAAGGCGTACATGAAGCGTCGCCGTGGCACACCGCTTCAATCTCGGCCGGCGCGCCGGCATCCTGCTTCCTCTCTCCTCGGTTCGAGGCCATCGCGGCGACCTCGCCAACTACGGCGACGTAGGCGAGATCGCCCGCTTCCTGCTCTCCACCGGCTCGACGCTCTGGCAGCTGTTGCCTCTCAACGAGGTATCGCCCGGGCAGGACAGCCCCTATGCCGCCTCCAGCTCCTGCGCGCTCGAGCCCGTCTTCATCGATCTCGACTCGGTGGAGGACCTGGGCGGCGAGCTGACCGACGGCGAGCGCAAGAGCCTCGAAGCGGCGAGGCAAGCCGACCGCGTCGATTTCGGGCAGTACCGTGCGGTGAAGCGCTCGGCGCTTTCGCGCGCCTTCCGCCACTTCGAAGGCGGCGAGATGCGGCTCGGGGGGCAGCGGGCCAAGGCCTTTGCACGATTTCGCCAGGAGCATGGCAGCTGGCTCGAGGACTGGGCCCTCTACCGCGCCCTGCACGACCAGCGCCAGAAGAGCAGGCGCGACTGGGAGCGGCCCCTGCGGGAGCGCGATCCCGAAGCGCTCGAGCGCATGCGCATCGAGCTGCGCGCTCAGATCGATTCCCTCGCCTACATGCAGTGGATTGCCGACGAGCAGGTGCGCAAGGGCCGGCGCGAGGCGAATGCCATCGGCGTCAAGCTGCTCGGGGATCTGCCCTTCATGGTGGCGGAGGATTCCGCCGACGTGTGGGCGATGCAGAAGTTCTTCCGCTTCGACGCGACGGTCGGGGTCCCTCCCGACGCCTATTCGGCCGATGGCCAGGATTGGGGTCTACCTGTTCCGCGCTGGGAGGAGATGAGCGCGGCCGGCGACCCCTGGCTGCACATGCGCGCGGACCGGGCGGCCGAGTTGTACGACGCCTTCCGCGTCGATCACGTGGTGGGCCTCTACCGCACCTACGCCCGACCGATCGACAAGTTGAAGCCCGCGTTCTTCGTCCCTGCCGAAGAAGAGGCGCAGCGCCGGCAGGGCGAGCGGATCCTCTCTCTCTTCGGCGAGAAGGCCGAGGTGCTCGCCGAGGATCTCGGCACGGTTCCCGACTTCGTACGCGCTTCCCTCACCGCCAACGGCCTTCCTGGGACCAAGGTGCTGCGCTGGGAGAACGATCAGGGCGTGCCCCGCGATGTCCGCCGTTTCCCCCCGGCCTCGCTTGCCGTGACCGGGACTCACGACACGGAATCGCTCGTCACCTGGTGGGAGGGGCTTTCCGATCACGAGCGCCGCGAGCAGCTCAAGCAGCCCTATCTCGACAAGCTGCGCGGCGATACGCGCCGCTTCACCCGCGAGACGCACGCGGCGCTGCTCGAGCTTCTCTATTCGGCAGGCTCGGACGCCATCGAAACTCCCATCAACGATGCGCTCGGCTGGCGGGAACGCCTCAACACGCCCGGCACGGTCGGTCCGCACAATTGGACCTGGCGGCTGCCCTGGCGGCTCCCCGATTTATGGTCGGAGCCACAAGTGGTGGCGATGGCGCAGCACCTGACGCATCTTGCGGACAAGCACGGGCGTAAAGGCTGAGCCCCCGCCGCCTCTTTGCGGCGAGCGCGCGCCCGTTGCGAGGAGGCGGTCGTGCGTCAGGTCCGCGAGCTTCTCGGCGAGCTGCCCCATGCTCGCGCCCGCCGGATGCTCGATGACATCGCGGCCGAGCTGTCGGTTGCTCGCTTGCCGCTCGCGACCTACCGGGTGCAGCTGCACCGCGGTTTCGGGTTCCGCGCCGCGGCGGCGATCACCGGATACCTGGAGGATCTCGGGATCACCGACCTCTACACCTCGCCGTACATGCGCGCCGCCGCCGGCTCGAACCACGGCTACGACGTCCTCGACCACCAGCAGCTGAACCCCGAGCTCGGCACGGCCGAGGACCACGCCGCGATGTGCGCGGCCGCGCGCGACAAGTCGCTTGGACACGTCCTCGACATCGTCCCGAACCACATGGGGATCGGGTCCGGCAACTCGCTGTGGATGGACCTGCTGGAGAACGGCCCTTCCGCCCGGGCGGCGCGCTTCTTCGACGTCGAATGGCACCCGGTCAAGGAGGAGCTCGAGGACAAGGTGCTGGTCCCCATCCTCGGCGACCGCTACGGGGCGGTCCTGGAGCGCGGCGAGCTGAAGCTCCGGCTGCTCAACGGGAACTTCCAGATCACCTACTTCGATCACGTCTTCCCGCTCAGCCCGCGCAGCTACGGCGAGATCCTCTCGTACCGGCTCGCGGACCTGGAGGCGCGTCTTCCCCGCGGCGACCCGTCGCTCGACGAGCTGAAGAGCATTCTCACCGCCATCGAGCACCTGCCGACCCGGCACGAGCAGGATCCCGACCGGCTCGACGAACGGCGCCGGGAGAAGGAAGTCATCAAGCGCCGCGTGGCGGCCCTGTGCGCGACCGACCCACGCATCCGCCAGCACCTCGAGGAGAACGTCGCGCTCTACTCGGGCGTCCCGGGAAAGCCGCGCAGCTTCGACCTGCTCGACAAGCTCCTCGCCGCCCAGGCGTACCGCCTCGCCCACTGGCGCGTCTCCTCCGAGGAGATCAACTACCGGCGCTTCTTCGACATCAACTCCCTCGCCGCCATCCGCGTCGAGGATCCCGCGGTCTTCGAGGAGGCGCATCGCCTTCCGCTGCAGTTCCTCGCCCGGGGCCTGGTGACGGGCTTCCGCGTCGACCATCCCGACGGGCTCGCCTACCCGACACGCTACTTCCGTCTGCTCCAGGACTCCCACATCCTCGACCGCGCGCGCGTGCTCGTCGAAGGCCGCGGCGAGGACTGGAAGGAGATGGAGCTGGTCGTCCGCGACGAGCTCGGCCGCGAGATTGCCACCGCCGGGCAGGCCTCGCCGCTCTACAAGCCGGTTTTCGTGGTGGCGGAGAAGATCCTCGCCGGCACCGAGCGGCTGCCCGAGTCGTGGGCGGTGCGCGGCACCACCGGATACGACTTCCTCAACCAGGTGAACGGGCTCTTCGTCGATCCCGGCGCGCGCGACGCGATGGACAAGATCTACTCGCGCTACATCGGCGGACGCATCGACTTCGACGAGCTCGTCTACCAGAAGAAGAAGCTCATCCTCTACACGGCGCTCGCCTCCGAGATGAACCTCCTCGCGCGGCAGCTCAACCGCATCTCCGAGGCCAATCGCTGGACGCGGGACTTCACGCTCTACTCCCTGCGCGCGGCGCTCATCGAAGTGGTTGCCTGCTTCCCGGTGTATCGAACGTACGTCGGCGACGACGGCACGGTCGACGAGAGCGATCGCAAGTACGTGCTGCAGGCCGTCGCCTGCGCCAAGCGGCGAAACCCGGCCGAGAACGCGTCGATCTACGATTTCATCGCCGACATCCTCCTGCAGAAGTTCGCCGACTACGTCGAGGAGTCGGAGCGTCCCCTCCAGCTCGCCTTCGTCATCAAGTTGCAGCAGGTCCTCGGACCGGTGATGGCCAAGGGCCTCGAGGACACGGTCTTCTACGTTTACAACCGGTTGCTTTCGCTGAACGAGGTGGGAGGCGAGCCGAATCGATTCGGCGTAACCGTCCAGCAGTTCCATGCCTTCAACGAGCACCGCGCACGGTCCTTTCCGCGCACACTGCTCGCCACCTCGACCCACGACACCAAGCGCGGCGAGGACGTGCGCACGCGCATCGACGGCCTCTCCGAGATGCCGAAGGACTGGGCGTCCGCGCTCTCCTCCTGGACGCGCAAGGTCGACGGACTCCTCCGCGACGTCGACGGCCGCAAGGCGCCCGATCGGAACGAGCTGATGCTCTTCTTCCAGACCCTGGTCGGGGTATGGCCGAACGGCCATGCCGGCGCGCTGCCTCCGCCCGCGGAGATGGAATCGCTCTCGCAGCGCCTTTCGCAGTACATGTTCAAGGCAGTCAAGGAAGCGAAGGTCAACACCAGCTGGATCCAGGAAGACCGGAGCTGGGAGGACGCGGTCCAGGCGTTCGTGAAGGACCTCTTCGCGCTTCCCCCCAAGCACGCCTTCTGGAAGTCTTTCTTGCCGTTCGCCGACAAGATCGGGCTCGTCGGCGCCCATAACTCGCTATCGCAACTGGTGTTGAAGCTCGCCTCCCCGGGCGTGCCGGACATCTACCAGGGCAGCGAGCTGTGGGACCTTTCGCTCGTCGACCCGGACAATCGCAGGCCCGTCGATTTCGAGACCCGCAACCGCATCCTCCAGGAGGTGCGGGACGACCAGAAACCCCGCGCAGAGCTTGCCCGCGAGCTCTACCAATCCTGGCCCGATGGCCGCATCAAGCTCTTCCTCACCCAGTCGGGCTTGCGAACGCGGCGCGACAACCCGGGTATTTTCGGAGATGGCGAATATCTGCCGCTCGAACCCCAGGGGAATCGCGCCGAGCGCCTCGTGGCGTTTGCCCGCCGGGAAAAGGAAGGCGGGACGGCGATCTGCATTGCGCCGAGGCTCGTCGCCGGCCTTCTCGACTCCAAAGGACTGTTGCCGGCGACCGCATTCGGCGACACTACCGTCCGCGTCCCGTTCGCGCAGGAAGGCCAAGCTCTCACCGATGCCTTCACGGGTGAGCGATGTGTCGTCAAGGACGGCGTTATCCGCGTAGAGGATGCATTGGCGTCCCTGCCGGTCGCACTTCTCCTTACAGAGTGACCCTTTCCCCGCCCCAGGGACCCGATCTAGGGTGCCTTGTAGCTTTGCAGTGCAGGCTGACTTCAGGGGGCTGCGGAATGCGCACGGGGGGGATCGCTGTACTACAGACGGAATGGCCGGTGGCGGGGGGCCACCTGGCCAGCGATCCAAGCGCACGAGCAGAAATGGTCGGCTGAGTCGAATCTCTTAACGAATCCTACATCTACGGGGGGTTTTTCCAATGCAGTCGCGATGGATTTCTATCAGTGTGATGTGTTTCTCGGCAGCGCTGCTGTCGGCGTGCGGCGGCGCTCCGAGCGGCACCGCGCTGACGTCCAGGTCGGACACGTCCGCGATGTCGAAGGCGGACGGCCGGTATGACGCGTCGAGCAAGGGCGACGACAAGGACGAGTGCGACGAGTCGGGGGATCACGACAAGTCCGCTGACAAGTCCTCGCTCAGCGTCAAGTCGAACGACAAGGACGACGACGAGTGCAAGGGTTCCGACGACGACCACGACCAGTCGAAGAGCTTGTCGTCGCACTCGTTCAGCATGTCGTCGAAGTCCGACGACGACGATGCGAACTGCAAGGTGACCATCTGCCACATTCCGCCCGGCAACCATTGCAATGAGCACACGATCCGGGTCGGCAAGTCGGCCGTGCGGGCTCACATCGCGCATGGGGACTACCCGGGCGCGTGCGACCCGCAGGCTCCGCCGCCGCCGCCTCCGCCGCCGCCTCCTCCTGTCTGCTTGCCGGAGACCGCAGCCTGCAGCGCCACGGGAGCGGCCTGCTGCACCGGCCTGCTTTGCCTCTCGGGTGTCTGCTCCGCCGGCGGCTAAGCCGGGAAGCACTTCGCCTCACCGCAGCGTACTTCGTTACTTTCTACCCTCGGAGCGCCTGGCGGCGCTCCGAGGGTCGTTCTACCCGCGCAGCTCGGCGACGGTGACGCCGTCACCGCCTTCGTGTGAAGCGCCTGCCCGCGCCCTGCGCACGTAGGGACTGCGCGCGAGATGCTCCCGGATGGCTGCTTTCAGCGCGCCCGACCCATGACCGTGCAGCACCTGCACTTCCTCGGCGCCTTCCCGTAACCGCCGGTCCAGCTCCTCTTCCAGCGCGCGCAGCGCTTCGTCGACACGCAACCCCCGGACGTCGAGCGGCCGGATGACCGTGCTCGCCGGAGCGGCCCGCACGGCCTCCGCGCGAGCGATCTTTTCCCGGGCGGTCTTGCGGAAGCCAGCCGCGTCGCCCTTCGGCTTGCGCGCGAGCGGCACGAGGTCTGCGCGCGCCACCTTGGTTCGCAGCGCACCTATCTGGACGAGCGCGCCCGCTTCGTCGACCTCGATGACCGTTCCCTCCACGCCGAGCCTGGCGTGACGCACCGGGGCACCCGGCCGGATTTCACCTCCGGCTGCTGCGGCGGCGTCCTCGGCACGGACCTCCTCGCGTGCCACCTCGCGCTCTTCCTCCGCCTCGAGGCGGGCGATCTGTTGCTGTGCCTCGACCGCCCGGGCGAGCGCCGGCGCCGCCTGGAGCTGGGCGACCATCTCCGCGATCTGCTGCTTGCGCCGGGCGAGATCTTCCACCAGCTCGGCACGCGCTCCGGAACGCACTTCGCGCTCCGCGGCACGAAGCGCCTCGATCTCCGCCTGCATCGTTTCGCGCTCCTCCGCGAGGCTCTTGCGCACGGCTTCCGCCTCGGCGCGGGCGCGAGACGCGGCCGCCCGTTCCGCTTCCAGGCGCTCCAGGGCCGAGGCCAGCGCCGAGCTCCCTCCGCCCAGGATCTCTTTGGCCCGGGCGCAGACGTCAGCGGGTAATCCGACGCGCGCTGCGATTTCGATGGCGGAGCTGCGCCCCACCTCGCCCATGCGCAGGCGATAGGTCGGTGCCAGCTTGTCGACATCGAAGCCGACGCTCGCGGAGGCAAACCGGTCGTCGCTGAGCGCCAGCGCTTTGAGCTCTTCCAGATGGGTGGTGATGAGAACCTGCGCTCCGGCAGAGACCAGCTTCTCGAGCGCTGCCGCGGCGATGGCGGCGCCTTCGCGCGGGTCGGTATCCGCGGCGATCTCGTCGATGAGGACCAGCGTCCCCGGACCGGCTGCCTCGAGGATGTGGCGAAGCGAGGTGAGGTGGGCCGTGAACGTCGACAGATCGCGGGAGAGGTCTCCCTCGTCTCCGATGGCCGTGTACACGGTCCGGTAGAGCGGCATCCGCGACCCTTCCGCGGCGGCCACCGGCAATCCCGCGCGGGCCATCAACGCCGAGAGCCCGACCGCGGTGATGGTCACCGTCTTGCCGCCAGCGTTGGGACCGGAGATGACCAGGGCGCGAGCGGGCGCGGGAAGCTCGATGTCGTTGGCGATGACCGATCCGCCGCGGCCTCGCGCGTTCATCTGCAGAACGAGGAGGGGATGGCGCGCCGCCGAAAGACGGAAGCTCTCCCGCGTGGCATCGGCGAGGCGAGGAGGGGCCGCGGAAAGATCGTCTGCGAGGCGCGCTCCCGCGAGGGTCTCGTCGAGCGTCGCGAGGGTCTCGACGTCGCGAGCGAGGGCCTCGGCGCGCCGGCCCACCGCGCCCGACAGCTCGCCCAGGATGCGCTGCTCCTCTTCCAGCGCAGAAGCGTCGGCAATGGTGAGCTGGTTGCCCAGCTCGACGAGTTCTTGTGGTTCTACGAAGAGCGTCTGCCCGCTTCCACTGGCGTTGTGCACGATGCCGGGAAGGTGGGTCTTGTGCTCGGCCCGCAGCGGAACGACGTAGCGGTCGCCGCGCACCGAGTAGTAGGCGTCGCGGAGCATCCCCACGACCTCCTCGTCTTTCAGCATCTCCTCGAGGCGGGCCTTGATGCTCCGATGAAGCCCGCGGGACCGCTCGCGCAGCTCGGCGAGGAGCGGGCTCGCGGTATCGAGCAGCTTGCCGGCCGGGTCGAAGGCGCGCTCCAGCTCCTGGGCGAGCGGCTCGAAGTCGCTCAAGGTCTCGGCCAGCTCCGCATGGAGCGGGACTCGATCGCGCAGCGGCAAGCAGAACCGCCGCGCGGAGACGGCGGCGCGGATCAGCCGGGCGATGGCGAGAAGCTCGTGTGGCTCCAGGGTCCCTTCGCGAGCGGCCCGGCCCAGGGCCGGCCGCACGTCGAGGGCATCGGCGAGCGGTACCTCGCGGTCGAGACGGCGGAGCTCCCTTGCTTCCTCTACCCGGGCGAGGCGGCGGGCGGCTTCCTCCTCGGAATCTCCGGGAACGAGGGAGCGACATCTCTCCTTGCCCATCGGAGTGCGGGCGCGGTGAGCGAGCTCCGAGCAGAGCGAGCTCCAGCCGAGGTTGGCGAGGGCTTTGTCGTTGACGGCGCCGAGAAGCACGGGATCCGCGGCAACCTAGCTCAACGACAGGAGCGCGCAAGCGGCGTCGGCGCTCGGCCGCCCTGACATGCATGTCGCGGTGCCGGGGGCCTACAGCAGCCTACAGTGTGCGACAAAACCGCGATTTCACTCGGGAACCGCCGTTTCTTTGGCATGGGCACGCGGGCTGCTAGTAGCCATGCCCACCGCGAACGCGAACGCGCGAATCCTCCCCGAGAGCCCGGCCGAGTCGTCCGTCACCCAGAGCCTCCGCCTCCCGAAGGTCGTGGGCGAGGTTGTCAAGGGCTTGAAGGACCCCGAGCGCTTCTCCGCCTGGCTGTTCACCATCGCCAGGAACCGCGCTCGCTCGTACCTGACCTCGCGCGCGACCCATGTCCGCGCCGTCGAGGAGGCGATGCGGGAGTCGCGCCTCGCCGAGGACAGCGTCCCCGAGGTGAGCGCCCAGCTCGAGCGCGAGGCCGAGCTGCGGGCGGTGCGCGAGGTGATCGACAATCTCCGCGAGGGCCCCGAGAAGGAGACCGTGCGGCTCTTCTACCTCGACGGCACCCTGTCGGCCCGCGAGATCGCCGACCGCATGGGTGTCGGGAAGAGCGCGGTCACCATGCGGCTCGAGCGATTCCGCGCCCGCGTGCGCCGCGAGCTCTGCGAGAAGCTGCAGCGGACGGCCTGAGCGTCAGCCCCCTGGATCCACGCGGAGGATCTGTTCGCCGATCAGGAGCAGATCGCCGAGGGCGACCGGTGCGCGGTTCTTGATGCGCGCGAAAGTGCCGTTCGCGGATCCGAGGTCCTTGACCGAGATCGTCTTGCCCGAAATGGCGATGTTCGCGTGCTTGCTCGAGATGTATCCGTCGTGCGGAAAGGTGATGTCTCCCGCCGCGCGGCCGACGATGTTTTCTCCCGCCCGCAGCGGGAACACGTCGCCCTCGATTCCCCCTTCGAAGAGCTGGACGGCCTGGGCGACGTAGCCCGGATCGGGGCTGCCGTAGATCGGATCCGGGCCGACCATCTCGCGGTCGTCCGGCAGCCACTCGATGCGCAGGCGCTGGCGTCCGAGGCGCAGCTCGCCGCCGCCTTCGATCTTGCGCTCCTTGAAGCCGAGGAAGACGCCGTTCACCGAACCGGCATCCTCGACGTAGAGCTGCTGCCCTTCGAAGCGCAGCACGGCGTGCACCGGCGCCACGAAGGGATCGTCGTCGAGCTTCACCTCGGCGTCGGAGACTGCCGTTCCCACCCGGGTCTCGTCCTTCAAGAGCAGGTAGTCGGCGGAGCGGCTGCCGTCGCGGGCGATGGCGCTGATCCGCGCGCGGGCAGACGGGCCCTTGGGTTTGGGCGCGCGCGGGGGCAGCGGTCTCGCGGGACGCGGCTTCTGGGGAGGCGGAGCGGGTTTCGCCATGGTCTGGTAGGCACCGGCAGCGCTGCGGAGGGAACTCGGATCTAGCGCAGAATCGAGCTTGCGGCACCGCGGAGCTGTCCTCCGGCTGCCAACGGTCCTACCTTTCCGCCGTTGGAAAAGGGCTCGGCGCTGTGCGAACCTACGCCTGATCCGATGCCAGCCTCCCGAGAACCGTAGCGGTGCCGTCCTGCCCTCGCTGCTTGCGGCCGCTGCCGCCCACGGCGAACGCTCTCTGCGTCTACTGCGGAGCCTCGCTCACGCCGTCGCAGCCCAAGACCCGCCCGCTCGCGGCGAAGTCGACCGATCCCCTCGTCGGGCGAACGGTCGCGGGTCGCTTCCATGTCGAGGAGCTGATCGGGCAGGGCGGCATGGGAAAGGTCTACCGCGCCCGCCACCTCGCCCTCGATCGTCCGGTCGTCCTGAAGATGCTCAAGCCGGCCCTGCTCGAGGACCCGACCATCGTCGGGCGGTTCGAGCGGGAGGCGAAGGCGGCGAGCAGGCTCAACCATCCGAACGTGATCCAGGTCCTCGACTTCGGGCGCCAGGAGAAGGACGGGACCCTCTACATCGTGATGGAGTTCGTGCAGGGGAAGGACCTCCGCGTCATCCTGCGCGACGAGTGGCCGCTCGCGGAGGATCGCCTCTGCAACATCATGGCCCAGGTCTGCGCCGCGCTCTCCGAAGCGCACGCGCACAACATCATCCATCGCGACCTGAAGCCCGAGAACGTGATGGTCGAGGACCGGCGCGACCAGCAAGACTTCGTCAAGGTCCTCGACTTCGGAATCGCCAAGCTGCTCGACGCCGAAGGACCGGGGCTGACCAGCGTGGACGTGGTCTGCGGCACCCCCCAGTACATGGCGCCGGAGCAGGCGACCGGAACGCATCTCGATGCCCGCTGCGACCTGTACGCGGTGGGCGTCATCCTCTACCAGATGGCGACCGGCCATCTTCCGTTCGACGGCGCGAACTCGATGGAAGTCCTCACCAAGCAGGTGCACGACCGTCCCATCCCGCCGCGGCAGCGACAGCCGGACGCGCCCATCAGCGAGGCGATGGAGACGCTCATCCTGCGCTCCTTGGAGAAGGACGCCGGGCGCCGCCCGCAGACGGCCGAGCAGTTCCGCGACGAGCTTCTCGCCGTCCCCGGCAAGGCTCGCGAGAAGCGAGCGTCGCTGCAGGCGGCGGAGCCGCTCCTGCGCGTTCCGACGCCGCCGACGTCGCCCAAGGCCCAGAACGCCCCGCAGGGGGAAGGACCGCGAAAGGGGCGACGGTGGTGGTGGCCGTTCCCATCGGCCGGGTCCTGACGATAATTCAATAGTAATTTCGAATCGTTGCGAGTCGTTCGCCGCGCCGTTACAGTTGTGTGCGGAGCCGCGTTGCATTCCCATCGCTTCCGGTTGACAGCGGCGCTCCCGCTTTGCGACGGTGCGCTCCACGATGGCGCCCGCTAGAAGGCTCCACTCGGGGGGAGGTTCTTTCGTGTGCAGTCACCACCGGTGCTCCGCCCTTCGGGCTCCGCCCGTCGCGGGCAAAGCCCGCTCCTCCCGACGCTCCACCCTTCGGGCTCTGCCCGTCGCGGACAAAGCCCGCTCCTTCCCCGGCGTCCTTCCGGACGCGATCAGGAGACTCGCCGTTTGAGACCAGCCCGCGCCATCCCCCAGCCTGCACTGCGCGGGTACCGCATGCCGGCGGAATGGGAAGCCCACGCGGCCACCTGGATCGCCTGGCCGCACCAGGTCGCGGACTGGCCCCGCAAGTTCGCTCCCATTCCCTGGGTCTTCGCAGAGGTGGTCCGCCACCTCTCGGTCGGCGAGCGGGTCCGCATCCTGGTCAACGACGCCACCTCCGAGCGCTCCGCGCGGCAGTTGCTGGAGCGGACCGGCGTCGATCTCGCGCGCATCGATTTCTTCAAGATCCGCACCGACCGCTCCTGGACGAGGGACTCGCTGCCGCTCTTCTTGCACAAGAGCGACGGCGGCACGGTGCTGCTCAGCTTCCGTTTCAACGGCTGGTCGAAGTACCGCAACCACAAGAACGACGCCGCCGCCGGCGACCGCCTCGCCAAGGCGCTCGGCTTGCCGCAGGCGTTCCCCGAGGTGGAGGGGAAGCGCGTCGTCCTCGAAGGGGGCGCAATCGACGTGAACGGACGGGGAATGCTCCTCGCCACCGAGGAGTCGCTGCTCTCGCCGGTGCAGGCGCGCAATCCCGATCTCTCTCGCGAGCAGATCGAGGACGTCCTGCGGGAGAGCCTCGGCGCCCGCCACATCCTCTGGCTCGCCGAAGGCATCGCCGGCGACGACACGCACGGGCGCGTCGACGACGTCGCCCGCTTCGCCGGTCCCCGCACGGTGCTGGTCTCGCAGGAGGACGATCCTCGCGACGAGAACCACGAGCGGCTCCGCGACGCGCGGCGCCGCCTGGAACTGGCCAAGGACCAGGACGGCCATCCGCTCCACGTGGTTCCGCTCCCCATGCCTTCGCCCCTCTATTTCGAGGGGCAGAGGCTCGCCGCGAGCTACGCGAACTTCTACGTGGGCAACGAAGTCGTGCTGGTCCCGACCTTCAACGACGCCCACGATCGCCGCGCCCTCGAAGTGCTCGGGCAGGCTTTCCCGGACAGGCGGGTGGTCGGAATCCACTCCGTGGACCTGGTCTGGGGACTCGGCGCGGTCCACTGCATGACGCAGCAGGAACCGGCCTAGACCTCTTTCAAGAGAACTTCACCCGCAGCAGCACCGCTCCGAGCTGGAGCACGTCTCCGTCGAAGAGCTGCAGCGGCTCGTTGGGGCGCAGCCGCAAGAGGACGCCGGAACGGGCCGATCCCAGATCGGCCAGCGTCACCGTTCCGTCGGGGCCGACACGGATCTCGGCGTGCTTGGCGGAGATCCGCTGGTCGGTCGGGAAATTGAGGTCGCAACCGGAGCGCCCGACGGAGATGACCGGTCCCTTCCGGTAGCAGATGCGTCCCGTCGCTCCTCCGCGCAAAAGCTCCGTGACGCGGAGGACGGGGCCCTCGGGCCGGGCGGCGCCGAGGAACCCCGGGGCCGGAACGTCGGCTGAGAAATTGACCGCTCCGTCGTACCGGACGACGCGCTCGCCCGCGATGAAGTGATCGCCGCGGCGCAACCGGGCGGGTTCGCGCAGCTTGAAGTAGACGCCATTCACCGAGCCGTCGTCCCGGACGTAGAGCCGGTCCTCCTCGAAAGTGAGCAGGCCGGCGCGCGCGCCGACGAAGGGATCGGCCGAGAGATCGACCTCTGCCTTGGCCCCGAGGAGCGTCTCGCGGCTGCGGAGCGGGAAGGTGGTCCCCGACCCGGGACCTTCCTCGATGTAGAGCCGGGCCGGGAACGGAGCCTGGTCCTCGGGGGGAGGAGGCGGCTCCGACTCCTCCGCTTCCTGCGCGAGCTCCGCAAGGCGGGCCCGGATGTCCTCGCGCGCTTGCTCGTTGTCGAGGTCGACGCGCTCGGTGGCGTCCGACCAGTCTGCGAACGGATCCTGCGGCTCGGCCACCGGCGGCGGAGCCAAGGGCTCGCGGCCGAAGGGCCAGCCGCAGTGGAAACAGAAGTTCGCCCCGGCGGGATTCTGCGTCTTGCAGCGCTCGCACGCCTTCGTCGCTGCGTCGGCCATCGGAATGGGGCGCGGAGTGTAGAGGCGGCCCAATCCGGGGTCAAATCGGCCTGCAAGCTTGAATCCCGCGGCATTGCGACGCGTCAAATGAGGACGTGGCTCGTTTGCTGACCGCCCCGCCGTGGGCTACGCTCTCCTTCTTACGCAGCGCGATGATCCGGCTGAACGACATTCTGGAGCGCGTCGCTCAGTACCGCCCTGACGCAGACCTGGACCTCATCAAGAAGGCCTACGTCTACAGCGCCAAGGTCCATCAGGGCCAGGTACGGAAGTCGGGAGAGCCTTATCTCATCCATCCGCTCGAGGTGGCCGGGCTGCTCGCCGAACTGAAGCTCGACGAGGCCAGCATCGTCGCCGGGCTCCTCCACGACACCATCGAGGACACGCTCGCGACCCCCGCCGAGATCCGCGAGCTGTTCGGGGACGAAGTCCTTTCGCTCGTCGAGGGAGTGACCAAGCTGGGAACCTTCTCCCACGGGCCCACCACGCAGGAGGAGAAGCAGGCCGAGAACTTCCGCAAGATGCTGGTCGCGATGGCGAAGGACATTCGCGTCATCCTCGTCAAGCTCGCCGACCGGACCCACAACATGCGGACCCTCGAGCACATGAAGGCCGAGGCGCAGAACCGCATCGCGCAGGAGACTCTCGACATCTACGCGCCGCTCGCCAACCGGCTCGGCATCCAGTGGATCAAGATCGAGCTCGAGGACCTCGCCTTCCGCTACCTGCAGCCGCGGGACTTTTCCGACGTCGAGCAGCAGGTCGCGCAGACGCAGAGGGATCGGGCCAAGTTCATCGGAGACGTGGTGCAGCTCCTCAAGACCAAGCTCGAGGAGGCGGGCCTCGAGGCTTCCGTGCAGGGGCGTCCGAAGCACATCTATTCCATCTGGAAGAAGATGCGGAAGAACGACCTCAACTCGGTCTCCGAGGTCCACGACATCGTCGCCTTCCGCTTGATCCTGAAGTCGGTCCCCGCCTGCTACGAAGCGCTCGGCCTCATCCACTCCCTCTGGAAGCCGGTGCCGGGACGCTTCAAGGACTACATCGCGATCCCGAAGCCGAACATGTACCAGTCGCTGCACACCACGGTGATCGGGCCTACCGGCGAGCGCATCGAGATCCAGATGCGCACCGAGGAGATGCACCAGGTGGCGGAAGAGGGGATCGCGGCGCACTGGGCGTACAAGGAAGGGCGGAGCGCCAAGGACGAGCAGAAGTTCGCCTGGCTGCGGCAGCTCATGGAGTGGCAGCAGGACCTCAAGGACCCCCGCGAGTTCCTCGAGACGGTGAAGGTCGATCTCTTCACCGACGAAGTGTTCTGCTTCACGCCCAAAGGCGACGTGCGCAGCCTCCCCCAGGGGAGCTGTCCCATCGACTTCGCCTACGCCATCCATTCCGAGGTAGGCGCCCACTGCCAGGGGGCGAAGGTCAACGGCAAGATCGTGCCGCTGCGCTACAAGCTGAAGAACGGCGACTCGGTGGAAATCCTCACCGCCGCGAGCGTCCGGCCCAACAAGGACTGGCTCGCGTTCGTGAAGACCAGCCGGGCGCAGGCGAAGATCCGCAACTTCATCAAGATGCAGCAGCGCGAGCGGTCGCTGGAGATCGGACGCGATCTGCTCGAGCGCGAGTTCCGCCGCTTCGACCTCACCTTCTCGAAGATGGTGAAGACTTCCGACTTCCAGAAGGTGGCGAACGAATACGGCCACGCCCGGTCCGAAGATCTGGTGTCCGCGGTCGGGTACGGAAAGCTCTCTCCCGCGAGCGTCTTGCAGCGCCTCCTGCCGCCGGAAAAGCTCGCCGAGAAGAAGCCGCAGCAGGACGGCGACAGCGCCGCCAACGGGCATCCGAGCCGGCTCACCGAGCTGTTCCGCCGCGTCGCCCAGCGCAATCGCGCGGGCGGCGGCGTGCGCATCGGAGGCGTCGACGACGTGCTGGTGCGCTACGCCAAGTGCTGCAATCCAGTGCCGGGAGACCAGATCACCGGCTTCATCACCCGAGGCCGCGGCGTCACCGTCCACACCCGCGCGTGCAAGAAGGCGCTGGAGACGGATCCCGAGCGGCGGGTGGACGTGACCTGGGACGTGCACGGCGAATTCAAGCGCGCGGTGAACCTCCGCGTCCGCTCCGACGACCGCAAGGGCCTGCTCGCGCGCATGAGCGAGACCTTCGCCGACGTGGGCGTGAACATCCTGCAGGCCAACGCCCGCTCGAACGGCGAGAAGGGCGCCATCTCCACCTTCGAGATCGAGATCGTCGACGTGAAGCAGCTGAACGACGTGCTGCGCGCCATCGGCGCCATCCCCGGCGTACATTCCGTCGAGCGCGTTTAAGAGCGCTCCGTGCTTGACCCGCCGCGGGCCGTCCGGTATCCCGCGCGCCCATGGCGAACCAGGTGATCGCGACGGACGAGGCCCCGAAGGCCATCGGACCCTACTCGCAGGCGATCGTGTCCGGCGATCTCGTCTTCACGAGCGGGCAGATTCCGCTCGATCCCAAGACGCAGGAGATGGTGAAGGGCGACATCCGCGCGCAGGCCGAACGGGTGATGGAGAACCTGCGCGGCGTGCTCGAGGCCGCTTCTGCCTCCTTCGCCCAGGTGGTGAAGACCACCATCTTCCTCGCCGACCTCGCCGATTTCGCGGTCGTCAACGAGGTCTACGGCAAGCGCTTCAGCGGCTCGCCGCCCGCGCGCTCGACGGTGCAGGTCGCCGCGCTGCCCAAGGGGGCGCGGGTAGAGATCGAGATGATCGCGGTCCGCCGGTAGCGCTTCCCAGCCGCCGTCTTTCGAGGTCCCGGCATCCGCCACCTGACGGTGTGCGCTCCGTCACTTGACCGCTGTGCCGTGCCACTCCGCCCCGGCAAGCTTCCCGGGTCTCGTCATCGCGCGTCTGCCGGCCCTGGCGGATCCGTCGCGAGACGAAAGGGGGCATCGTGCAGCGTTTCCGTTCCTTCCGGTTCCGGCGGCTGTTCGCGGTGGCGCTCGGCGCGGGTTTCGTATGCGCGTCGGCGGCGCGCGGCGAAGACGCGGGCAAGGCGCGCGAGCACTACGCGGTGGGCCTGCGCGCCTTCGACCTCGGCAAGTACGACGAGGCCATCGCCGAGTTCGAAGCGGCTTACCGCTACAAGGACGCGCCCGGGCTCCTCTACAACATCGCCCAGGCGTACCGGCTCTCCAACCGTCCGGAAGAGGCGGTTCGCTACTACCGGACGTATCTCGAGCGGAAGCCTGACGCCGCGAATCGCGCCGAGGCGGAGTCGAAGATCGAGCGGCTGGCCTCGATCCTCGAAGAGCGCAAGGTGAAGAATCCAGCGCTCGCCGAGGCGCCTCCACCGCCGCCCGGCGCGCCGTCGATCGCGGCCATGCCGCGCACGCCCGCTCTCGTGGCTCCGGCGGCCGCACCTGCCCTGCGCGCCGCGCCCCCCGAAGCGGTGGCGGCGAAGGCGACAGCTCCGTTCTGGACGACCCGCCGGGCGGGGTGGATCGCGACGGGGGCCGCCGCCGCCTCCCTCGCGTTCGCCGTCTACTTCGGCCTCGAGGCGCGCGGCGCGGCGGCTCAGATGCAAGGCGACGCTGCCGCGGGCCGTCCCTTCGACCCGGGCCTCGATGCGAAGGGGCAGAAGGCACAGACGCTCTCGAGGATCCTGCTCGCCTCGGCTGCCGTCGGATTCGGCGCGGGCGGTCTCCTCTTCCGGGCGGCCTCGCGGCCCCTGATCGAAGCGGTCCCTTCCGGCGAGGTCGCGCGATGAAGCGGACCCTTCTCGCGGCGCTTGCCTTGGGCCTATGCGCGGCATGCTACGACCCGAACCTCCGCAGCGGCCAGATGGCGTGCTCGGCCGACGGGCGTTGCCCTTCGGGCTTCCAGTGCGCTCCCGACCGGCGCTGCTGGAAACCGGGCGACGCCGACGTCGGCCGCGCTCCGGTGCAGGTCGTCGGCGCGTTCTCGAGCGGCGGCGGCCTCATGCACTCCCGCTCCTATTCGATGGTCGGCTGGATCGGGTCCTCCAAGCTTTCCTGGATTGCGCAATCCCCCACGCACCGGACGCTGGATGGCGTCTCGTTGCAAACGAAAGGGCGCTGAAATGAGCTTTTCGGTTCGAGTCCTCGCTGCCGCTCTGCTCGCTTCATCGGGAACGTTCGCGAGCGGCGTACCTGCGCAACTGATCTACCAGGGGCGGCTGCTCAAGGCGGACGGGTCGCCCGTCAACCAGACCCTGACCATCACCTTTGCACTCTACGAAACTGCGTCGGCCGGGGCGCCGCTCTGGTCCGAGCAGCATTCCGTGGACCCGTCGGACGGCTTCTTCGACGTGGTGCTGGGCGATTCCTCGGGCGGCGCAACGGCGTCGAGCCAGGTGTCTCTCGCAGCCGTCGTCGATGGCCGGCAACTGTGGCTGGGGATCACGGCCGGCTCCGATCCGGAGATGGCGCCGCGGACGCCGCTGGCGAGCGCGCCTTACGCGCTACTCGCGACGCCTGCGGCCCACGCGCAGACGCACATGAAGGGCGGCGGCGACGAGATCGCCTCCTATGAGGCGGCCGCGGATCGGATTCCCATGGCCGGACTCTCCGGGACGCTGGATTCGGCATGGGTACCTCTCTTGCCTCTCGCCAAGGGTGGCACAGGAACGGCGACGCCGCGAATCACGCGCAACCTCTGCGTCTACCTTGCCGCGGCGTCTGCGTTCGCCTCGCCGCCGACCATTCCCGTATCGCCTGACCTGCGGTCCTGCATCGCTACCCGTGCTTTCGCTTCCGCGCGCGAGGCGCCGAACGTGACGTTCTCCTTCTCCACCTCGGCCGGACCGCTGTTTGCCGACGTCGCCTGGGCGAGCGGCACGCGGGTCGATAGCGATCTCCCGAATGTCACAGTCGCTCCCGGCGCCGTCGTCTGGCCCGTCGTGTCGACACAAGCGGCCTTCCTTGGCGCGACCTTCTGCCTCCAGGTGAGCTGCGAGGCGAGCTTCTGAGCGGCCGCGAAGAACGGGGGATTTCCATGGCGAAACTGGTTGCGACGGCTTTGGTGCTCGTCTCGCTCGGCTGCGGAAGCGGCTCGAACGAGGTCGCTCCGCCCGGAGAACGGACCGCTCACGCGATCGTGGTCGACGGCCCGTGCACCAACACCCCCGAAGATTGCGGGGTGAAGGTCTGCGAAGACTGCACCGCGGGTATACCCCCCGGCTTCGTAGCGGGTTGTCTCAGAGGCAGATGCACTTTCCGGTGCGGAGCGGCCGGATTCCACAGTTGCGGACAGGACTGCGTCCCGCAGGACGAGAGCAGCTGCGGACCGACCTGCGCGCAGTGCGGCGCGCCTCCGGGCGGTTCGCCGATCTGCGTCTTCGGCTCGTGCGACTTCACCTGCATTGCGGGATTCGAGAAGATTGGCGGGAACTGCGTATCGCTGTCGCTCTCGATCTCCTACTGAGCGGTCATTGCAACAGGTCGCCGACGAAGTCGCCGTCCGCGGGGAGCGGGCGGCGGCCGGCGAACCCGCCGTGCAGCTCGTGGTAGTGCGTGATGGCCTCTTCGCCGAACCGCCAGCAGAGATAGACGGTGCGGCCGTGCAGGCGGCTGCGGAAATCGGCGAGGCCGTCGGCCGCTTTGACCTCGATGCCCAGCTCGCCGAGCCCGCCCAGGATCCCGACGATCTGGCCAAAGAGGTCTTTCGCCACCCGCTGCAGTCGCTGCACCGCGGCGGGGGCTCGCGGATCGACCTCGTGGGGCTCGGAAATCGGGTGACCCAGCGAGGCCAGCTGGCCTTCGACGGCGAGAAGCTCCGAGCGCAGCTCGCGGATCTGCTCGAATTGCTCTTGCAGCCGGGGCACCAGCGCGTTCGCCTCCCGCAGCGAGAAGATCCGTACGTGCTCGAGCGGATTCACCAGTGCAACGTACACGACCATGGGCAGCGAGCGACAGCGACGGGCGGAGCGCGAAGGCGCGGAGCATCCACAACGCCCCACCGGTTTTGATAGAACGGACGGCGGCGATGGAAGAGCTGCGCGAGCTTTCCGGGGCGGAGCGCGACGCCTACTTCCGCGGGGTCCACCCCATCTGGGGAGGAGGGCTCTCCGAGGACCGGTTCATCGCTTTCCAGCGCCGCCTGGCCGAGGCCTGCGAGGCGGGCGAGCGGCATCGTCTGATCGGGCTCTTCGAAGGCAGCCGGCTGCTCGCGGCCATGAAGGCCTACGACCTGCGCGGCACCTGCGCGGGGAAGCCCTTGAACATCCTCGGCGTCGGCGCGGTCTTCACGCCTCCGGTGCTGCGGCGGCGAGGGCATGCGCGAAGGATGCTCGAGCTCGCCATCGCCGATCACGCCTCCCGCGGCGCCGATGCGGCGATCCTCTTCAGCGACATCGGCACCGCGTACTACCAGCGGCTCGGATTCCGGCCCTTGCGCAGCGAAGAATGCACGGCCGATTCTTCCGATCTGCCGAGATCGGGTGCCCAGGATGCGGTGCCGGCGGACGAGGCCGGGCTCACCCGGCTCTTCGCGCGCAGCCGGGCGAACAACGGCGACTTGACCCTGGCCCGCGACGGCTGGGTGCTCCGTTTCCAGCTGCGGCGGCTGCGCGAATTGGCGCGCGCTCGCGGCGTGGCAGAGCCGGAATGGGGAATCGCGGTGCGGGACCAAGGCGGGGAGGGAGCGGCGATGGTCCGCATGGCGCGCGATGCCATCGACGTGCTCGATGCGGCATGGACGAGCGAAGGGGCGCGCGACGCCCTTCTCGCCCGCCTGCGCGAGGTGCTGGTGCGGAGCGGTCGGCACCGGATCCGTCTCTGGCCTTCGCACCAGTTGCGCGGGCTCTTCCCGGCGCATCCGCGCGCCTCGGCCCTCGCCATGGTGGCGCCGCTCAGGCCCGGCGTGGTGGTCTCTGCGTCGGGAGCGCGAGCCGACCTCGCCCTCCTCGATCACATCTGACGGGCGGCCTGCTCCCGCCACCATCTCTGCCCGGACTCGGGCAAGAGGTAGATGGGGTCGTAGTACTCGTACTTGCGGGTGAGGGCCTCCGGATCGTCCTCCTCGATCCCGGTCCGGTAGTTCTTCGTCCAGTACGAGATCCCCTTCTCGTGATCGTACTCGGCGACCTGGTGCACCCAGCGCTTTCCCACGAAGGGCACGTCGCAGACGATGCGCGGGGTGGCGAATCCGGGCAGATACCCCATGATGTCGTGCTGCAGCTTCTGCGATTCCGCCACGCTCGTCCGCCAATGCTCCGAGTTGGGAATCATGTCGCACATGTAGAAATAGTAAGGAAGGACGTGGGCGTGATCCTGCAGCATGAAGCAGAGCTCTAGTAGCGCCTTTTGCGAATCGTTGACGCCGCGCAAGAGGACACCCTGGTTGCGGACGTCGCGGAAGCCCATCTCCTGGAGCTTCTTGGCCGCCTTGCCGAAGAGCGGCGTCACCTGGTTGGCATGGTTCACGTGCGTGTGCAGGGCGAGGGAGATGCCGCGCTCGAACGCCTTGTGGGCCAGCCGATCGAGCGCCTGCAGGACCTTGTCCTGCAAGAAGTGCTGCGGGATGCCCATCAGTCCCTTGGAGGCGAGGCGGACGTCGCGGATGTTCTCGATGTCGAGAAGCTGGGAGACGAACGATTCGAGCTGCTCGATGGGCAGGTTGGCGATATCGCCGCCGGAGACGACCACGTCGCGGACGCCGGGGTTGCTTCTCAAATACTCGAGCATTTGCGAATAGCGGTCCTTCGGCGCCAGCGCAAATCGGAGCTTCTGTACCTGCGGTACCGAATTGCCCACCAGATCCATGCGGGTGCAATGCCCGCAGTATTGCGGGCAGGTGGAGAGCATCTCCG